>NZ_JAYJLJ010000011.1:0-163939 GCF_051948815.1 Aeromonas sp. Lyrl_2
ACAAGGAACCCCGCTCATCGAGCGGGGTTTTTTATTGCCTGTAATTCAGAAAATAGTCTGATAATTGACCTTTTATTCTCTCTTCTCTGCCGTTTTCCCTGTTTTTCCTTCCCGATTTTCTCCGGTTCTGCCATCGCGGCTGGCGGTGGTTGTCGCTATAATGGCCGCCCTCAAGCAAGGTGGTGGTATGAAAGCAGAATATCTACAGCGATTCGGGGGCATTGCCCGTCTTTATGGTCAGAACGCCCTGCGTTCCTTTAGCCAGGCTAAGGTCTGTGTGGTGGGGATCGGCGGCGTGGGCTCCTGGGCGGCCGAGGCGCTGGCCCGCGCCGGTATCAACCAGATCACCCTGATCGACATGGATGATATCTGCATCACCAACACCAATCGCCAGATCCACGCTATGCAGGGCACAGTCGGTCGCCTCAAGACCGAGGTGATGGCCGAGCGTATTTGCGCCATCAATCCGGATTGCAACGTGATCGAGGTGGATGATTTCGTCACCGCCGACAACTTGGCCAAACATATCAAGCGAGAGTTTGACTATGTGGTGGATGCCATCGATTCGATCAAGGCCAAGGTGGCGCTGATTGCCTTCTGCAAGCGCAACAAGATCCCGGTGATTGTCGCGGGTGGTGCTGGCGGGCAGATGGACCCGACCCAAATCACCGTAGCCGATCTGGCCAAGACCATTCAGGACCCGTTGGCCGCCAAGGTGCGCTCCGACCTGCGCCGGTTGCACAACTTCAGCAAGAATCCGGCGCGCAAATTCGGGGTGGAGTGTGTCTTCTCAACCGAGCAGCTGAGCTATCCGGATGGCAATGGTGGTACCTGTCAGGCCAAGGCAGCCAGCGATGGCACCATGAAGATGGATTGCGCCTCCGGCTTTGGCGCTGTGACGCCGGTGACGGCAACCTTTGGGCTGGTTGCCGCGTCCCGGGTATTGAAGAAGATTGCCGAGCGGGGGGCCCGTGCCGAGAAAGAGGCCGGGAATGAAGAAGTAGGGTCGATTGGCGAAGCCTAATCGACCTCTGCACAAAGCGGATTAGACTGCCTGCTCCCGGATCGCCAGCACGATCGCTCTGAGCCCGTTACCTCGTGACGGGCTCAAGTGTTTCTCAAGTCCCAGTTCGCTGAAATAGTCTTCCATATCAAAAGCCTGGATCGCCGCAGACGATTGGTGGTTGAGTGCCGCCAGCACGATGACGATAAGGCCCCGCACGATGCGAGCATCGGAATCACAGGCAAAGTGCCAGCAGCCATCCTCGCTTTGTTCTCCCTTCAGCCAAGCCTGGCTTTCACACCCCTTGAGGCGAAACTCCTCCTGCTGCCATTCGCCGGGTAGCACGGGTAACAGCTTGCCGAGCTGGATGATGAGCCGGTACTGGTTCTCCCAGCCGTGGGCTGCGGCAAACTGCTGGCGGATGGTGTCGGCGTTGGGCTCAAGGCCAATCTGGGTATAGCTTGCGAGGTCACTCATTCGGTTGTCTGCCTTAGAAGAAGTCACTGAGTTTGTGCAGGGCGGCCAGCAGGGCGTCGACATCGTCCCGATTGTTGTAGCAGGCCAGCGAGGCGCGCATGGTGCCGCCGATCCCGAGCGATTCCATCAACGGCATGGCGCAGTGATGGCCGACTCGCAGGGCGATCCCCTGCATGTCGAGCAGGGTAGCAGCATCTTGCGGGTGGATGTCGTCGAGCAAGAAAGAGACAGCACCGACGCGTTGGCCGGGTTCACCGATTAGACGCAACCCCGGCACCTGTTGCAGGCCTGCGACCAGATAGTCGGTCAGCGCTTGCTCATGCTGGGCAAGCCATTGCCGATCTTGCCCCATCACAAAGTCGATAGCGGCGGCGAGGCCGATAGCGCCAGCGATATGGGGGGTGCCCGCCTCGAATTTGAAAGGCAGGGTATTGAAGGTGGTGCCGCTGAAACTGACCCGATCGATCATCTCGCCACCGGCTTGCCAGGGCGGCATCCGCTCCAATAGCTCGGTGCGGCCCCACAACACACCGATGCCGGTCGGGCCATAGAGCTTGTGGCCGGAGAAGGCGTAGAAGTCGCAACCGATGGCTTGCACATCGACGTCGAGATGAACCACCGCCTGAGCACCGTCGATCAGGGTCAGAGCGCCGACTACCTTGGCGGCAGCCACTATCTCTTTGACTGGATTGACTGTACCGAGGGCATTGGAGACGTGGGCCACGCTCACCAGCCGGGTGCGTGCTCCCAGCATGGCGTGATAGGCGGCCAGATCGAGATCGCCCCGCTTATCGAGTGGGATAACCCGGATCACCGCGCCGGTACGCTGGGCGACCAGCTGCCACGGGACGATATTGGCGTGGTGCTCCAGCGTGCTGAGGATGATTTCGTCCCCTGTCTTGAGTTCGTTCATCCCCCAGCTCTGGGCTACCAGATTGATCGCTTCTGTGGTACCACGGGTCCAGATAACTTCGTGGCTGCGGGGCGCATTGATAAAGCGGGCGACCGTTTCGCGGGCGGCCTCGAAGGCACGGGTCGCGCGGCCACTCAGGGTGTGGGCGGCACGGTGCACGTTGGCGTTGTCGATCCGATAGTAGTGAGCGATGGCATCCAGTACCGCTTGCGGTTTCTGGGTGGTGGCGGCGTTGTCCAGATAGACCAGAGGATGGCCGTTTACCTCCTGCGTCAAGGCCGGAAACTGGCTGCGCAGTTGGTCGTGCTGTTGCTGATTCATGCTCCCCTCATCATCTGGAAAAAGTCATCATCTCGAAAGGTCGGCCATGATCCTGAAAATAGCGCCCGAACACAAGGCGCGATAAGCCCGATTGGCGGTTGCCTGCCGTGCAGCAGGTACGGCTCGTCGGGTGATTTCTGGTACAATGCCGCCCCTCATCATAAGCCAAGAGATCCGGCCCATGAAGCTCAACCCCAATCAGAACGAAGCGGTCAAGTATGTCTCCGGCCCTTGCCTGGTGCTGGCGGGTGCCGGATCGGGCAAGACCCGCGTCATCACCAACAAGATTGCCTATCTGGTGCAGCAGTGCGGCTACAGTGCGCGCAACATCGCTGCGGTCACCTTTACCAACAAGGCGGCGCGGGAGATGAAGGAGCGGGTCGGCCAGACCCTGGGTCGCAAGGAGGCGCGGGGGCTGATGGTCTCCACCTTCCATACCCTGGGTCTCGATATCATTCGTCAGGAGCACAAGAGCCTGAATCTCAAGGCGAACTTCTCCCTGTTCGATGACACCGACCAGCTGGCGCTGCTGAAAGAGTTGACTGAAGACGAGCTCGACAACGACAAGGACAAGCTCTCGGCCCTTATCAGCCAAATCTCCAACTGGAAGAACGACCTTATCCTGCCAGCCCGCGCCATGCGCATCGCCCGTGGGCCGGAAGAGGTGTTGATGGCCCAGCTCTACGAACGTTATCACCGCCAGATGGTGGCCTATAACGCGCTGGATTTTGACGACCTCATCGTGATGCCGACCCTGCTGCTCAAGAGCAATCAGGAGGTACGCGAGCGCTGGCAGAACAAGATCCGCTATCTGCTGGTCGATGAGTATCAGGACACCAACACCAGCCAATACGAGCTGGTGAAGCAGATCGTCGGCGAGCGGGCCCGTTTTACTGTGGTGGGGGACGACGACCAGTCCATCTACTCCTGGCGCGGTGCCAAGCCACAGAATCTGGTGCTGCTGAGCGAAGATTTCCCCAGCCTCAAGCTGATCAAGCTGGAGCAGAACTACCGCTCCAAGCGGCGTATCCTCAAGTGCGCCAACATCCTGATCGCCAACAATCCCCACGTCTATGACAAGGCGCTCTTCTCCGAGCTGGATGAGGGGGTGAAGCTCAAGGTGCTGTTCGCCAAGAACGAGGAGCACGAAGCGGAGCGGATCGCCGCCGAGATGATGGGCCACAAGTTTATGAACCGCACCCGGTTCAAGGATTACGCCATCCTCTATCGGGGCAACCATCAGTCGCGCATCTTCGAGAAGGCGTTGATGACCAACCGGATTCCTTACCGTATCTCGGGCGGTACCTCGTTTTTCTCCCGCACCGAGATCAAGGACATCATGGCCTACCTCAAGCTGCTGGTGAATCCGGATGAGGACACCGCCTTCCTGCGGGTGGTCAACCTGCCGCGCCGCGAGATTGGCCCCACCACCCTCGAAAAACTGGGTCAGTATGCCAACCAGCGCGGCAAGAGTCTGTTTGCTGCCAGCTTCGAGCTGGGGCTCGAGCAGCACCTCTCCGGCCGCGGCCTCGTGGCCCTGCAGGCATTTACCAATTGGCTGGTACGCCTTGGCGATCAGGCGCTGCGTGGCAATCCGGTGGAGGCGGTGCGGGACATGATCAAGGAGATCCACTACGAAGAGTGGCTCTACGAGACCTCACCCAGCCCGAAAGCGGCCGAGATGCGGATGCAGAACGTCTCCACTCTCTATCGCTGGATCACCGAGATGCTGGAAGGAGATGAGCTGGAAGAGTCGATGACGTTGGCACAGGTGGTCACTCGCCTCACCTTGCGCGACATGATGGAGCGCAACGAAGGGGAGGATGATGCGGATCAGGTGCAGTTAATGACCCTGCATGCCTCCAAGGGGTTGGAGTTCCCCTATGTCTACATGGTGGGGATGGAAGAGGGCTTGCTGCCCCACCAGACCAGCATCGATGAAGATAACGTTGAGGAGGAGCGGCGGCTCGCCTATGTGGGCATTACTCGAGCCCAGACCGAGCTGACCTTTACCCTCTGCAAGGAGCGGCGTCAGTACGGCGAGTCGGTACGGCCAGAGCCGAGCCGCTTCCTGCTGGAGCTGCCGCAGGATGACCTTGAATGGGAAAACCAGAAGAAGGTGACTGCCGAGGAGCGCCAGCAGAAGGGGCAGGTCGGTGTTGCCAACCTGCGGGCGTTGTTCAAGAAGGATTAACCCTAAGGATTGGCCGGGGTCAGTAGCGGCACTATGTCTGCTCCCGGCATCGGTGGAGAGATATAGCGCCCTTGCCCCATCCGGCAGCCGATATCAATCAGCTTCTGCAATTGCTGCTGGTTCTCGATCCCCTCGACGACCAGGGTGTAATCGAGATCCTGACAGATATCCCGCATGGCGCGGATCAGCGCCAAATCTTTGGGCGATTGCAGCATCCTCTGGGTAAAGCTGTCATCCACCTTGATGTAATCCACCGGGAAGTGGAACAAGGCGTTGAGGGAGGAGAAGCCGGTGCCGAAATCATCGAGGCTGATCTGGATACCCTTGGCCCTCAGGTCATGCAGGGATGCCAGCGCATCGGAATCTTGCCGCGACAGCTCCCGCTCGTTGAATTCAAAAATCAGATAGCCGGGGGCGACCCCTTCCTCTTCGATGATTCCCATTAGGCGCATGATGTGGTCATGGTTGACCAGATGCTTGCCCGACAGATTGATGGCGACCTTGAACTTGCTCTGCCCGGAGATTGGCAGCCAGTTCTTCAGTTGCTGACAGGTGTGACGCAGGATCTGGTAATCCAGCTCCAGAATCAGGCCGCACTGCTCCGCCAGCGGAATAAAGTCAAACGCATCCTTCAGAATCCCCTCCTCGGTCAGCCAGCGCGCCATCACCTCCAGTCCGGTCAGGCGGCTATCCTGCAGCCGGATCACCGGCTGGAAGTAGGGGACAATACGCCCCTCCCGCAGGGCTCTGGCCAGCATCTCTTCCGGCGAATTCCAGTTCTGGTTGATGCAATCATCCGAGTAGCTGACGATGCGACTGCGACCATTGCGTTTGGCCTGATACATGGCCAGATCGGCCTGATGGAGCAGCTGGCTGATATCTGAGGTTTGCTCGGATACGCTCGATACCCCAAGGCTGACGGTAATGCTCAGCTCGTTGCCGAGTAGCCGGAACGGGTAGGAGAGACGGCTGATAATGCGGTTGAGCACCGGGCTGATGTCATCGTCGCTCTTGCTGCTGTCCAGATAGATGACAAACTCGTCACCCCCCAGTCTGGCCACCAGATCGTTTTGCCGGATGCAGGTCTGCAGGCGGCGGCTCACCTCCTTGAGCAGCTGATCGCCAGCGCTGTGGCCGAGGGTGTCATTGATCTGCTTGAAGTGATCCACATCGATAAAAATCACCGCGAATCCCGGCGATTTGTAGCGGTTGTAGTGGGTCATGGCGTGGTTGAGGTGGTTCATCAACAGCGCGCGGTTGGGCAGCTGGGTCAGCGGGTCGTGAAGCGCATCGAATTGCAGCCGCCGTTCCAGCTCCTGATGCTGCTTGAGCTGCTTTTGCAGCCTGAGGTTGGTCTGACGCAGCTGTTGCAGCCGCTGGTTGATGGAGTCTTCGGTATTGATGTCGTTGAGCTGCTGGCGGATCCGTCTCAGCTCCAGCAGCAGGGTGAGCTGGCCACGCAGGAAGTCTAGAAACAGCTTGTCGTCGGTCTCCAGCGGTTGAGCCGTGCTGATGATGAAGTGGGCGAAGTACTGTTGTTGCAGCCGCAGCGGCATGCTGTGCCAGTAGCGGGACTCCCTGTTCACCTCGAGATTGCTGGTGCTATGGCACAAGCCGCTGATGAACTCATCTCCCTGATGGGGATGGGCGGGGTAGATCTTTTCCAGCTTCTGACTGGTTAGCCTGACCAGCAACATGTCCTCGATGGTGAGCATCTGACGCAGTACCGCTTCCAGTTGGGAGAAGAGCGCCTGGGCCGGCAGGGTATTGGCGAGCCGCATGATGCGGCTGATGCTCTCGATTTTCTTTTTCCAGTTCGGGTCTTTGCGGATCAGCGGTGAAGGGAGCTCGGTGAGATGGGATCCCGCCTGGGTTTCGGTCAGCCGTTTGGCCAGACACTCCAGCAGCAGACGCAGGGTCGGCAGGTCGGCTGGTGTGCCACGCGCCAGCAACCACTGTATCTGGCCATGCTCGATGGGGAAGACGCACCACCCTTCGGCTTCATCTAGCTGGGTGAGTTGATCGGTGATGCGGGACTGCTCACGGCCCAGCTGTTGCTTGAAGATGTCGCTGACCTTGTAGGCGTAAAGCCAGTTCAGACCGGTATCGGAGAGGCCCAGCATGCCGAAATGTTGCAGCGGGCAGAGTTGGTCAATCTGCTGGATCAGGGCATCGTAATCGTCAGACGTGGCGGTTTGTGGCGCCGGGAAGTCCATAATGGCAGAGACCAACGCCAACAGAGGAGTTGAGTAGTGGGGTTCGATGGATTGGGACGACATGTGCAACTCCCGATATGTCTACCTTACAAGAGTAGTCGGAAGCCGATAGATTGAAAGGGCCGCAATTGCGGCCCTTTCAAATACTTACAGCTTGTCGATCATGTAGTGGATGGCGTTTTCAATCTCTTCATCACTACAGTTCGCACAGGTGCCGCGCGGAGGCATCATGCCGGACTTGCCGGTAAAGCCTTCAATGGCATGTTTCTTGAGAGTATCAATGCCCTGGGCGATGCGAGGATCCCAGGCTGCCTTGTCACCCCGTTTGGGGGCACCGGCGGCACCGGTGTCGTGACAGGCGAAGCAGGCGCCCTTGTATACCGTTTCGCCATCGCGGGGACCGGAAGAGGCGGCTGCCGCCGGAGCAGCACTCGCGCCGGCAATACCTTCCAGATCCTTGGCGGTATAGACCTGACCGATTGGTTTGATCCGCTCGGCAATGGCTTCCGGTGACATCTCATCGGCAGCAAGCACTGCCCCAGACAAGCTGGCGGCCGTCATCCCGACAGCCAGCAAATAGCTCAGTTTTTTCAACACGCTCATATACTCCCAGCAGTCTTTTATTATCCATGTAAACGACGGGATTATAACCGAATAGTTACAGCCATTTAAACGCTTGTGTGTGAAGTGTTAAACACTCTGCGTACAAAGTTTTGGGCGATATCACGGCAATTCTGGTGGTGGAGATAAAAAGAAACCCGGCATTCGCCGGGTTTCGAGTAACCAAGGGGTGAAACGGCCTATTTATCCCAGCTCAGGATCACCTTGCCGGAGTGGCCGGAGCGCATCGCATCGAACCCCTGCTGGAATTCGTCGATGTGGAATCTGTGGGTGATGATGGGGGAGAGATCCAGCCCGGACTGGATCAGGCTGGCCATTTTGTACCAGGTCTCGAACATCTCGCGGCCATAGATCCCTTTGATAAACAGCCCCTTGAAGATCACCTTGTTCCAGTCGATGGCCATGGTGGAGGGGGGAATGCCGAGCATGGCGATCTTGCCGCCGTGGTTCATCTTGTCGAGCATCTCCTGGAAGGCGCTCGGGACGCCGGACATCTCCAGCCCCACGTCAAACCCTTCGGTCATGCCCAGCTCGCTCATTACGTCGGCCAGCTTCTCCTTGGCCACGTTGACCGCGCGGGTGGCGCCCATCTTGCGGGCCAGCTCCAGCCGGTATTCGTTGACGTCGGTGATCACCACGTGGCGCGCACCCACATGGCGGCAGACGGCGGCTGCCATGATGCCGATGGGGCCTGCCCCGGTGATGAGCACATCTTCACCCACCAGATCGAAGGAGAGGGCGGTGTGCACCGCATTGCCGAACGGGTCGAAGATGGCGGCCAGCTCGTCCGGGATGTTGTCCGGCAGCTTGAAGGCGTTGAATGCGGGAATCACCAGATACTCGGCAAAGGCGCCCGGGCGGTTGACGCCAACACCAATGGTGTTGCGGCAGAGGTGAGTGCGGCCAGCGCGGCAGTTACGGCAGTGACCGCAGGTGATATGCCCTTCACCGGAGACCCGATCGCCGATGGCGAAGCCGCGCACCTCCTGACCGATGGCGACCACTTCGCCGACATATTCGTGGCCGACCACCATGGGTACCGGAATGGTCTTCTGGGACCACTCGTCCCAGTTGTAGATGTGGATATCGGTGCCGCAGATGGCGGTTTTGCGGATCTTGATCAGCAGGTCGTTGTGGCCGAGCTCGGGGGCCGGTACATCCGTCATCCAGATGCCGACCTCTTTGTGCAGTTTGGAGAGTGCTTTCATGGCTGTTCCTTCAATATGAATGCAGAAAAAAGGGGCTGCAGCCCCTTGATTCAAATCAGATAACGCCGAGTTCACGGCCGATGCGGATAAAGGCGTCGATCGCCTTGTCCAGCTGCTCGCGGGTGTGAGCGGCAGACATCTGGGTGCGAATGCGCGCCTGGCCCTTGGGCACGACCGGGAAGGAGAAGCCCACCACATAGATGCCAGCTGCCAGCATGCGGCTTGCCATTTCGGAGGCCAGTTTGGCATCCCCCAGCATCACCGGAATGATGGCGTGGTCGGCGCCAGCCAGAGTGAAGCCAGCGGCGCTCATCCGCTCGCGGAAGTAACGGCTGTTCTCTTTCAGGCGGGCGCGCAGGTCGTGACCCTCGGCCAGCATGTCGATCACCTTGATGGTGGCGGCAACGATGGAGGGGGCCAGCGAGTTGGAGAAGAGGTAAGGGCGGGAGCGCTGACGCAGCCAGTCGATCACCTCTTTCTTGCCGGAGGTATAGCCGCCGGATGCGCCGCCGAGCGCCTTGCCCAGGGTGCCGGTGATGATGTCGACCCGATCCATCACGCCGCAATATTCGTGGGTGCCACGACCATTCTCGCCGATAAAGCCGACGGCGTGGGAGTCATCCACCATCACCAGCGCATCGTATTTGTCTGCCAGATCGCAGATGGATTTGAGGTCGGCGATGACGCCATCCATGGAGAAGACACCGTCGGTGGCGATCAGCTTGAAGCGGGCGCCATCGGCGTCAGCCTGCTTGAGCTGGGCTTCCAGCTCGGCCATATCGTTGTTGGCGTAGCGATAACGCTTGGCCTTACACAGTCGCACGCCGTCGATGATGGAAGCGTGGTTGAGGGCATCGGAGATGATGGCATCTTCGGCGCCGAACAGGGTTTCAAAAAGACCGCCATTGGCATCGAAACAGGAGGAGTAGAGGATGGTATCTTCGGTGCCGAGGAAGGCAGACATCTTCTGCTCCAGCGCTTTGTGCTGATCCTGGGTGCCACAGATGAAGCGCACCGAGGCCATGCCGAAGCCGTGGCTGTCGAGCCCCTGATGGGCGGCAGCGATCAGATCCGGGTGGTTGGCCAATCCCAGATAGTTGTTGGCACAGAAGTTCAGTACCTGCTCACCGCCGACGGCGATGCTGGCCTGTTGGGCGGAGGTGATGATGCGCTCCTGCTTGTACAACCCTTCAGCTTGCACCTGGTTCAGTTGCTCGGTCAGGTGACGATAGAATCCGTTAGACATCCTCGATCCTTATTGGCTATTTCAGCTGCGTATCAACAGAGGGCGACATTTTACTGCAATCTGTTGCGGTGAATTCAAATGATTGTGCTGATATTTAACAAATGTGAAACAGATCTCACCCAGCTGGTTGGGCCAGCTGACGGTAGTGTTGCTCCAGCTGCTGGATCTGTCCGGCTACCTGGGGCTGCACATAGGGGCGCAGCAGGAACAGCACCTTCAACACGCCCTGATAGAGCAGCGGTTTGGTGATGCGGGTGTTGGGGGCCTGGGCAATCTGGAACGGGATCCAGCAGGTCACCACCATCTTGATGGTCTGGCCCAGATCCGGCAGGTCTTCATCGCTGACATCGATAATGCCCCCTTCGCGCAGGCTCCGGAGCAGCGCGACCACGGAAGAACGCATCTGCTCCTGGGCCTTGAGGTACTTCTGTTGCAGCGGTTCGTCGCGGCTCAGGATGTCCGGCAGATTGGCGTAGAAGAAGCGGAATTGCCACATCAGATAGAAGATGGCATCGAGATAGCCCATCAGATCCTGCAGGGTGATTTCACGGTTGCGGGTCGGCACGAAGCTCTCGCTAAGGTGACGGGCATACTGGTCGAAGATGGAGTGGATGATGTCTTCTTTATTGCGGAAGTGGTAGTAGAGGTTGCCCGGGCTGATACCCATGTGCGCCGCAATGTGGTTGGTGGTGATGTTGCGTTCACCCTGATCGTTGAACAGCTCGGTCGCGCTGTGAATGATCCTGTCTCTGGTTTTCATCACTCATTCCTCCAACAGGTTCCGCTCGGGGCAGTTTTGAACAAGGTCGAATCCCCGGACGGCCCGTGATAAACTTTTCGGCAATTTCAAATTGGCTCACTATACACAGCTTTAACAAGCAGTCACATGTAGCCATCAACGTACGAGAGGCAAACTCCATGATCGTAGTAACTGGCGGTGCTGGCTTTATCGGCAGCAATCTGGTCAAGCAGCTGAACGCTCAAGGACGGACCGATATCGTGGTCATTGATGACCTGACCGACGGCACCAAGTTCGTCAACCTGGTCGATCTGACCATCGCTGACTACATGGACAAAGACGAGTTTCAGGCGCGCATCGTCTCCGGCGACGAGTTTGAAGAGTGGGACAACGGCATCGAGGTGATCTTCCACGAAGGTGCCTGCTCTGCCACCACCGAGTGGAACGGCAAGTTCATCATGGAGGTCAACTACGAGTACTCCAAGGATCTGTTCCACTACTGCATCGAGCGCGAAATTCCGTTTATCTACGCCTCTTCTGCCGCGACCTACGGTGGCCGCAACGACAATTTCATCGAAGATCCCAAGTTCGAACAGCCGCTCAACGTCTACGGCTACTCCAAGCAGCTGTTTGACCAGTACGTGCGCCGCTGGATGCCGGAGATCAACTCTCAGGTTGTTGGCCTCAAGTACTTCAACGTCTACGGCCCGCGCGAACAGCACAAAGGCTCCATGGCTTCCGTCGCCTTCCACCTCAATACCCAGGTGAAGAAGGGCGAGAATCCCAAGCTGTTCGAAGGTTGCGATGGCTTCCCGAACGGTGGCCAGATGCGTGACTTCATCTATATTGACGATGTCTGCAAGGTAAACCTCTGGTTCTGGCAGAACCCGCAGCACTCCGGCATCTTCAACTGTGGTACCGGCCGTGCCGAGCCGTTCCAGAACGTGGCCGAAGCGGTGATCAAGCATCATCAGAAGGGTTCCATCGAGTACATTCCCTTCCCGGATCACCTCAAGGGTCGCTACCAGAGCTTCACCCAGGCTGACATGACCAAGCTGCGCAGCGTGGGTTATGACGCCGAGTTCAAAACCGTTGCCGAAGGGGTAGCGGATTACATGGCCTGGCTCAACCGGGCTTAATTATTCGCTCTTGCGGAATGGCCGCCAATCAGGCGGCTTTTTCATTATTTTCTATGTGGTAAGCATGAAGAAAAAAGTTTTATTTATAATGGAAACATTGGGCGGAGGAGGCGCCGAAAAGGTCCTTATTGAAACGCTTAAGCGTTTGGATTTTAGTAAGTACGCTATAACTTTGCTTTTATTGAGGCGTGAGGGTGTATATTTATCTCAGGTTCCCCAAAATGTAACAGTAAAATTTCTGTTGCCGACCGAACCATCGGAGTGGTTTCAGCGGAAAATTTTATTTTCTATTAAAAAACGTTGGTGGAATTTTGTTGTCAATACCAAATGGTTGGCCAGTGTCATATTTAGCGAACGATATGATGTCGGTGTGGCATTTTTGGAAGGGAATAGCTCTCTGTTGTTATCGCACCTGAATTCTGTTGTTCGAAAGATAGCATGGGTCCATATAGACTTGTTGTGCCATCAAATTCTTTCCAGAAAAGTTGAGCGTACCGTTTATAAAAAAATGGATAACATTGTCTGTGTCTCTAAAGGTGCACAGAATGCATTGTTGAAATTGTATCCTGAAGTAAAACCATATACTCAAGTAGTGTATAATCCTGTTGATATAGAAGGCATAATGCGGAAAAGTCATGAGCCTATTACGAGTGAGGGGAAAATAAAAGTTATTGCTATTGGACGGCTATGCAATGCCCAAAAAGGATTCGACATCTTACTGGCTGCTCATAAAATAAATATTGATGCAGGGGTTAAATATCACCTTACTATTTTGGGAGAAGGTGATGATAGAGCTGGGTTAGAGTCATTTATCAATATTAATAATATTGGTGATAGTGCTAAATTACTTGGATTCAAGGAAAATCCATATCCATATCTTGCTGATGGCGATCTATTCGTTATGTCCTCACATTATGAGGGTTACCCAGTTGTACTCGTAGAAGCAATGGCGTTGGGGAAGGCCATTGTATCGACAGATTGTACTGGGCCTAATGAAGCTCTCGATGGCGGGAAATATGGTGTTCTCGTTCCTGTCGGGGATGCAAATGCGCTTGCATTGGCAATACGAAAAATGATTGATAATCAAAAAATGCTATCAACATATAGTTCCTTATCGAAGGAGCGAGCCAAGATTTTCAATCTCCGAGAGAGTATGAGGCAGATCGAGCAATTATTAGATGGGGAGAGCAAACATCCTTCCAGTTGCTCTCTTCATTCGAGTCTTGTTAACGGAGGTCTAGGGTGAATATATTGATGGCACTCTCCCAGCTCGAGGTAACGGGAGCTGAGGTCTATGCCACCACGGTCGGTAACGAACTGACCCGGCGTGGTCACAACGTTTTTTACGTTTCAGATACCCTGACCAAGCCGACTCTTGGTCTTGTCTTCAAGCTTCGATTCAACAAGCGCAGCATTCTGCGCCGCTTCTGGCACGTCTTCTACCTTATCTATCTCATTAAGAAGCACCATATCCAGTTGGTACATGCTCATTCCCGCGCCTCCGGCTGGAGCAGCTATGTGGCCTGCAAGCTGACTGGCACCCCGATGATCACCACGGTACATGGTCGTCAGCCGGTACACGCATCCCGCAAAGCCTTTCATGCCCTCGGCTATCGGGCGGTTGCCGTTTGTGAGGATATTGCCCATCAGATTGTCGACAATCTGGGGGTCGATCCTGCGAGCGTACAGGTGCTGCGAAACGGTATCGAGACCGACAAGTTTCAGCCTGTGCCGGCGCCGGACAACCCAAAGCCGGTGATCGCCATCATAGGTCGCCTGAGCGGCCCCAAGGGGGAGCTTTGCTACCGCCTGCTCGACGAAGTACTCGATCTGGATGCCTGCAAGGTACGGATTGTCAGCGGTACCCGCGTGCCCGAGCGTTTTGCCCGTTTTCAGGATCGTGCCGAGTTTGTCGGTTATGTCGATGATGTGCCTGCTCTGCTGGCGGGGTGTGATCTGGTGATCGGTGCCGGTCGGGTGGCGATGGAAGCGCTGCTCTGCGGCCGGCCCGCCTTTGCCATTGGCGAAGCCAAGGCCATCGGTCTGGTGACTGAACAGAATCTGGATGAAGCGCTGGCCAGCAACTTCGGCGATATCGGTCCCAAGGATCTGGCCATCGATTTTGCTGCCCTGAAGGGCGAAATCGAATCCGCCCTCGCAAGCAAGGTGGTGCCGGAAGCCATTCGCCAACGCATTCAGGATGAGTATGGCTTGCAGGGGGTAGTATCTGGCCTCGAAACCATCTATCAGGATGCCGTAGTCGAAACACTGCGCCGCGAGATGCCGGTCATCATGTACCACCGTTTTATCGAGCAGGATAGCGAGAAAGGAGTGCATGGCACCTGGATGCCGATCGCCATGTTCGAGAAGCATCTGCGATTGATGAAGTGGCTAGGCTACGAAACCCTGACGTTCCGCGATTTGGCGGACAAAGGCTTTATCCACCGTCTGCAATACGGCAAGAAGTACCTGATGATCACTGCCGATGACGGCTATCAGGACAACCTGACCCGCATGCTGCCGCTGCTGGAAAAATATGGTTATAAAGCCGTGGTGTACGTGGTTACCGGTGAAGGCTATAACCGTTGGGATGTGGAGCATCCGACCAATCCGGATACCAAGGTTTCATTGATGAGTGGTGAGCAGGTCAAGGTGCTGGCTGCCTGCGGTCATGTGGAAATTGGTGGTCATACTCTGACTCACCCCCGTTTGAGCAAGCTCACACCCGAACAACAAGCCCATGAAATTCAGGAGAATAAACGCCAACTGGAGGCCCTGCTTGGCCATCCGTTGCTCTCGTTTGCCTACCCTTACGGAGATATGAACGAGAGTGCCAAGGAGCAGGCTATCGCCGCCGGGTATCGTTTTGCCGTCGCTACCAATAGCGGCCCCAAAGCAATGCACCAGGACCCTTTCCAGATCCGCCGGATCGCCATCTTTCCCCGCACAGATGTGTTTGGGTTATGGCGCAAAATTCGCGGAAATTATGTCTTCAGGAAATCAAAGTGATATCAAAAAATGCCATAAGCATGGAGCGATTTGCTCTTCTGATCTTTTCATGCACCCTGATTTTTGCATTCAGCGTAATGTTTTTCTTTACTGATGGAAAAACATATCTATCTAACCTCATTGTTGTGGCATCCATAATTGGCATGGTTTCTTTTTACATCCATCGTTATCCGGTGGGGTTTAAAAATCGTCATATAATATGGGTTTTATTATTCTATGCCATTTATCTATTTGTAAATAGACAAGTTCATGGTGATCAATATGGCATTATGCGTGCCATAATTTATGTCATATTTTTCACATTTTTAATTCCACGGAATGTTTTTTTATTAAAAGCTGGTTGTTATGGGGTTATTCTTGGTGGATTTGGCTTGGGGGTTATTAGTATATGGCAGTATAATCATGGGGTCGCTAGGGTAGAGGGTTTTACAAATGCGATAATTTTTTCTCAAACAGCCCTAACATTGGCTATTCTCAATTTTTGGTTTTCGGTTTCTTTCTCAGAGAATCGCCTTGAAAAATGGTTTCATATCATTTCGGCATTATTCTCTCTGGGGGCACTATATCTTTCACAAAGTCGTGGTGTTTGGCTAGCATTCATGGTTGTGATTACATGTTTTTTATTGTTTAAAATAAAAACAAAACCACTGAAATATATTTCAATCACGCTAGGTTTGTTGTTAGTACTCGGAATGCTATGTTTAAACAGCAGTATCGTGAAAAATAGAATAGACTCTGGACTTTCTGATGTTGTAAACATGGAGAATGGAAATTACAGCACATCTCTTGGGCTAAGAGCGGTAGCATGGGAAAGCGCTTGGTTGGGATTTCTCGACTCGCCATTAATAGGTGTGGGCACTGAAGGTTTTGATGCGTTAAAGCAAGAGCAAGTGAAGCTGGGTCTTGTGCCACAAGCGTTGCTAAACCCCGAACTTGCGCATGCACACAACCAGTATTTACAGACTTTAGTTATTCGGGGTGGTATAGGATTCATTTTCTTACTAGGTATACTTATATTGCCGGCAATATTTTTTGCGAAAGAAATGGGGTTTGTGTCTGCAGGCGTCTTTATCCCTATATCATTCGCTGTCGGAGCAGTTTTTGATGTGCCTTTTGAACACCAAAGCATGATGTATTTATACTCATTCAGTCTGATTTTTATTTTATTTTGTCATGAACTCAAGCAGGATTTATTATAGCTATGATACCCGTATTTATTATTAGTTTGACACGTAGTGCTGACAGACGGGCCATGGTAGAGCGCCAGATGTCTCATTTGGGGATTAACTTTGAGTTTTTCGATGCTGTAGATGGTAAATCATTACCATCAGATCGCTTGGCGAAAGTAGATTTCAATCTGGCAAGAGAGACTTGCGGTCATGATCTTAGCTTGGGTGAGGTCGGTTGTGCCATGAGTCATATCAATATATATGAAGTGATGGTGGAGCGAGATATCCCACGCTGTGTAATTTTAGAAGATGATATATACGTCCACATGCATTTCAAAGCTATCGTCAACGAGGTCACTAATAAAAATAGCTCTGACATTGTATTTTTACATCATGGCAAGGCGAAACACTTCCCAATATACTCATCTTTGCCAGAGGGGTATCGTTTGGCAAAATATTTAACACCTAGTAAAAATTCAAAAAGAGGAATTATATCGACAGGTGGATATATTCTTACATTGGCTGGCGCTCACAAGCTGCTGAAAATAGCTTATCCAATCAGAATGCCTGCTGATTACCTCACTGGACGGCTGCAGTGGAATAAATTGAGTGCCGCTGGTGTGGAGCCGTGCTGTCTGGATGTTGGACTATTCCAATCGACGATTGATGACAGAAATTATGGTCAGCATATAGAGTGATGGAGGTGATTGCTATGATTAAAATATTTCAATTATGGAGGGACGTCCTTCGCCGCAAGCTGGGTATTTTACTTTTTGATCGTCATTCATCAGTGAGAGCGTCATCACATGGTGCCACTGTTTTTGTTAGGTGGGATGCTAAGCTTGGTGATGCAATCGTCTCTTCCTGGGTGGCAAGGGAGATTAAAAATAAATTTCCGGAGCGGAAAGTCTATGTCATTACCAGCTCTGAAATGGCGCCATTGTTTAGAGATTTTTTTAACTTTGATTGCGTCTTTGAAATACCCAAGAGGGCTGGCTATATGGAGCTCAAAAAATTAGCCAATGAAATTGGGAATGTAGATTATCTTGTGCATTTTAGCCAAAAGATGAAGATGAAAGACCTTTATTTCATCTCCAAAGTTGGGAGCAAAAATGTAGCAGGAGTCGATGATGAGCTTGACTGTATTAATATCAAGCTGGGGCAAAAAACAGCAGGGATGCACTTCGCTAATAAATTTAAGGTGCTGTTGGAGCATATGGGGATTGCTAACCCTGATACCAGTTATATAGTGCCTTCGTGTCAGGATGCTGAGGATAGGGTTGGCTCTTGGTGGCCAAGTAATAAAACGTTGTGTTTCAATCCATATGGCAGTGGGACATCCCGTTGTTTCAGTGTTGAAAAAATTATAGCGTTAATTAACACAATGCTTGATTCATCAAATCACAACATTTGTCTCTTGTATCCACCTGGGCGTGAGAGGGACGTTGAACGAGTTTTATCTCATGTTTGTGACCCAACCAGGGTTGTTAGTGATCATGAGAAACCATCTCTGGCTGCACTCTTTGCACAGACAAGGCATTGTGCCGGTATGGTGTCTGTGGATACAGCAACGGTGCATATTGCAACAGGTTTGAATAAACCTGTTCTTGGTATTTACAATGATAATTTCGGGATGCCAGAAAATGTGGAGTGGCATCCCAATAATCCTCACTCAAGTGTTATCTACGCAGAAACGAGGTCTGCACAACAAGACGTAAATTTTATCAACGTTGCTGAATTTAAAACAGTATTTAACAAATGGGTGGCTGATTATCTATAGAGAGTTGGGGGTTTCCCCAACTCTTTCTCATAAAGATATAAACTGTTCGGTCACACTTTCACTAGAAAATAGTTGATAACAGTTTGAATCAATGGAAATTCGCCTTCGATCAACACCTGTAATTGCCATGGCCAGTCCACGGATATCTTCTATCGGGATTAGAAATTTATCGAGTGGTTTCGTCAATATCTCTGCCGGCCCAGACGGGCAATCCACGCTGATCACCGGGGTATGGCAGATGAGTGCTTCAATAAGCACTGTTGGCAGCCCTTCAGCATCGGATGTTAGGATGAGCGCCTGAGCTGCTTTGATATAGGGGTAGGGGTTCTTCTGAAAGTCGATGATCTTCACCTTGCTGGCAAGGTTCATCTCCTCGATCATGTCTTCAATGTGAGGGCGTCGCTCCCCTTTGCCCATCAGGACGAGTGGCGTATCAACGCCACTTAGCTGATATGCCTGCAAGAGACGATCGTGGCGTTTTCGTTCTTCGAAGGTGCCAACATGGATAAAATACTTGTCGAATGGCTTGCTGAAAGGCTCATTGGCCAACGCCTGAATTTTCTCGATATCAAACGGATTATAGATAACCTGACACGATTTGGGTGTAGCTTTTACATTTTGCAAAATGTCGTCCGCGATGCCACGAGATACGCAGATCAGTTTCTTGCCATTATAGAAGCGCTTGAATTTTTCATATCCTTTGGCATTGTCTTTGGCAAAACCGGTGACATTTCCGTGGATCCAGTAATAAATATTCAGTGTATCAGGCAGGTGTCTGGTAATTTTGTCACATGAGCATGAGATAATTACGTCAGGCGAGATCTCTTTGACTTTTTTAAAGATCAGAGATGCTTGTATTTTTTCAACCGCAACATTGGATATGGCTTTAGTCAGCTTTGTGACAATGCCAAGATTAATCGGGTGAATGTTGTCAGGTAGCGTATGGTCTATTTTTTCCCGCAAGGTAAACAAAGTTACATCTGCACCGGCATCTTTTAGCAAGGATGCGGTATTGAGCAGAACCTTTTCCGCACCACCACCATACAAGTCTTCAACAATGAATAAAAACTTTTTAACTGGTGGGGTCATAACTGCTCCGCGGGTCTCATAACTGACTGGTAAATCTACTAAAAATGTGAATCGTAAACGAGCAAAATCAGGTGGCAACTGTTAAAGTCGTTAGCAATTTTTTCAATAGGTGTGGATCAATGATTGGTCTTAGTGGGCGCTACCATAACGCATTATTCGCGGCCTGTATATTTGCCGGGCTGCTGCTTTCCTGGCTGTTTTCCGATCACCAACTCCTCACCGGCGACCAGACCCAGATGCTCTACAAGGGTTACCTTGGGGCTTATGAGGGGGTCTGGCTCAGCTATGGCAATGCGGCGAGTGCGGTGGGTAATGTGCCGGGGAGTTTGTCGGCCTGGCTGATTGGCGGGCCGCTGCTGCTGTGGGATTCTCCCTATGCCCCTATGGTGTTGCTGCTGGCGATGCGGTTGGTCGGATTCCTGCTGTTTGATGCGGTGATCCGTCAGGTGTTTGATGACAGGGTGCGTCTGCTGTTTCTGGTGCTCTGCTGGCTCAACCCCTGGTTCCAGTACGAGAGTCTGCTCTATAACCCCTCCTATCTGTTCCTCTTCTCGGCCATGCACTGCTGGTCGGCCTGGCATATGCGCGAGCGGGCCTCCTTCTGGCACATGATCGTCCACCTGTTGGCTATCGGCATGGCGATGCAGCTGCACTACTCCTGGCCGCTGCTGGCGGTAATGTCTACCTATCTGTTCTGGCGCCGCATTCTCAAGGTGAGCTGGAGCGGGGTGGTGGTGGCTACCCTGCTGATCGGTGCTTCCCTGATCCCCTACGCCATGGAAGTGATGAGCAACAGCCATATTACCCAGAACGTCGATCCCGAGGCGCGCCAGCGCTATATCGGCTGGGGGCTGGTGCATGTCTATCCGGTGCTGAAATCAGTGCTCTACTGGCTGCGTTACGGCTCCTGGCTGTTTGCCAGCAAGCTGGTCAACGACACCCAGTTCATCTGGCTGGCTGGGCACGAATACCTGCAGATGGCGGCAGTCTGGCTGTGGCGGGTGGTGATTTACGGGGTAGGCTCGGCGACTGTGCTGCTGGCGGCCAAGGCCAACTGGCAGCTGTGGCGGGAACTCAAGCCGCGTCTGCTGCGCAGCGACCGCGCGCCAGTGGATGGTGAAAGCTGGCTCGGTCTCTATGCGCTGGCGGCGGTGCTGGCGGTGCTGGTGAGTGCGGCGCTGTCGCCCATCATCTTCAACTACTGGCACCTGATGCTGATCTTCCCCTACGCCCTGTTCCCGATCCTGCTGTTGCTGGTACGCTGGAGCCGCCGTTACCCGCAGTGGGTTGGCAAGGGGTTGCTGGCAGCCACCCTGTTCTGCACCGCGGTCAACCTGATTGCGGCGTGCGATAGCACCAAGTTCTCCTATCAGGCGGACTACAAAACCCAGGTGCTGGAGTATCTGCAAGAGATGAAGCTGCAACCTAAGCAGTGAGTCATCCACGGCCAGCTCCCCGATCTCGGGGGGCTGGCTGTCACTATTCGAAACGGTCCATATGGGCGAAGTTTTTGGCTTCGGCAACCCAACCCTCACGCCCCTGCTTGTCCCGAATTTTTACCCACCACTGGTTCTGCGGTGACCGGCTGTATCTGATCTCTTTGCGCGCATAGTCATAATCGAGAATGTAGGTTTTGCCCTTGTACCAGAACAGGCTATTGCCTTCACCCAGTCCGCCGAGGATATAAAGCGTTTCCCCTGCCTTCATATTCAACAGCGGCCCTTTTCCCTCCTCGTTGTAGCCCAGCTTGACCGACCTGAGTATTTCGACGATCCCCGGTTGTTCGGTAATGACAACCCCGGTCAGTCCTTCCACCTGCTGGCCGCGGGGTAGCCGGAACAGCGCTTTGGCCGTCAGGGATGGCACGGCTCTGACGATCACCTCTTGCTTGGTAGTCCACGACTGATAGGTACAACCTTCAAACGGGCAGCGACCCCAGTCGTAATAGGGCAGGCGCGGCTTTTCATCAGAACTTACAGTCGCAGCAAACAACGACAACAACAGCAAAAACAGTCTCATGAATTTACCTGTTCGGCGGGGCGCTCATCCGCCGGTTTAATGAATGGGGCCGCACTATATCTCAAGAGACCAAAATCCATCAAAGCCGCGGAAGGATTGATTTTCACCGCAATAAAATGGGTGGTCGATGGCCATGAAAGCAGGGGGCACAAGAGGTCGAAGCGCGGCGGGAGCGGATAGCCCGCCCCTTTGCCTTGTGCCATGCTGATGGCTATCAGGGCATCGGGTCGGCACCTATGGGCATCTCTCGTTCGGGTATGCGTTTGTTATTACTGCTATCGATACTTCTTCTCCCTCTTATGACCATCAGCCAGGCCGTGGCGATCAACGCGCCACTGCGGGGGTGTGTCTTCCAGCTGGCGCCGCTGGTCACCATCGATCAGCAGGGCGAGGTCTCCGGGCCGGTGATCGACTACTTTCGCCGTCATATCGAACCCGCGATCGGGCGCACCATCGAGTGGCAGGGGCTCAATGTGGCGCGGCTGCTCAGCAACCTCGAGAGCGGCGAGTGCGATCTGACCCCGCTGCTGAGTTACAGTCCCGAGCGTGCTCGTCATTTCCGCTATATCGACCCCCACTTGTTGCTGCTGCGGCCGGTGCAGGTGGTACTGGTGCCATCGCGACTTCGCTCGGTCGAACGGCAGGAAGATCTCTTCGGCACCACCATCGGCTGGTCGAGTCAGGCGATCGTGCCGCCGCTGTTGCAGCATCCGCAGATCCATATCGACACCCTCTCCCAGCTCAGCTGGGAGCATGGCAACATGCAGAAGTTGCTGCGCGGGCGCATCGATGCCGCGCTCTTCTCCAACGATATTTCCGCCAACCATTTTCGCGCCAAGCTCCCTGCGGCGACCCGCCTCATCTACCTGCCGGTCACCCCACTGCAGGTGCATATCGTGCTGAACAAGTCGTTGGGGGATGGCAATCCCGAGCTGGTGCAACAGATGCGTCAGATGGTGGAGCGGGTGCCGCTCGCCTCGCTGGTGGAACCAACCCCGCGGCTGTGGGGGCGTTGAGAGGGGGGGCGTGCAATAATCTACAAGTCCAAGGCCCGCTTCTGGTGTATCTATAAGCCATGAGTACCACCGATTCCCTTATCCGCTACTGGCAATCCCCGCACCTGCCGGGGGTCGAGCTGTCACACTCCCACCACAGGGCGTTCAGCTACGGCCGCCATGTCCATCTCGACTACCATATCGGGCTGGTGCAGCGGGGTGGCCAGAAGTTTATCCACAAGGGGAATAGCCACCATCTGGTACGCGGGGTGCTCTCTACCGTTAACCCGGACGAGGTGCACGACGGCCTCAGCCTGCTGCCGGAAGGGTACGAGGTGCGGGTCTTTGCCATCGATCCGCAGCAGCTGGCGCTCTGGCTGCCGGAGCAGCCGGAACCCTTCTTCGACAAGGGATTGCAGAGCCGCCCCGACCTCTATCAGGGTTTTGCCCAGCTGCACGGCTATCTCGACAACCCCAAGGCCGATGGCCTGCTGATCGAGAGCCAGCTGCTCGCCCTGCTGGGGGAGCTGCTGCATCTGGCCCCCGAGGTACACCAGCTGGCGGATCCCCAACTGCGATTCCTGCGCGACTACCTGATGGCGGCCCTCGACGAGCCCCACTCGCTGGAAGAGCTGGCGGGGCTGCTCGGGCTCGACCGCTTCGCCTTCCTGCGCCAGTTCAAGAAGCGCAGCGGCATGACCCCCTACGCCTGGCTGAAACGGCTGCGGCTGGAGCAGGGCAAGCGGCTGTTGGCGAGCGGGATGGCGGTGAGCGAGGTGGCGCTGGCGGTCGGCTTCTTCGATCAGAGTCACTTCCACCACGGCTTTCGCCAGGCATTCGGTCTGACACCCGCCGAATTTCGTGCCCAGATGCAATCTTTTACAAGCCGCTCCCCCCGCTGATCCGCCATGCTGGCTCTCCGTCGTTAAAGCGAGAGTTGTTATGCTGACCAGTTTGTTCGTTACCCTCGGCCTGATGCACCTGATTGCACTGGCCAGCCCCGGCCCCGATTTCGCCCTGATCCTGCGCACCAGCCTGCACCGGCCGACCGCCCTTGGCGCCGCGCTGGGCATCTCGCTGGCGATCATGGCGCACGCCACCCTCAGCCTGACCGGGATCAGCATGCTGATCGCCAGTCACCCGCTGCTGTTTATGGTGATCAAGTGCTGCGGCGCCCTCTATCTGGGCTGGTTGGGGTGGGGCGCCCTGATGGCGGCTCGCCAGCAGAGCAGCACCCTGATGGCCAGCGCCGCCAACGAGCTGCGCGGCTGGGGCAGGGGCGTACGCACCGGCCTTGCCACCAACCTGCTCAACCCCAAGGCGCTGGTGTTCTTTATCGGCCTGCTGGCCGCCATGGTGACGCCAGAGGTGGATGGAATAACCCGCAGCCTGCTGGTGGGCGAGCTCTTCATCATCTCCCTCTGCTGGTTCGGGCTGCTGGCGTGGAGCCTCTCCACCGATCGCGCCCAGCGCCTGCTGCTGCGGGTCCAGCGGCCACTCAATCTGGTGACCGGCGTGCTGTTTGCGGTGGTCAGCCTCTCCATTCTGGCGAGCATGGGCGCCGAGCTGGTGGCCTGACGAGTCGGCGCATGGGCCTATACTCCAGCAAGGTTTACCTGTCAGGAGTGCCCGGCCATGCGTCTACTGCCTCTTTGCTGGTTGCTGGGGATGACCCCGGCGCTGGCGGCCCCGGTTCAGCTCAAATTGCTGGAGTGGGGCTATCTGCCAGCGGGTTATGAACAACAGTTTGCCGACTACGCCAAAGCCCATGGGGTGGAGGCGACGGTCAGCCGGATCGAGCCGCTGCTAACTGATTTCGACAGCGTCTACCGCGCCCTGCGCACCCGCAGCGCCGATGTGGTGCTGCCGACCAGCTACTTCTACAAGGCCCATCACCAGCCGCTGTTCAAGCTGCTGCTCCCCATCGATTTCAGTCGCCTGCAGCACTACGCCGAGGTGAAGCCCGCCCTCAAGAACACCGAGTATGACAAGCAGGGGGAGCGCAACTACTCGGTGCCCTTCTCCTACGCCATGTTCAGCCTCGCCTATGACAGCAAGCAGGTGCCGCAAGCGCCCACCAGTTGGCAGGTGCTCGCCAACACCTCGCCGCCGGGCCAGTTTGCCGAGTTCTGCGACCAGTTCGAGCCGCTGCTCTTTTCGGTGCTGCTCTCGCTGGGCAAGTCGCCCGCCCTGTTTGCCAGCGGCGAGATGCTGGCCGACAAGACCTTGCAGCAAGAGGTGGAGCAGCAGCTCTCGCAGCGGCTGCGAGCCAGTCGCGGCTTCTGGTTCAATCAGGCCAACCGCTGCGAGGATCTGCGCCAGCAGACCTTTGCCACCACCTGGGGGTTGGAGCTGGTGGAGTGCAACAAGCAGAACGAGCAGCTGTGGCGGATCGCCATGGTGCAGGAGGGGGCCATCTATGCCCTCGATGCGATCTCTATCGCCCGTCATGTCGGCGATGATCCCGCTCGGCTCAAGGCCGCCTACCTGCTTGTGGATTTTCTGCTGAGCGCGCCGCTGCAACGCCAGATGCTGGTGGGCACGCCCACCATTTCGGCCAGCAATATTGCCTCCCGGCCACCCCTCAGCCCGCAGGAGCAGGCGATGCTGCCGGATCGCCCGCTGCCGGAGTTTGACGAGCGACTGTTGGTGCCCGCGTTGCCCGCCCATATCAAGAATCGCTACAAACGGATGGTGCAGCAGGCGATCGTCGCCAGCGGCAAAGAGGGGCTGGTCAAGCAGTGCCCCTGGGATCTCGATAACTGATGAATGAGCCTGCCGCTTCTTCGGCGGCAGGCAAGTTTGCGCAAGATGGCTGATGATCGGTCATCGCCCGTTCCAGGGCATTCCCCCGTTCAACTCACGCCGCTCGCGGGCTCGCATCGTTTGAAAAAACTGAGCGCTTTTCGCAGCCCCATTTAGCTGGATTAAACAACCTAACCCTCGCCAGATTGCCGTTCGTACCCTGGCTGACCCTGTATAAAAGCACCGCAATTGTGACAACTTGGATGTGAGCTGAACAATCCTGATCTGTCCCTTGTGGGAAGGTGATGAATAGGTTATTTCTCTGTGACATTGGCGGCATCCGGCACGGGTTCTCCAGCCATGTGGTGCGAAATCCACAGCAAAAACAAACAGTAAAATGCAGGAGCAAATATGAAAAAGGTCGTGATGGTTGCCGTGGCTGCGGCCCTTCTGGGTGGCTGCGCCGTCAAGAATCAGGTATCCCACAGCTTGCAGGCGATCCCGCTGACAGCCTTCCAGCAGAGCGAGAGCAACCCCAATCAGCGCGTTTACAAGGAGCCGGGCGTTGACCTGCGCCAATACAATGAAGTGCTGCTCGATCCGCTGCAGTTTATCCGGCAGGAGAACGGTCAATGGTATCTGCTGACCGCCAATGAACAGAACCAGATTGGCCGCTATTACCACGACAAGTTCCAGAGCGAGCTGATCAAGCAGGGCGTCAAGATCGCCACTGCCCCCGGCCCGAAAGTGATGCGGATCCAGGCCGCCGTCACCAACTTCGACTTGACCCGCCCCGACCCCAAGCTGCGTGACCTGCTGCCAGCCAAGATAGCCATCAACGTCACCCGCGAAGTGATCGGCAAGGAGCCCTACCTGCTCAAGGTGGGCAGCATGGCCCAGTTGCTCGACTCCCGGAGCGGCAAGCTGCTGGTGCGGGTGATGGATGCCCGCGAGAGCCCGGACAGCACCCACAAGGATGAGCCCATCACCGCCGAGGAGATGGAGAAGATGATCGACCAGTGGGCGGCCAGCCGCGCCAAACAGCTGGCGGACAATCTGGGGCGCTGATCGATTGGTGCGTCCAAGCGGGGCGCAGCGGGAGCCTTTTGGGCTGCAATAATGGCAAGATGTTGATAAGGTGGTCATTTTTCAGGCAGGAGAAAATGATATGAAACGCGTGTTGTTACCCATCCTTGTTGCTGGCCTGTTGAGTGCCTGCAGCATCTCGTCACCCACGCCTGAGTGTGCGCCGATGGCGGGTGGCTGGCAGAGTCAGTCGTTGCCCAATGCGGAAGGAGAGGCTGCGCTGGCCAGCGTGCTGGCTCGCATGAACACGGCCGCCAAACTGCAGAGCATCCGCGAGGTGCGCAGCCAGGTGGTCTCCGGGGTCAACTACGACATCGAGTTCCAGCTCGACAACGGAGAGGTGTGGAACACCCGTGTCTATCGGGATCTTGCCGGCAACTACCAGATGACCCGCACGGCTGCACAGGGCGAGCTTCCTCCCTTGCCTTGCGTCAAGGCCAAGTAATTCCTGCTTGTTGAGCCCCTCGTCAGAGGGGCTCATCTGACCAGAAAATTTCTGCTTTTCTCCCCGCATTCTGACAGTCAGGATGACCCTTCCCGTGACTGCATCCTCATGGAAAAGGAACCGCTATGAATCGCCACCCCTGCATCAAACACTGGAGCGAGCTGCAAGAGCAGACGCCGCGCTACTACTCCGGCAGTCAGGAGCCCCTGTCGCGCGGTTGTGCCCTCGGCAAGCACTTCGGCTTTAGCCGCATCGGCATTCACCACGAGATTGTCGAACCCGGCCATCGCACCAGCTGGCCCCACGCCGAAAAGACCGAGGACGAGTTCGTCCACGTGCTGGAAGGGACGCCGGATGTCTGGCTCGATGGCGTGCTCTATCGGCTGCAACCTGGGGATTCGGTGGGCTTCAAGGCCGGTGACGGACTAGCCCACGCCTTTATCAACAACACCGAAGAGACTGTCCGGCTGCTCTGCATCGGCGATACCGACCGGGAGGACAACCGCATCCACTACGCCGTCCACCCCGAGCGCAACATCACCCTCGGCAAGCTGAACTGGGATGACGTGCCCGCACGCGAGCTGGGGGATCACGACGGCCTGCCCGACAAGCTGCGCGAGCGCAACGGCCCCTTCTAGGGCGCAGCCTTTCTGCGCACCAGCCCAGCACCACCCGATATAAAAAAGCCTGCCGCGTGGCAGGCTTTTGCTATCTGTTTGCCGCCTGTGGCGTGCAGCGTTTATTGCAGGTTGAGCCCGCCCAGATAGTCGCGCTTGCCGAGATCGACCCCGGCGCGGCGCAGCAGGGCGTAGGCCATGGTGAGGTGGAAGTAGAAGTTGGGAATGCCGTACTCATGGACGCAGGTATGGCCATCCATCCCCTTGCCGCCCGCCCAGTGGGGCACGTAACGGCCGCTGGCGTACTGGCTGTAGTCCGCGTCCAGCTTGCCTTGCAGATAGGTGATGGTCTTGCCGATATGGGCGCGCAGATCCGCGATCGTTTTAGGGTCATCACCCAGCACCGGCAGTTCGCTGTGGCTGGCGGTGGCGACCACGGCGCGGGCCGAATCGCAGCAGATCAGCACCTGCTTGGACAGCGGCAGCATATCGACGATCAGCCGCTCGCCGAAGAAGTTCTCCACGTTGAACTGCTTCGCCGCGGCGTGGGCTTCGGCCTTGGCCAGACAGTGGTCGAGGTTGGTCAGCATCTTGATGAACTGGGCGGTAATGTCGCGATTCATGAGCACTCTCCATCTTGTTGAAACAGCGGCCCGCTTGCGCGGCCACAGTGAATGAGACTGGCTAATCGGCCACCAATATACCCCAACCGCTGCCGGGTTCGAGCCCGCCACGACGAAAAGGGCAGGGCTGCACCACTGCGTGCGACAGCCGTTGGCCAAGGGGCCATGCTCGCTTTTTGAGCCTGTGAGTCCCTTATCGCCCCTTTGTTGATCTGTGACATAAATCACCTTTTGTCAGGGGCGTAGGCTGAATGCCGTTGTCCTGGACAGACGCCTGCGCATTCGCCAGGACACAAGAAAAGGAGAATGAAATGAAGATCTATGACCGTAACCGCAATGTGCTGAACCAGGGTCAGCGCGTCATGATTGCCGCCACTGGCGCAGTCGATTTTCTGAAAGAGGCCCACACCGACAATATGACCCCCTATCAGGCGGAACATGAGAAGTGCGTGCTGCTGGCAAACTCCGGGGAGCGCTACGCCCCCATCGAGTTGATTAGACTAGGCTGATCCCTTTCCCTGTCACCCTACTCTTTACAATTCACCCGGCCGCCGCGCCCCATCTGGTGGCCGGGTTTCTGAGTTCCCCTCTCTGCTTTACCCACCCATCAATTACATCGCCTCAAGCTGCTTTGAGTCATCGTGTAGGTTCGATTAGCGAAGCGTAATCGGACGATCGCGTAATCGAACAATCTCGTAATGGAACATCCGCACCATCACGGTCCGCAAGCCGATCGATGTGAGGCAAGGCTATGCTTGGCTTTTCGGTCTCAACGAGGGGAAAAGGATGGCCAATTGGCGGCGGGCATGGTGGCCCGGCGGAACCTGGTTCTTTACCGTCAACCTGCTGGAGCGGCGCAACAACCGGTTGCTGGTGGAGCAGATCGACCTGCTGCGTCAAAGTGTTGCCAAGGTGCAACAGGCTCACCCCTTCGCCATTCACGCATGGGTGGTGTTGCCCGACCATCTCCACTGCATTCTCTCTTTGCCGGAAGGGGACACCGATTTCCCCCTGCGTTGGCGGTTGATCAAAAGCCACTTTTCCCGCGCCTTGCCGGTAAACGAGCGGCGCAGCCAGACCCGGTTACGCCACGGGGAGCGGGGCATCTGGCAGCGCCATTATTGGGAACACTTGATCCGGGATGAGCAGGATTACCGCCGCCATATGGATTACGTCCATATCAACCCGCTCAAGCATGGTCATGTCATGCGGGTGGCTGATTGGCCATATTCCACCTTCCATCGTTACGTGGCGAGCGGCATCTATCCGCCGGATTGGTGCGGGTCGGTGGATGGGGTGGGGGGATTGGAGTAAACCCCTAAAGGGTTGTTCCGTTGTAAGCGTCCGATAACGCGAACGTCTCACGCGATTGTCCGATTACGCTTCGCTAATCGAACCTACGGCCCTCATCTCTTGCATCCGCCGTGTCTATCTGAATCATTATGTTATATGATAAGTTTTCTCAAGTTGAATTCTGTTGATGAAGGGTGGCTTTTTAATGAGGTACATTGATATAAACAATATTGCCTATCTCCACCATGGCTGGAAGAGACATTTAAGGGCAAAGAAAAAAAAATCAAAAACACCTAAAAGTGATTGTGGAGAGCAATGTTCTATAATTCAGGAGCATTCTGAGCCTTCCCTCGTGAGCTTTATGACTAAGTTTTGTGAAAATAAATCATCTCTTGTTTCGATTGGAAATAAAATTAGAACGCCAAAAAATTTCTGTATTTTCAGTAATCCTAAAGAGGTGCTTTCTTGGCTTCGTCGTTTCATTACCTTTTCATTACAGAAAAAAGTAGTTGAAGTTACAGTTGATCATACTAAAACACGTAAATTTTGTTTAACGTCAGAGGTATTGCTTGGGCTTATTGCCAAAGATATACAGGAGAGACGTAAGTTTTTGAAAATGCCTATAGAATATAATGGGATTTTAAATAAAAACAATGAGCATAGTGAGCTCTTGGCAGAGGTAGGTATAGTCTCTGAGTTAAAGGATGCATTTAGTACACATCAACCTATGGCACCCGAGAAAATTCATGTTTTTAAACAGGATTGCTTCAGGCACGAATCTGCCAGCTCAACTAGTGATGACCTAAAATCTATTACATCACAAAATTTTGTTGAGCATCTTAATAAAGCTCTTAGGGATCATCAATTAAAACTAACGGAAAGTGCAGCGGGAGACATTAAGGGATGTTTAGGAGAGATAATTGATAATGCAAATGAGCATTCTGGCACAACCGCACCAGTATGGTATGTACGTGGATATGTTAATAATCAAGAAGAAATAAAGGTCAAGTACCTTGAGTTGATGGTTGCAAATTTAGGAAAGTCGATTTCTGACACGTTTACCTCCCTAGTAGATAGTTCAATGGCAAAGCGAGAAGCCAAAAGATATGTTGAGCATCATTTAGGGCATGGGTTTACAAAAGAAGAACTATATAGCGTTGCCGCTTTACAGGGTAATATTAGTTCTAAAAATACAGATGATGACGCAACAAGAGGTCAGGGCACAATCAAGCTTATAGAAACCTTTGAACAACTATATAATAACTATTTACAGCTGCGTCGTGGAAGAAGTGATGTTTGTGCTCAAATGAACCTTATATCTGGTGGTGTTATAATCAGATTTGACGGTAAACTCAAATCTCAAGTAGTACAAGATGTACATGGTGGTGAGAGAGTAATAATGCCATTTAATGAGCTAGGTGATTTGCGTGTCTTGCCTGATGGTAATTATGTTTCAAGAATCGATGGAGCCTATTTCCCAGGTTTGCTTATTAACATAAGAATCCCTCTCACAGGTAGCACAACACCATTAAGGGATGATGATTGATATGAAAATAATAGATTTTCGTAGTTTCCCTTCTACACTTTTTACCGGTAGAAAAAATGGTAATAGGGCTAAAGCTCACTTTGGTATCTCCAATCAGGTGTTTGAAACATATATACTGATCGCTAGGCATGATCAAGTTATTACCAGTTCGTATTTTTTAGGACTTCTTGGTGATAGTCTAAAGTCCTTTGGTGGTCCACTGGAGATACTTAAGCATATCGATCTATCTCAAATATCATCAATAAGCAGAGATGAGTGTGAAAAAGCAATTAAACGAGGGTTGACAACTAATTCAGGTTTAATATAAATGAAGATGATAGTGTTATTTATTGCACCATTACTAACTGCATCTTGCAGTGCTGAATATATTTCATCGTTCCTTGTTATACCTAAGCATACATCTTCTGATGACAGTTTTTTTGACAAAAATGGAAATAAAATTACAACAGGAGTTGATCTTGGTGAAATAAATTTGAAGCAAGGTTTAGTTATTGATGAAAATAAGATGGATAAGCAGGGGAAAACATTTGAAGCCCCATTCTCAGCCCATGGCGAGGCTCGAAATGTCTTTTCTTTTGAGAAGGTAAACTATGATTTAAGCTTTTCTTTACCTTATACATATAGTCTACCTATGCTATATAACACCAATTATGAATCACCAGTAAATAATAGTGATATAAATATTTTTGTACCAGAAAAGCAAGATGACAAAATATTTGGGTTGTTATCTTTGTCTGAGATTTTATCTGTATTTGCAGTTTTTGTTTCAATGTACTCTATATACAGAACCCGAAAGGATATTAGTAGAAGTAAAATTGATGAAATAAATGAAGGGTATTGGTTTAGGGAAGTGGTAATTCCATCCATAATGGAGCCTGTTATGGATTTCTCGAAGAATGCAAAGGATTCATATATACATGCAAATCGAGATTTGACGGTCTTTTTTAGCTCTTTTTATCTAAGGATGAATGACCGTTTATTAAACTCTATTGTCGTTACGCAAGTTATCTCTCAAACACTTTTTAATGACCTTAAAGAACGAATAATTGATTTGGATGATGAATTAGATAATGTTCAAAATGATGGTGATATAGATATCATTGTCAATGAATTTGTTGGTTTTGTAGTAAATAGAATTAAAACAGAACAGCTAAAATTAGTTAGCTCATAGGTTCGATTAGCGAAGCGTATTCGGACGATCGCGAATTTAAAGTCGTCACGGAAAAACCAACCCGGCCTAAGCCGGGTTGGTTGTATCAAAAGGCAGGAAAAATCACAGCGCTTCCAATCTGGCATACGCCGTCACCAGCCACTTGGCGCCGACGTCGTCGAACTGGATCTGCACCCGACTCTGCTGGCCGACCCCTTCGAAGTTGAGCACCACTCCTTCCCCGAATTTCGGATGGAGCACCCGCTGGCCGAGCTTGATGCCGCTGGCGTCGAAGCTCTGTTGCACCTCGTTCTGGCTGAAGCGGCCGTACTGGGTGGGGCGGCTGACCTGAGTGCGCAGCCGGATCTCTTCCAGACACTCGGCGGGCATCTCGCGGATAAAGCGGCTCGGCTTGTGGAACATCTCGCGGCCGTAGATACGGCGGCTCTCGGCATAACAGATGTAGAGCTTCTCCATGGCGCGGGTCATGCCGACGTAACACAGGCGCCTTTCCTCTTCCAGCCGGCCCGACTCCTCGGTGGATTGCTGGCTGGGGAACATGCCCTCTTCGACACCGACCAGCAGCACCAGCGGGAACTCCAAGCCCTTGGCGCTGTGCAGGGTCATCAGCTGCACCGCGTCGGCATATTCGTCCGCCTGATTCTCGCCGGACTCAAGCGCTGCGTGGGCGAGGAAGGCGGAGAGATCGCTCATGTCTTCCAGCTCGTCCGGGCGCTGGTACTGGCGGCAGGCGGTGACCAGTTCGTCCAGGTTCTCTACCCGCGCCTGGGATTTCTCGCCCTTTTCCGCCAGATACATCGCCTTGAGGCCGGAGTTCTGGATGGCGATATCCGCCTGCTGGTGCAGCGGCAGCAGGGAGACCTGCTCCTCCAGCGCGTCGATCAGATCGACAAAGCCGCGCACCGCGTTGCCGGCGCGACCGGTCAGCACCTTGTCGTTGAGCAGCGCCTTGGCCGATTGCCACAGGTTGAGCCCCTGATCGCGGGCGTTGCCGCGCAGGATCTCGAGGGTGCGATCGCCGATGCCGCGGGTCGGGGTGTTGACCACCCGCTCGAAGCTGGCGTCGTCGCCACGGTTGTTGATAAGACGCAGGTAGGCCATGGCGTCTTTAATTTCTTGCCGCTCGAAGAAGCGCAGGCCGCCGTAGATGCGATAGGGCATGGCGTCCTGCATCAGCGCCTCTTCCAGCACCCGTGACTGGGCGTTGGAGCGGTAGAGGATGGCGCAGTCGGCCAGGAGGCCGCCCTTTTCCTTCCAATCCTTGAGACGGCCGACAACGAAGCGCGCTTCGTCCACCTCGTTGAAGGCGGCGTAGAGGGAAATCGGCTCGCCCTCGGCCCCTTCGGTCCACAGTTCTTTACCAAGGCGCTCGGCGTTGTTGGCGATGACGCTGTTGGCGGCTTTCAGGATATTGGCGGTGGAGCGGTAGTTCTGCTCGAGGCGGATGGTATCGGCGCCCTGATAGTCGGTCAGGAAGCGCTGGATGTTCTCGATCTTGGCGCCGCGCCAGCCGTAGATGGACTGGTCATCGTCGCCGACGATCATCACCTTGCCGCTGTTGCCCGCCAGCATCCGCAGCCAGGCGTACTGGATGCCGTTGGTATCCTGAAACTCGTCCACCAGGATGTTCTGGAAGCGGTCGCGGTAGTGCTCGAGGATGTGCGGCTTGTTGAGCCACAGTTCGTGGGCGCGCAGCAGCAGCTCGGCGAAGTCCACCAGACCGGAGCGATCGCAGGTCTCCTGATAGGTCTTGTAGATCTGCTGATAGGTACGGGTGACGGGGTCGCCATAGAGGTCGATGTCGCCGGGGCGCAAGCCCTCATCCTTCTTGCCGTTGATGTAGCCCATCACGGCGCGGGGGGCCCAGTGCTTCTCGTCGAGGTTGAGCGCCTTGAGCACCCGGCGGATCAGTCGGTACTGGTCGTCGGAGTCGAGGATCTGGAAATCCTGCGGCAAGCCGGCATCCAGATGGTGGGCCCGCAGCAGGCGGTGGGCGATACCGTGGAAGGTGCCGATCCACATGCCGCGCACGCCGTCGCCGATCACCTTCTCGACCCGGCCACGCATCTCGGCCGCCGCCTTGTTGGTAAAGGTGACCGCGATGATGGAGAAGGGTGAACAGCGTTCCACCTGCATCAGCCAGGCGATACGGTGCACCAGCACCCGGGTCTTGCCCGAACCGGCACCGGCCAGCACCAGCAGGTTGCTGCGGGGCGCCGCAACGGCATCTCTTTGCTTGTCGTTGAGCCCGTCGAGCAGGGTTGAAACGTCCATCACCACTCCTGTTTATTTATACAGGCGAGGATTATACGGCCATCCCCCCGTCAGACCAAATCCAAACTCGGGGGGAGGGGCGAGATGGGCGCTTGCAGGGGCGCCGATGTGGCCATTTTTGGCTGGCGCAGAGAGAACGGGACGGGGAGGTCTCCAGCTGTAGCCAATCCTTGCTCGCGCGGTTTGTGGGGATTTTGCGAGCCGGATCACGGGCTTGCCGGGGGGCTGGATGAATAACAGGGGAAAACGGTTTACAGTAACTTGCTGAACAATAAGAGAAATGTCGTTTGGGTCTTTTGGTTGTTAGCATAAAAAACTGAAAAGCAGCTAAAAAACAACTGCTTATAAGGTTATTTGCTTAGAATTCAAACCGTTAACGCAAACGTTTTTCCCTTATCATTTGCTTGACCCGCATCGGGGCTGACTTAGAGTAAGCCTGCGTGCTAGATAGCCTGCTCTGACAGGCAAGCAAGTTCCCTCACTTAATAACAATCAAGGATACGATCGTGACTAAAGTGCTCAAGCTGGCCACCGTGGCCTCCCTCACTCTCGCTGCTCTCTCTGCTCAGGCTGCTTCCGAGCCAGCCGTCATTTATGACACCGCGGGCAAGTATGACAAATCATTCAACGAAGCCGTATTCCGTAACGGCGTCGAGCTCTACAACAAGGACAAGGGCGTCAAGGTCAAAGAGTTTGAACCCCAAAACGAAGCCCAGCGCGAGCAGGGTCTGCGCCGTCTGGCCAGCCGTGGCAACGGCCCGATCGTGGCGGTCGGTTTCAACATGGGTTCTGCGGTAGAGAAGGTTGCGACCGAATTCCCGAAAACCCAGTTCACCATCATCGACATGGTGGTCGACAAGCCGAACGTCCAGTCCGTCATCTTCAAGGAGCATGAAGGTTCCTTCCTGGTGGGCGCGCTGGCTGCCATCGCTTCCAAGAGCGGCAAGGTCGGCTTCGTGGGTGGCATGGATATCCCGCTGATCCGCAAATTCCAGTGCGGCTACGAGCAGGGTGCCAAGTTCGTCAATCCGAAGATCGAAGTGTTCCAGAACATGGCGGGCTCCACCCCGGCCGCGTTTGCTGACCCGGCCAAAGGTGCCGAGCTGGCCAAGTCCCAGTTTGCCAAAGGCGCTGACGTGGTTTACGCCGCAGCTGGCGGTACCGGTATCGGTGTCTATCAGGCAGCCAAGGACAGTGGCAAGTTCGCCATCGGTGTGGACTCCAACCAGAACCACCTGCAACCGGGCACCATGCTGACCTCCATGGTCAAGTCTGTGGGTCTGGCCGCTTACCAGACCTGGGATGACGCTGCCAAAGGCGAGTGGAAGCCGGGTATCAAGAACCTGGGTCTGGCGGAAGGCGGTGTGGATTGGGCGCTCGACAAGGACAACGAGAAGCTGATCACCCCGGAAATGAAAGCCAAGGTAGATGCCATCAAGGCTGAAATCATCGCTGGCAAGGTCAAGGTTCATGACTACATGAGCGATAACACCTGCAAATACTAATTAGATAGTTGCTACGACTCTCAACGCACCACCGGCCCGCACGGGCCGGTTTTTAGTCTTATTTCATGAAACGCAGGGCTGCATCATGGACCAGACAGATCGCTATGCCATCGAATTAAGAGGTATCGATAAGCGGTTCGGCGAAGTGTACGCCAACAAGCTGATCGACCTTAAGGTTCGCAAAGGCAGTATCCACGGCATTGTCGGCGAAAATGGCGCCGGTAAGTCCACCCTGATGAGCATCATTTATGGTTTCTACCATGCCGACAAAGGCGAGATGCTGATCGACGGGAATCCTTTCAAACCCCATGGCTCACAAGATGCGATTGCCGCAGGCGTGGGCATGGTTCACCAGCACTTCATGCTGGTCAATAACTTCACCGTATTGGAAAACGTCATCCTCGGCGCTGAGAACGGCTGGCACCTTCAGCAGAGCGTGGCGTCAGCCGAAAAGTTGCTGGGCGAACTGGCGCGAGACTATGGCCTCGACGTGCCGCTGCACGAGAAGGTCGAAGATCTGCCGGTTGGCTTGCAACAGCGGGTCGAAATTCTCAAGGCGCTCTATCGCGGCGCCCGCATCCTGATCCTCGACGAGCCGACCGGGGTACTGACCCCGCAAGAGGCGGATCACCTGTTCGAGGTGCTGAAAAAGCTGCGGGATCAGGGGGCGACCATCATCCTTATCACCCACAAGCTGCGGGAGATCCTGGCCATTACCGATCAGGTCTCCATCATGCGCCGTGGCGAGATGGTGGCCCACGTCGCCACCAGGGATACCGACAAGGAGCAGCTGGCCGAGCTGATGGTGGGCCGCAAGGTGCGCCTCAAGGTCGACAAGGGGCCAACCCAGCCCGGTGAAGCCAAGCTGAAGATCGAAGGGCTCAGCTACTTCGATGCCAGCAAGGTGGAGCGGGTCAAATCGGTCAGCTTCGAGGTGCGGGCCGGTGAAGTGGTCGGCATTGCCGGGGTCTCCGGCAACGGTCAGTCCGAACTGCTCAGCCTGCTTGGCGGCATTCTCAAGCCGAGCAAGGGCGGCTTCACCATCAGCAGTCGCAGCGGCGTGCACAAGGTGAGCGCGGAGCACCCGGCCGATCCGGAGCTGGTGCGCAACTACGGCCTCGGCCATGTGCCGGAAGATCGCCACAAGATGGGGCTGATCAACCGCTTCGAGGCGAAAGAGGCCTTCATTCTCGGTTATCACCGCCGCCCGCAATACAACAAGGGGTGGCTGCAGAACAAGGAGGCGATCCAGCAGGATTGTCAGGCCAAGATGGAGAAGTGGGACGTGCGTCCGCCCCATCCCGATCACAAGACCGCCAACTTCTCCGGTGGCAACCAGCAGAAGCTGGTGATCGCCCGTGAAGTGGAGCAGGACCCGGATGTGCTGTTGATCGGCCAGCCGACCCGCGGGGTCGACATCGGCGCCATCGAGTATATCCACCAGCAGATCATCGCCATGCGCGACAAGGGCAAGGCCGTCTTGCTGGTCTCGGTGGAGCTGGACGAGATCATGAGCCTCGCTGACCGGATTCTGGTCATTGCCGACGGTCGCATCGTCGGCGAGCTGGATGGTGCCAAGGCGGACGAGCGCACCATTGGTCTGATGATGGCGAATATCGTTCCCGATGACGTAGCCAAGGAGGCCCACTGATGAGCCAAGTACGTATTCCTGCCTGGGTCTCCGTAGGCGTCTTGTCTGCGGTCAACATCCTGCTGGCCTTCCTGGTGTCGGCCATTCTGTTCTACTACCTCGACATCAACCCGGTCGATGCCGCCAAGATCATGTGGTACGGCGCGTTCGGCACAGGTGAAGGGGTTGGCTTCACCCTCTACTACGCAACCGGCTTTATCTTTACCGGTCTGTCGGTGGCGGTCGCCTTCCACGCCGGTCTGTTCAATATCGGTGGCGAAGGTCAGGCCTATATCGGCGGGCTCGGTGTGGGTCTGGTCTGTCTGATGCTCGGCGATGTGCTGCCGTTTGCCCTGCTGTTGCCGCTCTCCATCATTGCCGGTGGTCTGTTCGGTGCGGCCTGGGCCTTTATTCCGGCCTGGCTGCAAGCCAAGCGCGGCAGCCATATCGTGATCACCACCATCATGTTCAACTTCATCGCCGCCTCGCTGATGGCCTATCTGCTGGTGGAGGTGTTCAAGCCGCCCGGCTCGATGGCGACCGAGAGCAAGGTGTTTGCCGAAGCAAGCTGGCTGCCCAAGATGAGCGGGCTGGCGAACCTGTTCGGGATGGAGATCCCCAACAGCCCGCTCAATATCAGCTTCTTCTGGGCGCTGATCTGTGCGGCGCTGGTGTGGGTCTTTATCTGGCACACCCGCTGGGGTTACGAGATCCGCTCGGTCGGCGCCAGCCAGAGCGCCTCCGCCTACGCCGGTATCTCCTATCCCAAGGTGGTGATCCTGGCCATGGTCATCTCCGGCATGCTGTCGGGCTTCTTCGCCCTCAACGTGCTGCAGGGTGAGCTGCACCAGATCAAGCTCAACTTCGTGGAAGGATTCGGCTTCACCGGTATCGCGGTGGCGCTGATGGGGCGCAACCATCCGGTCGGCGTCATCATCGCCAGCCTGCTGTTCGGTTTCCTCTATCAGGGGGGCGCCGAGCTCAGCTTCGAGTTCGGTGTCGACCGCAACATCGTGGTGGTGTTGCAGGGTCTGGTGATCCTGTTCTGTGGCGCCCTTGAGCACATGATGCGCCCGCGCATCGAGCAGCTTTATCTGGCGTTTGCCAACCGCTCAGCCGCACAAGCTAAAGGAGTCTGATCATGTTTGAAATTCTGATCCTGATGCTGGATGCGACCATCCGGACCGCGCCGCCGCTCATTCTGGCGGCCATGGCGGGTATGTTCTGCGAGCGCTCCGGGGTGGTCAACATCGCGCTGGAAGGCAAACTGCTGGCGGCGGCGTTCGCCAGTGGTGCGGCGGCGGCGGTCTCCGGTTCTGCCTGGATAGGTCTGGGTGCCGGGGTGGGTGTCTCCATCCTGTTCGCCCTGATGCACGGCTTTGCCACCATCACCCACCGCGGTGATCAGGTGGTGAGCGGCATGGCCATCAACATTCTGGCGGCCGGTCTGACCGTCACCCTGGGCCGTTACTGGTTCGATCAGGGTGGCCAGACCCCGGCGCTCTCCGGTGATGCCCGTTTCGCCCCCATCGATCTGCCCTATGCCAAGGAGCTGTGGGATGTGCCGGTGATCGGCCAGCTCTACAGCGAACTGCTGAGTGGCCACTCCCTGCTGGAGTACGTGGCCTTCGCCTGCGTGCCGCTGGCATGGTGGGTGATGTTCCGTACCCGCTTCGGTCTGCGTCTGCGGGCGGTGGGTGAGGCGCCCGCAGCGGTCGATACCGCCGGTATCTCTGTGGTGCGGATGCGCTACACCGCGCTCCTCATCGGCGGTCTGCTGGCCGGTATCGGTGGCACCTATCTGGCGGTGGCCCAGACGGCCCAGTTCATCCCCAACATGAGTGCGGGCAAGGGCTTTATGGCGCTGGCGGCGCTGGTGTTCGGCAAGTGGCGTCCCTGGAATGCCATGGCCGCCTGTCTGCTGTTCGGCTTCCTTGATGCGGTCGCTATCCGGCTGCAAGGGGTGAGCATCGGTGGCTTCGCCATTCCGGTGCAGGCCATCGAGGCACTGCCCTACATCCTGACCGTGTTCCTGCTGGCCGGTTTTATCGGCCGCGCGGTGGCACCCAAGGCACTTGGTACACCCTATGTGAAGGAGCGGGAGTAGCGCCCTCTATCGCGATACTCCCGGTCACACAGATAACAGCAGGCCCACTTCGGTGGGCCTGTTTTTTATGGGCGGGATGGGACAGAACAGCCGGGATCTGGATGGTGTGATAGAGGGGGATGATGGCGTGAAGGGGTAAATGGGCTGCGCGAGTTGCTCCGGGTAGCGGCTGGCGTACAAGAGCTGACCCTCTGCCTGCACCATCAAAAACCCCCTCGTATCAGGAGGGGGTTGCAGAGGTTATTGCCGGATTAACCCTGAGGTTCAGGGTGCCAGCACCAGCTTGTAGACGCCAAAGCCGGGGTGTTTGGCATCGGTGGGTGGCAGGGTCTCTACATAGTTCAGCTTGCCACCGGTCAGGGCTTGCGCCTCGCTGCGTGGCGAGCTGTAGATGCGCAGATCCAGATTGGCGGGCAGGGGGGCCAGCTGCCAGTTGTTGTCTGCCGGGGGCTCGAAACCGGCCGGATTCTTCTCTGCCAGATCCTTGAGGTATTCGGAGAGCACTTCGCGGGTTTCGAACTGATCTTCATGGACGATCACCTTGGCGTTGATGCCCGGGAAGTTGCCACCACCGCTGGCGCGGTAGTTGTTGGTCACCACGTAGAACATCTGGGCCGGGTCGATTGCCTTGCCCTGATAGGTGAGGTTGGTGATGCGATAGCTGTCGCTCACCTTGTTGCCATCCACATCGTAACGGGCGGGTTTGGTCACATCGACCTGATAGTTCACTCCGTCGATCACGTCGAAGTTGTAGGTGCGGTACTTCTCGTTCACCAGCCACTGGGTGGCGGTGCTGGCGGCATCGATCTTGTTGAACTGGACGGCGCTCTTCTCCAGCCACTCCTGTACGGTCGCGCCATTGATGGCGACCACCTGCAGGGTGTTGGGGTAGACATAGAGGTCGGCCACGTTGCGCAGGGAAATATCGCCAGCCGGTACATAGGTGAAGTCGGTCGGGCCGTTGCGACCGCCGCGGAATGGCGCGGCGGCGGAGAGGATGGGCCATTTCTCCTTGAGCTGACCATCCTGTTGCAGCTTCTTGGCATGCCACAGCTGGGCGTCGCTGACGATCTGGATGGAGGGGTCATCCTGCACCAGCGCGAAGAAGCTGTGGATTGGCTTGGTGATCTTGCTGAGGGGCTCGTCCAGCCACTGGTTGGCCTGCTCGTGCTCGGCAATGACCTGATCGACCACCGCCTGATCTTCGGTGCTGCTGGCACTGCTGTCGATCTTGCGCAGCTGGGACTGGCTGGAGGCCACTTCCCAGCGACCCTCTTTCCAGGTCATGTGCAGGTCGATGATGCCGAGGTGATTGCCCCAGACGCCCGGCATCACGGTCGGTACGCCCGCCAGGGTGCCTTTCTCGTTGTCCACGTCGGTCATGTTGGGGTAGTCGCCCGGGAAGGTGCGGTGGGCGTGGCCCAGCAGCAGGGCATCGACCCCTTTCACCTTGGCCAGCGGCAGGGCGGCGTTCTCCATCATGGGTTCGCGCGGGTCACCGATGATGCCGGTGTGGGCCACGACCACGACGATGTCAGCGCCCTTGGCGCGGATTTCGGGTACATAGTGCTCGGCGGTCTCGACCATATCGGCCACCACCACCTTGCCTTCCAGATTGCGCTTGTCCCACTGGGTGATCTGGGGCGGGGTCAGGCCCAGCACCCCGACCTTGATGGTCTGGGTATTGCCGTTGGCATCCTTCACCTGACGATCCAGCACCACATAGGGTTTGAACTTCTGCTTGCTCCAGTCGATGGCGCCCTTGCCATCACGGCTGAAGGCATCGGCCTGGAAGACGTTGGCGTTGATGTAGGGGTAGTTGGCCCCTTTCAGGGTCTCCGAGAGGAAGTCGAGACCGAAGTTGAACTCGTGGTTGCCCAGGTTGCCGACATCATAGCTCATGGTGTTGAGCGCCTTGATGGCGGGGTGAGTCTGCTTGCTCAGCCACTGCTGTTTGACCTGCTGGTCGTGGATATAGTCGGCCAGCGGGGTACCCTGGATCAGGTCGCCGTTGTCGATCAGCAGGTTGTTGGCGTTCTCGTCGCGGGCCTTGCGGATCAGCACTGCGGTGCGGGCAAAGCCCAGCGAGGCATCCGGCTTGTTCTGGTAGTAGTCGTAACTCAGCAGGTTGGAGTGGATATCAGAGGTTTCGATCAGCCGCAGGGTGAGATCACCGGGGGCCTGAGAGTTGTTGTCGTCACAGCCGGACAGCAAAAAGATAACTGCCACCGCGCTCAGTTTGAGGGTGGTTTTCATTGTTGGATTCTCTTGTTATGGGTATGCCAGCGTGGTGCATTCTATCGACAGCAAAAGAATCCGATTGTGAGCAGGCTGGCAATTCGGGCTAATTACCCTCCTGTTAATAGAGTTATGACTCTGATTTTAATCTGTTTTTTTGGTTCGCTACCCTCGCTGCTTTTCCGCCGTTAGTCACCCTGTCGTCACCGCTGTGCGGTCGGGGCAAGCGGAGCGGTCTGCCGCTCCTGCGAGGCTGTAATGGTTGGTTACAGATCTCCATTCGACTGATAGATGACCTTTCCCTTAAATTCAGCGGCGATTGATTGCATCTAAAAATTACAAAGCGACAGCAAGGAATAAAACTTCATGAAAATGCACAACAAAGCGCTGCTGGCCATCGCCTGCGCCGCCGCCCTGTCTGCCTGTGACAGCGAAAAAGCTGCCAACAGCATTGCCAAGCGGGTGCCGCTGGCTCTGCCTGAGGCGGGTCTTTACCAAGCGAATCTGATGAGCCGCGACGGCGACAAGGCGACGCCGCGCATGATCAAGGATCTGGATGGTCTGGCGCTGATCTACCCGAAGGGTGAAACCGTGCAGTACTGGGGTGTCTGGGTGGATCATCAGGTGGGCAAGGTCGAGATCAACAGCCAGTGGCTGGGTCAGGCTGACCAGAAAGCCGACAAAGACGGGATCTACCCGGTGCAGTTGATCCGCAACAGCGAGCGGCTCGGCACCAGCACGGCGCTCAGCTCGGTGACCAACGACCACAACCTCATCACCTTCCAGGATCAGCCGGTCATCGATCTGCAGGGCAAGGAGATCAAGCGCTGGGTTTTTGATTTCACCCGAACCGGCACCAAGTTCTCCGACAACTCCCCCATCTATTCCGGTTTCAGCGGTCATGTGGCGGTGACGGCTCTGACCACCAAAGCGGTGACCACGGCCAGCTGGAGTGCCACGGGCAGCGATGGCTTCAGCAGCGACATGGTGGGCAAGGTGGATACCACCAACAACGGCGGCAAGCTGACGGTGGCGATCGAGTTCCCGGCGGCAGGTTGTACGCTGGTGGGCGAGGGGAGTGCCACTGCCGGGTTGAGCAAGCTGACCATGACTGGGTTTGGCAAGTGCAACTTCAAGCAATCCGCTGCCGCCACGCCGATCGAAAACCTCTGGAATGCTGCTCTGGCCCGGGCGATGGATAACAGCGTTGCCTATGTCACCACCTTTACCACGGATGCCAAAAAAGAGGCGCTGGTCATCGGCTTCCCCGACACCAATGGCTTGCTGATCACCGCTGACAAGCGATAAGCAGCTAACGGCAGGGGTGGGCAAACGCGCCTGAAACAACAAGGGAGCCAGTGGCTCCCTTGTTGTTTTCAACGCACGGTTTACAGCAGGAAGAGTGTCGCCAGCCCGAGGAAGATAAAGAAGCCGCCAGTGTCGGTGATGGCGGTGATCATCACGCTGGCACCGACTGCCGGGTCGCGGCCGAGGCGGGTCATGGTCATGGGGATAATCACCCCCATCAGGGCGGCCACCAGCAGGTTGAGCATCATGGCCAGGGTCATCACGGCGCCGAGCGCCGCATCCTGATAGAGCAGGTAGGTGGCAATGCCCATGGTGCCGCCCCACACCAGCCCGTTGATAAAGGCGACGCCGAGTTCCCGCAGCAGCAGGAAGGAGAGGTTGCCCGCCTGAATGTGCTGCAATGCCAGCGCCCGCACTATCATGGTGATGGTCTGGTTGCCGGTGTTGCCGCCGATCCCGGCGACGATGGGCATCAGGGCCGCCAGCGCCACCAGCTGGGAGATGGTGTGCTCGAACAGGCCGATCACCCGCGAGGCGACAAAGGCGGTGCAGAGGTTGATGGCAAGCCAGGCCCAGCGGGTCTTGACCGCCTTGGAGACAGGGGCGAACACGTCTTCATCCTCGCTGATACCCCCCATCCGGCGCAGGTCGGTGTCACTCTCCTCATAGACCAGATCCACCACCTCTTCGACGGTGAGGCGGCCCATCAGCTTGCCCTTGCCATCCACCACGGCGGCGGAGAGCAGGTCATCCCGCTCGAAGGTGCGGGCCGCCGCTTCGTCGTTATCCTCCGGATCGAAGGTGACCGGATCCCGCTCCATCACGTCGCTCACCAGAGTGGCGGGTTTGTGCAGCAGCACTGTGGTGAGGGCCAGCTCCCCCAGCAGGTGGTTGCGACGATCGATGACGAACAGCTTGTCGGTGTTGGCGGGGATCTTGCCGCGCAGCCGCAGATAGCGCTGCACCGTGGCCAGACTCACCTCGGGGCGGATGGTGATGATCTCGAAGTCCATCATGGCGCCGACGGTGTGCTTGCCGTAGCGGATCACCTCCCGCACCCGATCCCGGTCGGCGGGGGCCATATAGGTGAGCAGCCGCCCCATCAGGTTGCGCGGCAGGTACTGGCCCAGATAGATCTGATCGTCGATATCCAGGGTACGCAGGGCGTGCAGCAGCTCCTTGTCGCTCATCCCGCTGATGAGGCTGTCCCACACCGTCTCCGACGCTTCGACCAGGATCTGGCCGCGCTTCTCCTCCTCCACCAGTGCCCACAGGGCATGACGTTCATCAGGCGGCAGCGACTCCAGCGCATCGGCGACGTCGGCGGCGGGCAACCCGTTGACCAGCGCCGTGAGTTCGCTGGTCTGATCGCGCTGCTCTGCATCCTGCACCGCTTGCGGGTCGAGCAGGCTGTCGGTGAGGGCGTCATCGCGTAGCAGCAGGGTGAGAATGCGGGATCTGTCATCCGCGCGCTGCCGGGCGCTGTTCTTGATGGGAAGAGACATGGGATGAATTCCTGAGATGGTAGCCAAGGGCTCAATGCCCATAGGATACCAGACTTAAAACAACAGGTTATGACCGTGATGGGAGAAGAGGGGGGTAAAAGTGAGGCCACCTGCTGGTGGCCTCATGGTGAGTTGCCGAGGATCCCTCAGGCGAGGGCTCGCTGGCGCTGCGGGGCCTCGCCAAACCAGGCGAGCCGGTCGGCCAACGTGACCACCGAGCCCACCATAATGAGCGCCGGACTCTCGACCCCCACCGCCAGCGCGGGCAGCTCATCGAGGGTGCCGCGAATAACCCGTTGGCAGGGCTGGGTGCCGCGCTCGATCAGCGCCACCGGGGTGTCGCCCGCCTTGCCGTGGGCCAGCAATTGCTCGCGGATGGTGGCGCAGGAGGAGAGCCCCATATAGAACACCAGCGTCTGCTTGTCCTTCGCCAGCAGCGGCCAGTCGAGATCCCGGGCGCCCCCCTTGCCGTGCGCGGTGACGAAGCGAACGCTCTGGGCGTGATCGCGGTGGGTGAGCGGAATGCCGGCGTAGGCGGCGCAGCCGCTGGCTGCGGTGATGCCGGGCACCACCTGAAAACCGATGCCGCTGCCGACCAGCGTCTCCAGCTCCTCGCCGCCACGGCCGAAGATGAAGGGGTCACCCCCCTTCAGCCGCACTACCCGTTGCCCCTTCTGCGCCTCTTCCAGCAAGAGCTGGTTGATCCCCTCCTGCGGCACGCAGTGGTTGCCCGCCTGCTTGCCGACGAAAATGCGTTTGGCATCGCGGCGCACCAGCGCCATCACCTCGTCGGAGACCAGTCGGTCATAGACCACCACGTCGGCCTGCTGCATCTGGCGCAGGGCGTGCAGGGTGAGCAGGCCCGGATCGCCGGGGCCGGCTCCCACCAGCACTACTTCGCCAGCGGTGTTGCATTCGTCGGCAAACAGGTTGTCGGCCAGCTGATTGGCGGAGGCGCTATCGCCCCGCGCCAGCGCCTGACCGAGCCGATCCGCCCCGAGCAGCCGCTCCCAGAAGCGGCGCCGCTCCCCCATGTTGGCAAAGCGGGCCTTGACCCGCTCCCGCAGGCTGCCGGCAAAGGTCGCCACGGCCCCCAGATGTTGCGGCAGCAGGGCTTCGAGTTTTTCCCGCAGCAGCCGGGCCAGCACAGGCGCCTTGCCGCCGGAGGAGATGGCCACCATCAGCGGCGAGCGATCGATGATCGACGGCATGATGAAGCTGGAGCGTTTCGGGTCATCCACCACGTTGGCAAAGATCCGCGCCCGGTTGGCGCTCTGGTAAACCAGCGCATTCACCTCGCGCCGATCGGTGGCGGCCACCACCAGCCACTTGCCCGCCAGTTGCTGCGGCGCAAATTCACCGGCCAGCCACTCGATGCTCCCGTTGGCAGCCAGTTCCGCCAGCTCAGGGTCGAGCTCGGGCGCTACGACTGTGAGGTGGGCACCGGCATCCAGCAGCAGACGCGCCTTGCGCTCCGCTACCTCGCCGCCGCCGACCAGCAGCACGGGTTTGTTGTCGAGTCGGCAAAAGATGGGCAAGTAGTCCATGGGGCCTCCGGATCAGGCGGTTCGGGTCTGGTTGGCGGTGCTGGTGGTTTCGCTCACCGCGACCGGGCGCTCAGCCTTGGGGGTGGCATACCAGTAGCCGAGGCCCATAAAGAGGGCGCCGGAGACGGTGTTGCCCAGGGTCACCCACAGCAGGTTGTGGCCGATGCCGCTCAGGGTGTAGGCATCGGAGTGGGCGCCAAACCAGGAGAGGGCGAACAGGGTCATGTTGGCGATGGAGTGCTCGTAGCCGGAGGCGATGAAGGCCAGCAGGCACCACCAGATGGCGATGAAGCGGGCGGCCCCTTCGGTGCGCAGCGCCATCCAGATGGCGAGGCAGACCAGCCAGTTGCACAGCACACCCTTCATAAACAGGGTCAGCGCCGGTGCCTGGGTCTTGGCCAGCGCCACCTTGTGGGCCAGACTGCCCGCGTCCGGCAGCAGGCTGCCGCCGTAGGAGTAGATGAGCGCCACCACGATGGAGCCAATCAGGTTGCCGGCCCAGGTCTGCGGCAGGATACGCAGCAGGTCGGCCAGGGTGATCTTGCCTGTCTTCACCCCGAAGGTGAGGAACATGGTGTGGCCGGTGAACAGCTCTGAGCCAGCGATGATCACCAGGGTCAGGGCGATGCCGAAGGTGGCCCCCATCACCAGCGGCCGGATGGCGGGATCCACCAGATTGCCGAGGGTGAAGATGAGGATGATGCCGAGGCCCACATAGGCCCCCGCCATGGCGGAGCTGAGCCAGAAGCCGAGCTTGTCGCTGCGCTCGAAGCGGTTGATGCGGGCCGCGTTGGCGGCGCACTTGTTGATGGTTTCCGTGTACATCTTGTGAGTCCTTGAAAGGGCTGCCCACAGGCAGCCCGAAAGAGAGTGAAATCGGCTTAGACGGCGACCCAGACCTGCTGGTCGCGCACTTCAACGGGGTAGCTCTGCACCGACATGGCGGGATTGTCGAAACAGTGGCCGTCGCTCAGGCGAAAGCGCTGCTTCTTGAGCGGGCTGGCGACCCATAGCTCGCCGTCGTGTTCGCAGATCAGGCCCCGCGACAGCACGTTGGCGGCGAAGAAGGGATCCCGGTTGTCGATGGCGAACACCTCGGCCGCCGCGTTCGGGCGGAACAGGGCGATCTGGCGACCTTCAATGAGTGCGCAGACACCGGTTCCCGGCAGGATGTCGTTGAGTTGGCAGGCAAGTTTCATCATTTGGTCTCCACCTCGATCTGGTAGACGGGGATGCGCTCGGCCGGAGTCGCCGGTCGGTGCTGGTCGCGCTCGGCGACGAACTGCACGTCCGGATCGCGCTTGTCGCTGTTGATGAAGTGGCTGAAGCGCTTGAGCGCCTCCTCTTCGTTGAGGGTGCGCGACCATTCGCACTCGTAGCTGTCGATGAGGGTCTGGATATCGCGCTCCAGTGTCTCGGCCAGCCCCAGCTTGTCGTCGACGATCACTTCGCGCAGGTAGTCGACGCCCCCTTCCAGATTGCCGAGCCAGACCGAGGTGCGCTGCAGTTTGTCGGCGCTGGTGACGTAGAACATCATGAAACGGTCGATCAGCTTGATGAGGGTCTCGCGGTCGAGGTCAGACGCCAGCAGATCGGCGTGGCGCGGCTTCATACCGCCGTTGCCGCCCACATAGAGGTTCCAGCCCGCGTCGGTGGCGATGATGCCGACATCCTTACCTTGGGCTTCCGCACATTCGCGGGTACAGCCGGAGACGCCGAACTTCATCTTGTGCGGGGTGCGAATCCCCTTGTAACGGTTCTCGAGGAAGACCCCGAGGCCAACGCTGTCCTGCACGCCGAAGCGGCACCAGGTGCTGCCGACACAGGTCTTGGCCATACGCAGCGCCTTGGCGTAGGCCTGACCTGTCTCGAATCCGGCTGCCAGCAGCTTGCGCCAGATGGCGGGCAGGTCATCCTTCTGAGCCCCGAACAGACCGATGCGCTGGGCGCCGGTGATCTTGGTGTAGAGCTTGTAGTCGCGAGCCACTTCGGCCACCGCCAGCAGCCCTTCCGGGGTCACTTCGCCACCGGCCATGCGCGGGATGACGGAGTAGCTGCCGTCCTTCTGCATGTTGCCGAGGAAGATGTCGTTGGTGTCCTGCAGCGGGGTATTGCGCGGGCTCAGCACATGCTCGTTCCAGCAGGAGGCGAGGATGGAGCCGACGGTCGGTTTGCACACCTCGCAGCCATAGCCCTGACCATGCTTGGCCAGCAGCTCGTCGAAGCTCTTGATCCCCTCCACCTTGACCAGATGGAACAGCTCCTGACGGGAGTGGGGGAAGTGGGCGCAGAGGTGGTTGTTGACCTCGATGCCCTGCTTCACCAGCTCGGCGTTGAGCACCTGACTGATGAGCGGCACACAGCCGCCGCAGCCGGTACCGGCCTTGGTGTGCTGCTTGATGGCGGCCAGCGTGGTGTGACCCTCGGCCACCGCCTGAGCGATGTCGCCCTTGGAGACGTCGAAACAGGAGCAGATCTGGGCGCTCTCCGGCAGGGCATCCACCCCCAACGTCGGCTTGGCACCGGCGTAGGCGGGCAGGATCAGGGTGTCCGGGTGGCTCGGCAGCGGCAGGGCGTTGAGCATCATCTGCAGCAGGTTGCCGTAATCCTCCACGTCACCCACCAGTACGGCGCCGAGCAGGCGGCTGCTGTCTTCGCTCACCACGATCTTCTTGTAGACGCCAGCCTGATCGTCTTGAAATACATAGCTGTGGCTGCCCGGGGTGCGGCCATGGGCATCACCGATGGAACCGACGGAGACGCCGAGCAGTTTCAGCTTGGCACTCATGTCTGCCCCTTCGAAGCGGCTGTCGCCGCCGAGCAGATGGTCGACGGTGATTTGGGCCATCTTGTAGCCCGGCGCCACCAGCCCGAAGAAGCGGCCCTGCCAGGCGGCGCACTCGCCGATGGCATAGATGTCGGGATCGGAGGTGAGGCAGTGATCGTCGATGACGATGCCGCCGCGCTCGGCGATGGCGAGATCACCGTAACGGCCGAGGGTGTCTTGCGGGCGAATGCCGGTGGAGAAGACCACCACGTCTACTTCCAGTTGGCTGCCGTCGGCGAAGGCGAGGCGGTGTTTCGCCTGTTCGCCGCCGTGCATCAGGAGCTCGCTGGTGCTCTTGCTGGTGTGCACCTGCACGCCCATGGATTCAATCTTGCGGCGCAGCAGCTGGCCGCCCTGACCGTCGAGCTGCTCGGCCATCAGCACAGGAGCAAACTCCACCACGTGGGTTTCGAGACCCAGCGCCTTCAGGGCACCGGCCGCTTCGAGGCCAAGCAGGCCGCCCCCGATCACCACCCCGCTCTTGCCACTCTTGGCGGCGCTGCGAATGGCTTTCAGATCCTCGATGGTGCGATAGACGAAGCACTCGTGGTGCTGACTGCCCGCAATGGGCGGTACCCAGGGGTAGGAGCCGGTGGCCAGCACCAGTTTGTCGTACCCGACCACAGTGCCCTTGTTGGAGTGCACTTCGCGGTTGGCCCTGTCGATTTTTTTCACCGCTTCGCCGAGCAGCAGGCGGATGCCGTGCTTGTCGTAGAAGCCGGGTTTGACGAGGGAGAGCTCTTCGCTGGTGTGATGGGAGAAGTAGGAGGAGAGATGGACGCGATCGTAGGCGGGACGGGGTTCTGCACCGAAAATGGTGATCTCGTAGCGGCCCGGGTCGGCCCGCTCGATCAACTCTTCGATGAAGCGGTGCCCCACCATGCCGTTGCCCACAACGACCAGTCTGACTTTGCTCATGATTGCCTCTAGTTTGGAGTAATAAAACATCATTCTGGGGCTAGGCTACCCAGTCAGTCGGGGCGGGCAATTGATGCAAATCAAGTGTCTATTTATATATCTCGTCAGGGGTAATTCGATAAAATTCAAAGATATACAAAAATGGGTATACCAGTTGATGATTTCTGCGCTGGCTTGGAGTGAGGGATGGTGGAGAGCAAGAGCGCTTTAGCAAAAGCCGGGGAGTGAAAACTTCTGTCGGAAAAAGCCGATCTCGCACTGGGCGAGACCGGCATCAGCCGAGCAAGGCGGCGCGTCAGGCGATATGGCGGCGGAACATGGTGAGCGCCAGCGACAGGGTGACCCCGGAGATGGCGAGCAGCGGCCAGAGCAGGGGCCAGGCGGCCGACCAGTCAAACCCTTTGAGGAAGACCCCCTTGAGCAGCACGATGAAGTGGGTAAGGGGGTCGATGGCCGCCAGCCACTGGAACACCTGCGGCATGTTCTCCACCGGCGAGATGTAGCCCGAGAGGATCACCGCCGGTACGGTGAAGGAGAAGACCCCGAGAAAGGCCTGCTGCTGGGTCGAGCAGAACGACGAGATGAAGAGCCCGATTCCGGCCAGTGCCAGCCCGTAGCAGACCATGCCCGCCATCAGCAGGCTGAGGCTGCCGGCAAAGGGGAGGTGAAAGACAAAACGGGCGGCCAGCGCGACTATACACCCTTGCCCCACCGCCACCATGATGCCGGGCACCGCCTTGCCCGCCATGATCCAGCCTGCGGTGAGGGGGGAGACCAGCAGCTGATCGAAGGTGCCCTCTTCCCGCTCCCGCGCTACCGAGAGGGCGGTGACGATCAGGCAGCCAGTGGTGGTGATGATGGCCACCAGCGCTGGCAGGATATGCCAGTGGAATTCGACGTTGGGGTTGTAGAGGTTGCGTACCGCCAGCTCGGGTTGGCCCTTGCCCTCACTTTGCCAGCGGGCGATCACCTGACTGATGTAGCCCGCCGCCACCTGACCGCCGTTGGAGCGGCGGCCGTCGATAATCAGCTGCACCTTGGCCGGTTCGCCACGCGCCAATCGGCGGGAGAAATCACCCGGAATAATCAGCCCGAGCAGCGCCTGCTGTCCGGTGATGGCCTCGGTCATGCCCGCCTCGCCCTGCACCGGGATGATGGTGGTGAAGGCGGGCATATGGGTGAGGCGCTCCAGCAGCTCGCGGCTCTGGGCGCCGCCATCCTGGTTGTAGATGGCCAGCGTATTGCCGGTCACCTCCAGAGTGGCGGCGAACGGGAAGAGGGCGGTCTGCAGCAGCACCGGCATGATGAGCAGAAAGCGCCCCTGGGTATTGCCCATCAGGGCCTGCAGCTCTTTTCGGATCAGCCACCAGAGTCGGATCAGCATGGGTTACTCCAGAGTGCGCCGCGTCTTGCGGGCGGTCAGGGCCAGCCAGAAACCGGCCAGCAGCAGCAGACAGAAACCGTTGACCAGCAGGATCGAGAAGACGCTGCCCGCCTGATAGAGGGTCTGCAGCGAGCTTGCGAAGTAACGGGCCGGAATGAGGTGGGTGATGGCCCGCAGCAGCGGCGGCATGCTGGCGATCTCGAACACGAAGCCCGACAGCATTACCGCGGGCAGAAAGGCGGCGATCAGCGCTGCCTGCGCGGCATTGAACTGGCTGCGCATCACGGTGGAGAGGAACAGCCCGAGTCCGAGCGCGCTGCCGAGAAAGACGCTGGTGACCAGAAAGAGCAGCAGCAGGGAGCCGCGCCATGGCACGCCCATTACCGCCACCGAGAAGAGCAGGCAGAGCAGCATGGCGATGATGCCGAGGCCATAGTAGGGCAGCAGTTTGGAGAGCAGCAGCTCCCCCTTGGTGACCGGGGTGGCGAGCAGCGCCTCCATGGTGCCGCGCTCCCACTCCCGCGCCACTACCAGCGAGGTGAGCAGGGCGCCGATGATGGTCATCACCACCGCAATGGAGCCCGGTACCAGAAAGTTGCGGCTCACCAGCGCAGGATTGAACCAGGCGCGGCTCTCTATCGACACCGGCATGGCGACCCCCTCGCCAGCGAGCCACCCCTGCCAGATCCCCTGCACATAGTTGGTGACGAAGTTGGCAGTGTTGGGCTCGGAGCCGTCGGTCAGCAGCAGCGCCTGCGGCGTACCATTGCCCTGACCGGCCATGGCGCGGGAGAAGCCGTCGTCGATCACCAGCAGGCCGCGGATCTCGCCACGGGCCAGACTGGCGAGCAGGGACTCCTTGCTCGGGCCGCTGTGGATCTCCAGCGCGGTAGAGCCGCGCAGGGCCTGCTCCAGCCGCACCGCCGGGGCGCCGCTGTCGGTACGCCAGATGCCGAGGCGCAAATGGTCCACATCCAGATTGATGGCGTAACCCATCACCACCAGCAGTACCACCGGCATGATGAAGGCGATGAGGATGCTGCTCGGGTCACGGACGATTTGCAGCGTCTCCTTGCGGCAGAGGGCCAGCAGTCGCCGACGGTTGATGCTCATGCGTCCTCCTCGCTGGCCCGCTCGACCAGCGTGATAAAGGCCTCTTCCATGGTCGGCAAGGAGCCGGTTGGCAAAGAGGTCGCCGCCTCTTTGGCGGCCAACCCCTTGAGATCGTCCGGGGTGCCGAGCGCCAGCAGCTTGCCGCGATAGATGAGGGCGATGCGGTCGCAATACTCCGCCTCATCCATAAAATGGGTGGTGACCAGCACGGTGACGCCGTGGTCGGCCAGCGCGTTGATGTGAGACCAGAACTCGCGCCGGGTTACCGGATCGACCCCGGAGGTGGGCTCGTCGAGAAACAGCAGCGGCGGCTCGTGCAGCAGGGCGCAGGCCAGCGATAAGCGCTGGCGCAGGCCGAGCGGCAGGGATTCAGCCTTCTGATCGAGCCAGGGGGCGAGGGCAAAGGCAGTCACCATAGCGTCGATCCGCGTCTGCTGGTGGCGACCGAACAGGCCGTAGATACCGGCGAAGAAGGAGAGGTTCTGCGCCACGGTGAGTTGCTTGTAGAGGGAGAACTTCTGCGCCATGTAACCGAGGCGCTGGCGTGCCGCCGAGGGGCTGTGGGCCAGATCGATGCCGGTCACCAGCGCCTGTCCCTCGCTCGGGCGCAGCAGGCCGCACTCCATCTTGAAGGTGGTGGACTTGCCCGCCCCGTTGGGGCCGAGCAGGCCGAAGATCTCGCCGCGGCGCACCGCAAAGCTGACATCATCGGTGGCGGCAAAATCGCCGAAGCGTTTGGTGAGGTGGCGCGCCTCGATCACCGCCTCGGGGGAGACCCCCTGCGGCAGTTCTGCTTCCCGCATCCCCGCTGCCAGACTCGACTCTCCATCGGGGCCGCCGCCGAGCAGGTCGATAAAGGCATCCTCCAGCCTGGGCTGAGCCGGTTGAAAGGCGCCGTTGGTCAATTGCAGCTCCGCCAGCGGCGGGGGCGTCATGCCCGGGTGCAGCAGCAGGCGAACCCGCTCTCCCGCCACCGCGCCATCCATCACCGCCGGGTGAGCCAGTGCCCGGCGCAGCAGGGCGCGCCGCTCGCGGCCATCCAGTTGCCCCGCCTCCAGCAGCCAGCAGCGGCTGGCCATGGCTCCCATCAGATCGGCTGGCGTGCCGCTGGTGCGCACCTTGCCATCCGCCATCAGCAGCACGTGGTCGCACAGCTCCGCCTCGTCGAGATAGGCGGTACTCCAGAGCACCGTCATCCCCCCTTTTGCCAGTTCGCGCACCATCTGCCAGAGGGCGCGGCGGGAGATGGGATCGACCCCGACCCCGGGTTCGTCGAGCAGCAGCACATCCGGGGTGCCGAGCAGGGCGCAGGCCAGCCCGAGTTTCTGCTTCATCCCGCCAGAGAGCTTGCCCGCTGGTCGTGCGGTGAAGCGAGCGAGATCGGTGAAGGCGAGCAGCCGCGCAAAGGTGGGCGTGCGTTCGGGCTCCAGTACGCCGCGCAAGTCAGCGTAGAGGGTGAGGTTCTCCAGCACGCTGAGATCCTCGTAGAGGCCGAACTGCTGGGGCATGTAGCCGAGGCGCTGGCGCAGCAGATTCCCCTCGCTCACCGGATCCAACCCCAGCACCCGGATGGTGCCCGCTTCGGGGATCAGCAGACCGGCCAGCAGGCGCAGCAAAGTGCTCTTGCCTGCGCCGTCGGGGCCGACCAGCCCGGTGATGCCGCCAGCCGGAATGGTTGCCGATATGGCGTTGAGGGCGACCCGCTCACCAAAGCGTTTGGTGAGCCCCTCAAGGGAGATGGCGCAGCTCATGGCGCCAGCCTGACGGTGACCGGCATCCCTTGGCGCAGGGCCGGGTCGGGGTCCTGCACCACGATGCGCAGCCGGTAGACGAGGTGGGTGCGCAAGTCAGGCGTCTCCACCGATTTCGGGGTGAACTCGGCGGTCGGTGAGACAAAGCCCACCACCCCGTGATAGGGCCGATCCGGCCGCGAGTCGGTGGTAAGGGTCACCTTGGCGCCGCTCGGGAAGTGGCCGAGCCAGGGCTCCTCCACATAGGCGCGCACCCAGACCGGCGCGGTCAGGGAGAGGTTGAAGGCGGTCGCTCCGCTTTGCACCATGCTGCCATTCTCGATGGCGCGGCTGATGATGATGCCGTCGCTGGGGGCGGTCAGGTTGGCATCCGCCAGCGCCAGTTCGGCACTGGCGAGCGTCGCTTTGGCCCCTTCCAGCTGGGCATCGGACTGGGCAATCTCTTCCGGGCGGTAGCCGGTTTCGAGCTGGGCGAGCTGCTCGCGGGCGGAGCGCACCTGCGCCTGGGTCTGATCCCGCTGGGAGCGGGCGGTATCGAGCTGACCGCGGGAGATGGCGCCGGTGGCGGCCAATGCGCTCTGGCGGCGCCACTGCTGGTTGGCCTCCAGCGCAGCGGCTTCGGCGGCGGCCAGTGCGGCCCGGGCCCGGTCGGTCTCTTCGCTGCGATAGCCTTTGTGGATCAAGGCGTTGGCAGCAGTGAGCGCAGCAAGATTGGCGCAGGCGCTGTCGCGGCTGTGGGTGAGGGGGGCAGGATCGAGGCGGGCCAGCAGTTGACCGGCTTTTACCCTATCCCCCTCATCGACCAGCACCTGATCGACGCGGCCGCCGACCCGAAAGGCCAGATTGACGTCGCGAATATCGACATTGCCGTAGAGGATGGAGCCGTCGGCGGGGCGCCCCTGCCACCAAAGGTAGCCGCCGATAACGGTTAGCAGCAGGGCCACGATTGCAATGCGTTGCTTCATACCGCCCCTCCTTGAGGATGGCTCTGCAACCAGAGGTAACCACTGAGAACCGCCAGCAGCAGAGCTACCATCGCGATGCGTTGTTTCATACCGCTTCTCCTTTCTTCATGTCGGTGGGGCGCAGGCCGCGCAGTGCCCATACCAGCCGCTGTCTGGCGGCCTCGGGGTTGTCTATCTGGCTGATAAAGGGGGCGGCCTGTTCGGGCAGCCAGCCGAGCTGACGACCGCTGCCAGCGATCACCAGCGGCAGGCCGACCGACCCCATGATGAAGATCATCAGCTGGAGCGGGTGACCCGCGACCAGCGAACCTTCCGCCTGTGCCATCCGTACCTGTTCGATCAGCAGCAGGGGATGGCGGCGCGGCAGGCTGAGCAGAAAACGCTGGGCCGCCCCTTCGCCTGCCAGCGCATCGCCAAACAGGTGGTTGATAAAGCCGCGCTGGCGCGCCACCAGCCCGATCAGCGCCTCCATGGTGGCCTCGAACATGGCGATGGCAGAGGGGTAGGAGCCTTTGGCTGCCACCGCCTTGAGCTCGTCATAGAGGGGGGCGTACCAGAGCTCAACCAGCTCGTCGATAAAGGCGTCGCGGTTGCCGAAGTGATAGACGAAGGAGCCGAGGTTCACCTCGGCCGCCGCCGCCAGCTCGCGTACCGTCAGGCCGCGCAGCCCCTTCTCGGTGGCGATGGCGAGGCCGGTATCGAGCAGTTTCTGTCGGGTTGGATTCATCTCTCTGGTTCCTGTTGCGCAGCTTTCGATCTGATTTATACGTATGTATAAATCAATCACACATAAGTTGATAGATCTTTTTTTGAGCAGATTTCAGCAGGGATGAAAAACGGCGGGCTTTCGCAAGGGGCGGGGAAATAAAAACGCCTCCGCGAAGGGAGGCGTTTTATCGGGAGGGGCGCGCTTACAGAATAAAGCGGCTCAGATCCTCGTCTTCAATCAGCTGGCCGAGATGGGCGTTGACGTAGTCGGTGTCGATGACAAAGGTCTCGCCGGACTTCTCGGAGGCGTCGTAGGAGATATCTTCCATCAGGCGCTCCATCACGGTGTGTAGACGACGGGCACCGATGTTCTCGGTACGCTCGTTGACCTGCCAGGCCGCTTCGGCCAGACGGCGGATACCATCCTTGGTGAACTCGATATTGACCCCTTCGGTGGCCATCAGCGCCTTGTACTGATCGGTCAGCGAGGCGTTCGGTTCGGTCAAGATCCGCTCGAAGTCATCTGTGGTCAGTGCGGTCAGCTCGACCCGGATCGGCAGACGGCCCTGCAGCTCGGGGATGAGGTCGGACGGCTTGGCAATCTGGAAGGCGCCGGAGGCGACAAACAGGATATGGTCTGTCTTGACCATGCCGTGCTTGGTGTTGACGGTGCAGCCCTCGACCAGTGGCAGCAGGTCGCGTTGTACCCCTTCACGGGAGACATCGGGGCCTGAGCTCTCGCCGCGTTTGCAGATCTTGTCGATCTCGTCGAGGAAGACGATGCCGTTGTTCTCGACTGCGGCGATCGCTTTCTGCTTCAGCTCTTCCGGATTGACCAGACGGGCCGCTTCCTCTTCGATCAGCGCCTTCATGGCCTCTTTGACCTTGATCTTGCGCTTCTTCTTCTGGTTCTGGCCCAGGTTCTGGAACAGCCCCTGCAGCTGGTTGGCCATCTCTTCCATGCCCGGCGGGGTCATGATTTCGACGCCCATCGGGGAGGCGGAGAGCTCCAGCTCGATCTCCTTGTCATCCAGCTGACCTTCACGCAGCTTCTTGCGGAAGATCTGGCGGGTGTTGGAGTTGTCGGCCTTCTCTTCCTCACCCCAGGTGTTGCGCGGGTTGGGCAGCAGGGCGTCGAGGATGCGCTCTTCGGCGGCTTCCTCGGCGCGGTATTTCATCTTCTCCATCTCGGTCTCGCGCACCAGCTTGATGGCGGCATCGGTCAGATCGCGGATGATGCTGTCCACTTCCTTGCCGACATAGCCCACTTCGGTGAACTTGGTCGCTTCCACCTTGATGAAGGGGGCGTTGGCCAGCTTGGCCAGACGACGGGCGATCTCGGTCTTGCCGACACCGGTCGGGCCGATCATCAGGATGTTTTTCGGGGTCACTTCATGGCGCATCTCTTCGTTGAGCTGCATCCGGCGCCAGCGGTTGCGCAGGGCAACGGCAACGGCGCGCTTGGCATCGGCCTGACCAATGATGTGACGATCCAGCTCGTGGACGATTTCTCTCGGGGTCATCTCGGACATGATGGTGTTCCTGTATCCGGGGCGGGCAGTGCCCGCCCCTTGGGAAATTGGGTTTGGCTGGTGGCCTTATTTCGCCGAATAGTCCAGCACTTCGATGGTGTGGTTGCCGTTGGTGAAGACGCAGATGTCGCCCGCAATCTTGAGGGACTTCTCGACAATGGTCCTGGCATCCAGCTCGGTGTTTTCCAGCAGCGCGATGGCGGCGGACTGGGCGAAGTTGCCGCCGCTGCCGATGGCGATGAGATCGTGCTCCGGCTGTACCACGTCACCGTTACCGGTGATGATGAAGGATTTGTGTTCGTCGGCCACGGCCAGCAGCGCTTCGAGGCGGCGCAGGGCGCGATCGGTGCGCCAATCTTTGGCCAGCGCCACGGCGGCGCGCTCCAGATTACCCTGGTGGGCCTGCAGTTTGGCTTCGAAACGCTCGAGCAGGGTGAAGGCGTCGGCGGTACCGCCAGCGAAACCGGCCAGCACCTTGCCGTTGTAGAGACGATGAACCTTGCGGGCGTTGCCCTTCATGACGGTGTTGCCAAGAGAGACCTGGCCATCGCCACCGATGACGACCTGACCGTTGCGGCGAACTGAAACTATGGTAGTCACTTTACTTACCTCGCTTGAGCCGAATGACGGCCTGACTGTGCATGGCAAGAAAGATGGGGATGGCAAACGGGCTTTTCAACCCTGCCTTTGGTCGGGATAAACGGGGTAGCAAACAGGGTGGGTGCGAGTGACACCAAAAGAACAGGGCCGGGTGTTGCCACCCGGCCCTGTGTCATCGGTAAGCGGATTACCCTTTCTTGGGAATGCAGCCGCTGATGCCGGAGCTCTGCAGCTTGCTGTTGGCCGCGTCGGCGGCCGCCTTGCCGTTGAAGGGGCCCACCATCACCTTGTAGACGGTGCCGTTGGCGCCATTGATCACCTGCAGGCTGGAAGAGAGGCCGGCGGTGAAGGCGATACGCGCCTTGAGCGACTCTGCGGAATCCTGCGAGCGCAGGGCGGCGCACTGCATCATGTAGCGACCGCTGTCGGCGGCTGCGGTCTGGGCTGGCGGGGTCGCCGCTTTGGCCTTGGCCGCTTCGGCGCGCTCCCGTTCCAGCTCGGCACGGATCTCCCGCTCCATCCGTTCCCGTTCTGCCTTGCGGTCGATCACCTGCTCTTGCGCGCTGGCAACCGGTGCACCCGAGGTGGAAGGGGTGGTCGCCGGATTGGGCTGATAGGGCTTGGGCTGGCCGATGGGCGTTCCCGGTTGGGGAATGTCGGTCGGCACCGGCTGTGGCAGTTTTTCCGGTTGCAGGGTCATGGTATCGGCAGGAGGTGGCGGCAGCACACCTGGCTGGGTCGGCGGCTCTATGATATCGACCTGCTTGTTCTCAAGCCGTTCGATGTAGCTCCACTTCTCCTGAGGCAGCCCGTTATTCTGCGCTTTTGGCTTGTTGGCCTTTACCTGCTCCTCAATGGTGGGGGCATCGTTGCCCTTGCCATTGATCATGTAGAGGAAACCACCAAAGCCTGCCAGCAGTGCCACGACCAGCAGCACTGGAATAACAGGAAAGCGGCGAGGGGCCGCTTTCTTGGTATTGCGGCCACCCGCCCGACGTCGCGGGCGGCTGCCGACATAATCCCGGGTTGCCATCTATTACATGCGCTCCAGGGTATGGATGCCCAGTACGCCGAGGCCCAGTTTCAGCACCTTGGCGGTGGCGGCGCACAGCAGCAGACGGCTCTGACGGGTCGCTTCGTCCACGCCATCCTTGTTGATCGGACAGGCTTCGTAGAAGGTCATGAAGTTGCCGGACAACTCGTACAGGTAGGTACAGAGCAGGTGCGGCATGCCTTTGTCGGCCACGCCGTTGACCGCGTCGGAGAACTGGATCAGCTTCTGGGCCAGCACCTCTTCGGCCTCTTCGTTCAGGGTCACGTTGCCGGTCAGCGTTTCGGCATCTATGTTGGCCTTGCGGAAGATGGACTGGATACGGGTGTAGGCGTACTGCAGGTAAGGGGCAGTGTTGCCTTCAAACGACAGCATCAGATCCCAGTCGAAGATGTAGTCGGTAGTACGGTTTTTGGAGAGATCCGCATACTTCACCGCGCCCATGGCGATGGCGTTGACCACGTTGGCCTTCTCTTCGGCAGAGAGGTCGCTGTTGCGGCTCTCCAGCAGGGCGGCGGCGCGCTCTTCGGCCTCGTTCAGCAGGTCAACCAGCTTGACGGTGCCACCGGAACGGGTCTTGTAGGGACGACCATCCTTGCCCAGCATCATGCCGAAGGCGTGGTGCTCAAGCGGTACGGATTCCGGTACATAACCCGCCTTGCGGGTGATGGTCCAGGCCTGCATCAGGTGCTGGTGCTGACGGGAGTCGATGAAGTACATGACACGGTCGGCGCCCAGGGTTTCATAACGGTATTTGGCACAGGCGATGTCGGTGGTGGTGTAGAGGAAACCGCCATCGCTCTTCTGGATGATGACGCCCATGGCCTCGCCATCTTTGTTCTTGAACTCGTCCAGGAAGACAACGGTGGCGCCTTCGCTCTCGACCGCCAGCCCCTTGGCTTTCAGGTCGGCAACGATCTCCGGCAGCATGTCGTTGTACATGGACTCGCCCATGATGTCCTTGTTGGTCAGGGAGACATTCAGGCGGTCGTAGTTGATCTGGTTCTGTTCCATGGTCATGTCGACCAGCTTCTTCCACATGGTACGGCAGTACTCGTCGCCGCCCTGCAGCTTGACCACGTAGTTACGGGCGCGCTCGGCGAAGGCTTCGTCTTCGTCGTAGCAACGCTTGGCCTGGGTGTAGAAGGCTTCCAGATCCTTGAGCGCCATGTCGCTGGCGTGCTCGTTGGACATCTTCTCCAGATAGGCGATCAGCATGCCGAACTGGGTGCCCCAGTCGCCGATGTGGTTGGCGCGGATCACTTTGTGGCCGAGGAATTCCAGCGCGCGCGCCGCCACGTCACCGAGTACGGTGGAGCGAATGTGGTGCACCGCCATCTCTTTGGCCACGTTGGGGGCGGAGTAGTCCACCACCACGGTTTGTGGCGCGGGCAACCGTACGTTGGCGTTGGCAGAGGTCACCATGGCCTCGACCTGACCGGCCAGCCAGCGCTGGTCGAAGAAGAAGTTGATGAAGCCGGGACCGGCGATCTCGACCTTGGCGATCAGGTCGGAGGCAGGCAGGTGCTCGACGATAGCAGCTGCCAGCTCACGGGGATTCTTGCGGGCCGGTTTGGCCAGCAGCATGGCCAGGTTGGTAGCCAGGTCGCCGTGAGCTTTTTCCTTGCATCGGTCTACTTGCACGCGGGCTTCCAGGTCCGCCGGCAGGACGCCTGCTGACTTGAGATTGGCTACCGTTTGTTCAAGTAGATGATGAATATGCTCTTTCATAACTGACCACCAAGGTTGCGCGTCGAAAAATGACTGATATATAAGGGCGTGAATTTTACCCGCATCGGCCCGAGAAAACTATAGGGATGACCCGCCGCTCGCTGTCGGGCGGATATTTCACTGCGTTTAGCGCCATATTCCAGAATATTGGGCGGAAATTACGGTGCTTATCCATTTCTACTGCATATCGAAGCGGCTTGTCCAGGCTATTTTCCCCTGATTGTTAAGGGTTTTTCCTTTCCGCTGACGGGAATGATCTCCTCCCTCTGGCCCGGCGTATCAACAGAGGTTCCCAACCGAGGAGTTTGCGATGCGTCTGGCGCTGTTTCCCCTATCTGCCCACCTGCTGCCCGGCGGCGTCATGCCGCTGCGGATCTTCGAACCGAGATACCAGCGGATGATTGCCGAGGCGGGGGAGTCCGGCTTTGCCCTCTGCATGGTGGACCCTCGCCAGCCCGACGCCCTGCGCAACATGCTGCCCATCGCCACCCGGGTCACCATCATCGATTTCGACCGGCTGCCGGACGGCATGCTGGGGATCACGGTGCAGGGGATGGAGCGGGTGCAGATAGAGGATCTGTGGCAGGAGCAGGATGGCCTGCGTATCGGCGAGGTGACGCCGCTGACGGCCTGGCCGCCCCGCCGGCTCCATCCCGATCAGCAACCGCTGGTCGAGGCATTGCGGGAGGTGTTTGCCGACTATCCCGACTATGCCGCCCTCTATCCCGCCCCCCGCTGGGACGATGGCAACTGGGTGGCCCAGCGCTGGCTGGAGGTGTTGCCGATCCCCCCTGAACAGAAACAACTGCTGCTGGCCGCCGCCGACAATCAGCCCGCCATCGCCCTGCTCAAGGGGGTACTGGTGGCCAGCCACTGATTTTTTCCTGACCCGCTGATCCGCCACTGCCGCAGCGCCGTACAAGTCATCACCACAGCATGTGCGACAGCACACCAAAGGGATGGCGCAATGGCATATACTGGCCAACCACACTCGACCATACGCAGGACCTCGCCCGTGATGGATAACCCGGATGGCGACCTCAAATCTCTGCTGATCAGGGTGGCAGAGCAGGCCGACAAGGCTGCTTTTGCCCGCCTGTTCCAACACTTTGCGCCGCGCATTCGCAGCTACGGCCTGCGCCACCTCGGCAGCGAAGCCAACGCCATGGAGCTGGTGCAGGAGACCATGCTGCTGGTGTGGCAAAAGGCGCGCCTCTACCACCCCGAGAAGGGGGCGCCGACCACCTGGATCTACACCGTGATGCGCAACCAGTGCTTCGACATGCTGCGCCGTCGTCGCGCCAGCAAGGAGGATCTCTGTGCCGAGGAGCTGTGGCCGGTGCTGGAGTTTCAGGCCGAAGAGGAGCATCTGAGCGGGGGTGAGGATGCGGTGCTGACCCGTCAGATGGCCCACTATCTGGGCACCCTGCCGGAGCCGCAACAGCAGGTGGTGCGCGGCATCTATCTGCAGGAGTTCTCCCAGCAGGAGCTGGCGGAGCGCCTTGGCGTGCCGCTCGGCACTATCAAGTCCCGCCTCCGGCTGGCGCTACAGAAACTGAAAGAGCAAGTGGAGCAAGGCCATGATTAAAGCCCATCCGACCGACCCTATGCTGCGCGCCTTCGCCGCCGACGAGCTCCCTCTGCCGCTGGCCGTCGGGCTCTCCGCTCACTGCGAGCTCTGCCCCGATTGTGCTGCCCGGCTGAAGACATTCGAAGAGGAGCTGGCGCAGCAATATCTTGCTTCGCCAGCAGAGCCCGAGCTGGACTCTCGGGATGAAGTGGGACTGGACGCCGGATTCGACGCCATGCTGGCGGATATTCTGGCGCAACCCGAACCGGTTGCTGCACCCGTTATCGATCTGCCCCGAGCCCAGCCCGGCGAGCTGGAGGTGGCCGGTCACGCCTACCGTTTGCCACGGGTGCTGGCCCGTTATCGTTCGCCCAAGTGGCGCCATATCGGGGCCATTCGTCAACAGAGTTTGCAGCTGGACGAGATGGGGGCGCGAGCCAGTTTGCTCCACATCGAAGCGGGCGGCCGCATCCCCGAGCACACCCATCAGGGGTATGAGCTGACCCTGCTGCTGGCGGGCAATATTCAGGATGGCGACACCCTCTATCAGGCCGGGGATTTCATCTGGCGCGATGCCAGCCACTCCCACAGCCCGCATACGCCGGACGGTTGCCTCTGCTACACGGTGCAGGATGCGCCGGTGCAGTTCACCAAGGGGTTGTCGCGGCTGCTGAATGGCATCAGCCAGCACCTTTACTGAGTACCATGACGCCATAGAAAAAGGGACCAGATTGGTCCCTTTTTTCATTTGATTGCTGGTTGCCGGTCAGGCGACAAACACCAGATAGACGGCGAATGCCACGATAAAGCGGTAGATGGCGAACGGGATAAAGTCGATGCGGCGGATCAATGTCAGGAAGGTCTTGATCGCAAACATCGCTACCACGAAGGCGGTGATAAAGCCCACTGCAAACATCGGGAAGTCGGCCATCGAGAGGAAATCGCGGCTCTTGTAGAGATCCAGCCCGCTGGCGGCCACCATCATGGGCACCGCCATGATGAAAGAGAACTCGGCGGCGGCGTGACGGCTGATCCCCATCAGCATGCCACCACTGATGGTGGCGCCGGAGCGGGAGAAGCCGGGCCACAGGGCCAGACACTGGAACAGACCGATGCCAAACGCCTGCTTGTAGCTGATGTCATCCAGGGTTTCAGCTGTGACGGCCGGGCGGAACTTCTCGGCGATGATCAGCAGGATGCCCCCCGCGACCAGCGCGTACATGACGGTTTGTGGGCCAAACAGGTTGGCCTTGATCCAGCTGTGGATGGCCAGACCGACCACGATGGCGGGCATCATGCCGAGGATGACGTGGATCAGCGACAGGGTGGCGTGATCCCGAGACGGCTTCTGGCCGAAGTGGATGCCAATCAGGCCAAACAGGCGGCGCCAGAAGACGGCGACCACGGCGAGGATGGATCCAAGCTGGATCACCACTTCGAAAGTGGCAGCCTTGGGCCCTTCAAAGCCCAGCAGATGGCCGACGATGATCATGTGGCCGGTGGATGAGACGGGGAGGAACTCGGTCAGCCCCTCGACGACGCCCAGAATAAAGGCGACCAGCAGGCTATAGGTGTCAGTCATCGAACAGAATCCTTGCTACGTTGATGCAAAAACGCCCCGGAAGGGTCTCGGGGCGGCTTATCTTGCTCGAATGTGGCTGGCGCTGCTACGGAAAAATTGTGAAACCTTTAAGTCAGTCGCGGATAAAACGGTAGCGCGTCTGGTGGTGATAGCGCTCGCCCGGCACCAGCCAGGGGTCGCCCAGCTCGGGCCGGTTCGGACTGTCGGGCAGTTGCTGCGCCTCCAGACAGAAGCCGTCGTGATCCCGGTGCGCCAGACCCTGGCGATTCGGGGTATTGGCCAGCCAGTTGCCGCTGTAGAACTGCAGCGAGGGCTGGTTGGTGTAGACCTCCATCGCCAACTGTTTGTCACCCGATACCACGCGAGCAGCCCACTCCTGCGCCGGGCCGTTGAGCACAAAGGCGTGATCGTACCCCTTGGCCTGTTGCTGCTGGGGATGGCTCAACCAATCCTGGCCAATCAGGCGCTGGTGGCGCAGATCGAACGCCCCCTCCACCGGGGTGATGGCGATCGGCAAACCGCTCGGGTCGGTCGGCAGGAAGTGGTCGGCATTGATGCTGATGAGGTGGTCACGCACATCGCCGACGTTGGGGTTGTTATCGAGATTGAAGTAGGCGTGGCTGGTGAGGCTGACCGGGGTCGCTGCATCTGTGCTGGCCACAAAATCGACCACCAGATCGCTCTGCTCAAGCCGATACTCCAGGGTTACCCGCAGATTGCCGGGAAAGCCCTGATCTCCCGCTCGGGATAGCAACACCAGCTTGACCCGATCCGCTTCCAGCTCCTTGATCTGCCACCGCTGGCGATGAAAGCCCGCCTGCCCGCCATGCAGACAGTTGGGGGCCTGATTGGCATTCAGCGGCCAGCGCTGTCCATCACGCACCAGCTCGGCACCGCCGATGCGGTTGGCGAAACGCCCGGCCACCGCACCCAGCCACACCTGCTGGGTGGGATAGGCGTCGTCGGCACAACCCAGCAGCACTTCGCGCCGTTTGCCCGCCACCGGCAGGGTGAGGGAGGTGAGGGTGGCGCCAAAGTCGAGGCCGCGCAGGCGCAGCCCCTCCTCGTTTTCCAGTTCGAATGGCGTCATGGCGCTGCTCATAGCTTGCCTGCACCGGCGCTGGCAGAGCAGACGTAGCAGTCAGCCTTGAGGCCGAAGCGGGTCGGATACTCGGCCTCAACCGCGGCGATCACCTCAGCCACCTTCTCGGGGCGCAGCAGGGCGACCACGCAGCCGCCGAAGCCGCCGCCAGTCATCCGCACGCCGCCTTCGGTGCCGATCCTGGCCTTGATGATCTCCACCAGACCGTCGATGGCGGGCACTGTGATTTCGAAGTCATCGCGCATGGCGGCGTGTGAATCGGCCATCAGCTCGCCGAGACGAACCAGATCCCCTTGCGCCAGCGCATCGGCGGCGGCCAGGGTGCGGGTATTGTCGCCTACCACGTGGCGCGCACGGCGGTAGCAGACCTCATCCAGTCCGGCCTTGCCCGCTTCGAGAGCCGCCAGATCGAGATCGCGCAGTGCCTTGACTCCGTAGTGGCGGGCGGCCGCTTCGCACTGCTGGCGGCGGGTGTTGTATTCGCTATCTACCAGACCGCGGCGCACATTGGAGTTGACGATCAGCACCGCCAGATCGGTGGGCATGGGGATGAGGCGGGTCTCCAGCGAGCGGCAGTCGAGCAGCAGGGCGTGGTCGGTTTTGCCGCTGGCGGAGATCATCTGATCCATGATGCCGCAGTTGCAGCCGACGAACTTGTTCTCCGCCTGCTGACCGTTGAGGGCGATCTCGGCCTGAGTGATGGTGAGCCCCAGCGCCTCCTTGAAGGCCTGACCGATGGCCACTTCCAGCGAGGCGGAGGAGGAGAGCCCAGCCCCCTGCGGCACGTTGCCGGAAACCACCAGATCGAGGCCGCGCAGGGCATAACCGCGCTCCTGCAGATATTTCACCACGCCGCGGATGTAGTCGCTCCAGCGCTGGCTGGGGTGGTGCTCGATGGGCTGGTCGAGGTCGAACTGGTCGCGCTGGTTGTCGTAGTCGGCGGCGATCACCTGTACTTGCCGGTCATCGCGCAGGCCGATGGCGACGCAGGTCTCGTAGTCGATGGCGCAGGGCAGCACGAAGCCGTCGTTGTAGTCGGTATGTTCACCGATGAGGTTGACGCGGCCGGGGGCGCGCACCAGCAGATCGGGCGCTTTGGCAAATTGCTCGGCAAAAACGGTGCTGACGCGTTGGCTCGGGGTCATAGGGCCTCCTCATTGGTTTGATTGGTCTGGTTGTAGTGAATGGGGCTCAGCGCGCGCAGCCGCTCGGCGGCCTGCTCCGGAGTCAGGTCGCGCTGGGTTTCGGCCAGCATCTCGAAGCCGACCATGAATTTGCGTACGGTGGCGGAGCGCAGCAGGGGCGGATAGAAGTGGGCATGCAGCTGCCACGCCTCGGGGCAATCCGATTTGGGCGGTGCAAAGTGCCAGCCCATGGAGTAGGGGAAGCTGCACTCGAACAGGTTGTCGTAGCGGCTGGTGAGCTCCTTGAGCGCCACCGCCAGATCCTGTTGCTGGGCCTGGGTCAGGTTGAGCATGGAGGGGACGTGCGCCTTGGGCAGCAGCAGGGTTTCGAACGGCCAGGCGGCCCAGAAGGGGACCACGGCGAGCCAGTGCTCGGTCTCCACCACGATGCGCGAGCGATCCGCCAGCTCCCGCTCCACATACTCCAGCAGCATGGGGCGACCATGCTCGGCCAGCCAGTCGCACTGGTGCTGCTCTTCGCGAGCGATCTCGTTGGGCAGGAAGTCGCTGCCCCAGATCTGGCCGTGGGGGTGCGGGTTGGAGCAGCCCATGACGGCGCCTTTGTTTTCAAATACCTGCACCCATTCCCACTGGGCTGACAGCTCGGTGACCTGATCCATCCAGGTGGTGATCACCCCTTCGATGGCGGGCAGCGGCAGCTCGGGCAGGGTCTTGCCGTGATCCGGCGAGAAGCAGATCACCCGGCTGGTGCCGCGGGCGGCTTCCAGTTTCAGCAGGGGATCGCTGGCGCTATCGGCGGCCGGGGTATCCTGCATCAGGGCGGCGAAGTCGTTGGTAAAGACGAAGGTGCCCTTGTAGTCGGGGTTGATGTCGCCAGTGACCCGGGTGTTGCCTGCGCAGAGGAAGCAGTCGGGATCATGTGCCTGTTTGGGGGCCTGACTCACCTTCTCCACCTGCCCCTGCCAGGGGCGTTTGGCCCGGTGGGGGGAGACCAGCACATACTGGCCGGTCAGCGGGTTGAAGCGGCGATGGGGATGATCGACGGGGTTGAACATCATCTCTCCTGAATAAGGTATTGAAAAATAAGGTCGTCTATTAACAGGGAGCAGGCAGGCCTACTCCTCGTAACCGTTCGGGTTGGCGGACTGCCAGCGCCAGCTGTCAGCGCACATGGCGTCTATGTCCCGGGTCGCCTGCCAGCCCAGTTCCCGCTCGGCCTTGGCCGGATCGGCCCAGCAGGCGGCGATGTCGCCCGGGCGACGCGGTTCGATGCGAAACGGCAGCGGCTTGCCGCAGGCATTGGAGAAGGCGGCGACCAGCTGCAATACGCTCTGGCCCTGGCCGGTGCCCAGGTTGTAGGTGTGCACGCCACCCTTGCCGACGCAGTGTTGCAGTGCCTTGACGTGCCCCTCGGCGAGATCCATCACGTGGATGTAGTCGCGCACGCCGGTGCCATCAACAGTTGGGTAATCGTTTCCAAAGACCGACAGGCAGTCGCGACGGCCGATGGCGACCTGAGTGATATAGGGCATCAGATTGTTGGGAATGCCTTGGGGATCTTCCCCCATGGTGCCCGACTCGTGGGCGCCGACCGGGTTGAAGTAGCGCAGCAGGGTCATGCTCCATTGAGGCTCGGCCAGCTGCAGATCCTCGAGGATCTCCTCGATGATCAGCTTGGAGCGACCGTAGGGGTTGGTAGCGCTGCGGGGGAAATCCTCGCGGATCGGCAGAGTGGCGGGATCGCCGTAGACGGTCGCCGAGGAGCTGAACACCAGATTGTGCACGCCAGCCCGCTTCATCGCCTGCAGCAGGGTGAGGGTGCCGCCGAGGTTGTTCTCGTAGTAATCCAGTGGAATGCGAGTCGACTCGCCGACCGCCTTGAGGGCGGCAAAGTGGATCACCGCATCGATCTGCTGCTCGGCGAAGATCCGGTCCAGCAGGGCGGCATCGCGAATATCCCCTTGATAGAACTCGGGTTGCTGGCCGCTGATAGCTGCGACTCGAGTCAACACGCTGCGCTTGCTGTTGCAGAGGTTGTCCACCACGACCGGGGTCATGCCTGCGGCTTGCAGGGCCAGAGAGGTGTGGCTGCCGATATATCCGCAGCCGCCGGTGACCAGAACCTTCATCTTGCTCTCCACTGAAAATGATGCTGCAAGCAGTCTAGCCGAGGGGTGGGCTTGCAAACTGTGAACTTGCTTGCAAAACAGTGTAAACGATTACACCGATTTTGTGAGCGCTTCTCTGCCAGATCGTGCGTTATCCCCTGTTTTCAATGGGGTTGGTGGGTATAATGGTCAATCTGTCGCAGAGTGAAATAAGTGAAAACAGCATGAGTACCATCAAGGATGTCGCCCGTTTGGCCAATGTGTCGGTGGCAACGGTTTCACGGGTGATGAACAACTCGCCCAAGGCCAGTGCCGCCTCCCGCACCGCCGTCCAGAAGGCGATGACGGAGCTGGGCTATACCCCCAACGCTAACGCGCGGGCGCTGGTCAGCCAGACCTGCGATACCATGGGCGTCGTAGTGGGAGACGTGGCCGATCCCTTCTTCGGGGCTCTGGTGAAGGGGGTCTCCGGCGTGGCCGTCGAGCAGAATCTTCACCTGTTGATGGGTAACGGTTTTCACAAGGCGCGCCAGGAGCGCGAGGCGATCGAGCTGCTGATCGGCAAGCGCTGCGAGGCGCTGGTGGTGCACAGCAAGGCGCTCAGCGACGAGGAGCTCTGCGACTACGCCATGCGGGTGCCCGGCATGGTGCTTATCAATCGCGATATTCCTGCCATCAAGGGGCGCTGCATCGCCCTCAACAACCGGCTGGGGGCCGCAACGGCAACCCGCCATCTGATCGAGCTGGGTCACCGCCACATCGCCTTTATCAGCTCGGATCACGCCATCGAAGATGCCACCTTGCGGCTGCAGGGGTATCAGGACGGGTTGGCAGAGGCTGGTCTGGCGGCGGATCCCGAGCTTATCGAGAGCGGCACGCCGAACGAGGAGGGGGGCGAGCGCGCCATGCTCAATCTGTTGGCCAAGGGGCTCAAGGTGACCGCCGTGGTGGCCTATAACGATGCCATGGCGGCGGGCGCCATCTCCGTGTTGGCGGACAACGGCCTGCGAGTGCCGGAGGAGGTTTCGGTGGTGGGCTTCGATGACATCATCTATGCCAGATATTTGCGCCCCAAGCTCTCCACCATGCGCTATCCCATCGAGTTGATGGCGGCCCAGGCGGCAAAGCTGGCCATTCAGCTGGCGGCGGGGGAGAGTGACGCGACCCAGAGCCGGATCTATACCCCCACCCTGATCAATCGCCACTCGGTGGCACCGGTTCGGGCCGGATAGCCCCCTTTTGCGGCCCTGTTCGGGGCCGTTTCTTGCACAGTTATTGTTTTACCTATTTTTAATCATTTTTACTCCGCTTTACTTAACAAAATCAGTGTAATCGTTTACATCTGTGTGAGCGAGATCGCCGTTCCCTGCGTCATACTTCTCTAGACTGAATACGTTTTCCAATCAGCAGGGAGAGAGTGAATGCTCAGGGAGATAGTGGCGCGTCAGGATTGGCAGACTCAGGCTATTACGTCGGTAAACCGTCTGACTGCCCATACCCCCATGTTCAGCTGGCGCAGCGAAGCGGATGCCAGGGGTGATCTGGCCTCTTCCTCCCGTCTCTTGCTTGATGGCGAGTGGCGCTTCTCCTTCTTTGCCGCTCCCGAATTGGTGCCCGAGAGCTGGCTGGCGCAGGATCTGGTTGATGCCACTCCCATTACCGTGCCGGGCAACTGGCAGCTGGATGCCGCCTATCCGGCTGCGCGGCCGCTCACTGATGGCCCCATCTACACCAATATCAAGTACCCCTTTCCTTGCGATCCACCGCGAGTGCCGGCAGACAATCCTACTGGCTGCTACTCCCGCGAGTTCGAACTGCCCGCCGACTGGCTGGTAAGCGGACAGAGCCGGATCATCTTCGGCGGGGTGAGCAGCGCCTTCCACCTCTTCTGCAACGGCCGCTGGGTCGGCTACTCCCAGGACAGCCGGCTGCCCGCCGAATTCGATCTGACTCCTTATCTGCAGAGCGGTCGCAACCGGTTGGCGGTGCTGGTACTGCGCTGGTCTGACGGCTCCTATCTGGAAGATCAGGATATGTGGTGGCTGTCGGGGATCTTCCGCTCCGTCAGCCTGTTGCACAAACCGTCCCGCCATCTGATGGATATGCGGGTGACGCCTGAGCTGGATGCCTGCTATCGGGATGGCCGTCTCAAGATTGCACTGCAGGTGGCCAATGGGGCCGGTCTGTCGGTGGAGGCCAATCTCTATGACGGTGGCGAGCGGGTCGTGACCCTGCGCCAGCTGATAGGCACCCAAGCCATTGATGAGAAAGGGGCTTACGACGATCGCGCCGAGTTCTGGCTCGACGTGGCAGCGGCGCGCAAGTGGAGCGCCGAGACGCCCCATCTCTATCGCCTGACCCTGACCCTGCTCGATGAGCAGGGCCGCGCCATCGAGAGCGAGGCGTGCGATGTGGGCTTTCGGGTGGTGGAGATCCGTGGTGGCCTGCTGCGGGTCAACGGGCAGCCGCTGCTTGTTCGCGGGGCCAACCGTCATGAACACCATCCTGCCAAGGGTTATGCCATCGATCGCGCCACCATGGAGCGGGATCTGCTGCTGATGAAGCGCCACAACTTCAATGCGGTGCGCTGCTCCCACTATCCCAACCACCCCGACTTCTATCGCCTCTGCGATCGACTCGGTCTCTATGTGGTGGACGAGGCGAATCTGGAGACTCACGGCATGACCCCCATGGGGCGGCTGGCGCGGGATCCCGCCTGGAGCAATGCCTTTCTGGAGCGGGCGACCCGCATGGTGGCGCGGGATTTCAACCACCCCTCCATCATCATCTGGTCGCTGGGCAACGAGTCGGGTTACGGCCCGGCCCACGATGCCATGTATGGCTGGATCAAGCGCAGCGACCCGAGCCGTCCGGTGCAGTATGAGGGGGGCGGGGCCGATACCCCGGCGACCGACATTATCTGTCCCATGTATGCCAGAACCCATCAGGATCAACCCTTCCCAGCGGTGCCAAAGTGGGCGCTTGCCAAGTGGATCGGCCTGCCCGGCGAGCACCGACCGCTGATCCTCTGCGAGTACGCCCACGCCATGGGTAACAGCCTGGGGGGCTACGCCCACTACTGGCAGGCGTTTCGCGATCATCCACGCCTGCAAGGCGGGTTTGTCTGGGATTGGGTCGATCAGGGGCTCGACAAATACACCGCCGATGGTCGCCACTACTGGGGCTATGGCGGCGATTTTGGTGATGTGCAAAACGATCGCCAGTTCTGCTGTAACGGCCTGCTGTTCCCGGATCGCACTCCGCATCCAGCCCTGTTCGAGGCGAAGCGTGCCCAGCAACCGTTCCGCTTCACTCTGCTTGAGCGCACCCCGCTGCGGGTGAGGATCGAGAGCGAATACCTGTTTCGGGAAACCGACAACGAGCGGCTTTGCTGGCAGCTGTGTGAGAACGGCCATGTGCAGCAGCAGGGGGAGTTCTCCCTCACGCTGGCGCCGCAAGGGGTGGTCGAGTTGACCCTGAGCGAGGCGTTGCCCCCCTTTGCGGCAGGTTCACTGGCCTGGCTCGATCTGGCCATCGTTCAGCCCCAGGCCACCCTCTGGTCGCAGGCAGATCACAAGGTCGCCCGTCAGCAGTTCACCCTGCCGACTCCCCTTGCCCTGCCAGCGCCGGTCGCTGCCGCTACCCTGAGCGAGCAGCCGGATGGCTGGCGGATCACCGCCGCAAACAGCCAGTGGCGGCTCGACAAGCAGAGCGGCCGCATCACCAGTTGGCAAAAATCGGGGCAGGAGCAGTTGCTGGCGCCGATCATGGATCACTTCTATCGGGCGCCGCTCGACAACGACATCGGCACCAGCGAAGCGGATCACGCCGACCCCAACTCCTGGATTGCCCGCTGGCAGGGCTGTGGTCTCGGTCAGTGGCAGCACCGCTGTCTGGGGATCGCGGTCGCCGGAGGGGATATCCGGGTCAGTCATGGCTACTTCCACCGTGATGAGCTGCTGCTGGTGAGTCACTGGCATCATCACTTTACCGACGATGGCGCCATGAGCCTCGAGATAGAGACCGAGCTGGCACAGGTGCTGCCGTCGCTGCCGCGGATCGGCCTGCTGCTTCATCTGGCCAAGGTGCCAGCGCGAGCCGAATGGCTGGGGCGTGGCCCGCACGAAAACTATCCGGATCGCCTGCTTGGCGCCGATCTGGGGCGCTGGAGTTTGCCGCTGGAGGCGATGCATACCCCTTACATCTTCCCGAGTGACAACGGCTTGCGCTGCGATACTCGTCAGCTGCAGCTGGGCAGCACGACGGTGAACGGCAGCTTCCATTTCAGTGCCAGCCGCTTCAGTCAGCAGCAGCTGGCCGCCGCCCGTCACCAGAGCGATCTGGTGGCCGAAGAGGGGCTGTGGGTCTGCCTCGATGGCGCCCATATGGGGGTGGGCGGCGATGACTCCTGGAGTCAGAGCGTGCGTCCCGAGTATCAACTGCTTGAGCATCGTTACCGTTGGGGCTGCACTCTCCGTTAAGCCAGCTATGGAGGCGACTGTCGAGCCAGTGCGCCATTTTGACAACAGACCAGTAACGACTAGCCTCAATGCAGTGGGAAAGATTGAGTCTCAAATCTGACTTTTATTTATATGTATTTGAAAAATAAATATAAAGTTTCAATGTAACAGAGTGTAAACGTTTTCATTTTGTCGTCATGATCACAGAAGAAATGACAACAAACTGATTACATTGATTGGCGCTTGCTCAATTGCTCGCCACCCTACAACACAGATAGACACATCGGAGCACACATAATGAAAAAACTGACCACAGTTGCCGCCCTGCTGATGGGCATGATGGCTGGAGCCAATGCCCAGGCTGACACCCGTATCGGGGTAACCGTCTACAAATACGACGATAACTTCATGGCGGTCGTGCGCAAAGCCATCGAGAAGGAGGCGGCAGCCACTCCGGGGGTGGAGCTGCTGATGAACGACTCCCAGAACGACCAGTCCAAGCAGAACGACCAGATCGATGTGCTGCTGGCCAAAGGGGTGAAGGCGCTGGCCATCAACCTGGTAGACCCGGCTGCGGCCCCGGTGGTGATTGAGAAAGCCCGTGGCGAAGATATCCCGGTGGTCTTCTACAACAAGGAGCCGAGCGCTACCGATCTGGCCAGCTACGACAAGGCCTACTACGTGGGCACCGACTCCAAGGAGTCAGGGATCATCCAGGGTCAGCTGATTGCCAAACACTGGAAAGCCCATCCGGAGTGGGATCTGAACAAGGATGGCGTGATCCAGTTCGTGCTGCTGAAAGGGGAGCCGGGCCACCCGGATGCCGAAGCGCGCACCTCCTACGTGGTCAAGACCCTGAACGATGGCGGCGTCAAGACCGAGCAACTGCACATGGATACCGGTATGTGGGATACCGCGATGGCCAAAGACAAGATGGACGCCTGGATCTCCGGCCCCAACGCCAACAAGATCGAAGTGGTCATCGCCAACAACGATGGCATGGCAATGGGTGCGGTCGAGTCGCTGAAAGCCCAGGGCAAGACTGCCATTCCGGTATTCGGCGTCGATGCGCTGCCGGAAGCGCTGGCCATGGTCAAGAGTGGTGCCATGGCAGGTACCGTGCTGAACGATGCGGCCAACCAGGCCAAAGCCACCTTCGAGCTGACCAAGAACCTGGCTGAAGGCAAACCGGCCGGTGAAGGCACCAAGTGGAATATCGTCGACAAGGTAGTACGTGTTGCCTACGTCGGTGTGGATAAAGACAACCTGTCCCAATTCGAGTAATTCCCTCCTCCAGGGCAAGGGAGATCCCCTTGCCCTTTTTTCAACCAGATGTGATGGCTGATATGACAACACAGCAACAATCAGAATGGCTGTTGGAGATGATTGACGTCAGTAAGAGCTTTCCCGGCGTCAAGGCACTCGATAATGTCAATTTACGGGTCCGTCCTCATTCTGTGCATGCGTTGATGGGCGAGAACGGAGCGGGAAAATCCACACTGCTCAAGTGCCTGTTCGGCATTTACGAGAAGGATCAGGGCAAGATCTTCTTCAAGGGGCAGGAGATCAACTTCACCTCCTCGAAAGAGGCGCTGGAAAATGGCGTCTCCATGGTGCATCAGGAGCTCAACCTGGTGTTGCAGCGTACCGTGATGGACAACATGTGGCTCGGCCGCTACCCCACCAAGGGGTGGTTTATCGACCACGGCAAGATGTATGACGACACCAAGCGCATCTTCGATGAGCTGGATATCGACATCGACCCCAAGGTGAAGGTCGCGACCCTGTCGGTCTCCCAGATGCAGATGATCGAGATCGCCAAGGCGTTTTCCTACGATGCCAAGATCGTCATCATGGACGAACCCACCTCCTCGCTGACCGAGAAAGAGGTGAATCACCTCTTCAAGATCATCAACAAGTTGAAGGATAAGGGGTGCGGCATCGTCTACATCTCTCACAAGATGGAGGAGATCTTCCAGCTCTGTGACGAGATCACCATATTGCGGGATGGCCAGTGGGTGGCAACCCAGCCGCTCAAGGGCATGACCATGGATCAGATCATCGGCATGATGGTCGGCCGTGAACTGACCCAGCGCTTCCCTGAAAAAACCAACCAGCCGAAAGAGGTGATCCTCGAGATCGAACACCTGACGGCGAAGAACCAGCCCTCCATTCAGGATGTGACCTTCAACCTGCACAAGGGGGAGATCCTCGGCATTGCCGGATTGGTGGGGGCCAAGCGCACCGACATCGTCGAGACTCTGTTCGGCATTCGCGATCGCAGCCAGGGCAGCATCAAGCTGCACGGCAAAGAGGTGGCCAACCACAACGCCCACGAAGCGATCCGCAACGGCTTTGCGCTGGTGACGGAAGAGCGCCGCTCCACCGGCATCTACTCGCGGCTTGATATCGCCTTCAACTCCCTGATCGCCAACATGGACAGCTACAAAGGCTCCATGGGGCTGCTCAGCGACAACAAGATGAAGAGCGATACCCAGTGGGTGATCGACTCCATGCGGGTCAAGACGCCGACCCAGCAGACCCAGATAGGTTCCCTCTCCGGGGGCAACCAGCAGAAGGTGATTATCGGCCGCTGGCTGCTGACCCAGCCGGAGATCCTGATGCTTGACGAGCCCACCCGCGGCATCGACGTCGGGGCCAAGTTCGAGATCTACCAGCTCATCCTGGAGCTGGCGAAGAAGGACAAGGGGATCATCATCATCTCGTCAGAGATGCCGGAATTGCTGGGGATCACCGACCGGATCATGGTGATGAGCAATGGCCGGGTCGCCGGGATCGTCAATACCAAAGAAACTGACCAGAGCGAGATACTGCGCCTGGCATCTCTGTACCTCTAGAGACAGGAAGACATTTATGGAGTCGGCTAAAAATTTCAATCTGATGCAGGCGCTCAAGGAAAACGCCATCTATCTGGTGCTGCTGGTGCTGCTCATGGTCATCGTGATCCAGGAGCCCTCCTTCCTGAGCCTCACCAACTTCAGCAACATCCTGACCCAGTCCTCGGTGCGGGTCATCATCGCGCTGGGGGTGGCGGGCATCATCATCACTCAGGGGACGGATCTCTCGGCCGGTCGCCAGGTCGGTCTGGCGGCACTCATCGCGGCAACCATGTTGCAGGCGCTGACCAACGTCAACAAGGTGTTCCCGACGCTGGGGGAGGTGCCCATTCCTGCGGTGATCCTGCTGGTGTGTGTGGTGGGGGCGCTGATTGGTCTGGTCAACGGTCTCATTGTGGCCTACCTGAACGTCACCCCGTTCATTACCACCCTGGGCACCATGATCATCGTTTACGGTATCAACTCCCTCTACTTTGACTCGGTAGGGGCCTCGCCGGTGGCCGGGTTTGACCCCCGCTTCTCCAGCTTCGCCCAGGGCTTTATCCGGATCGGCGGCTTCAAGCTCTCGTACCTCACCTTCTACGCGGCCATCGCCAGCGTGTTCGTCTGGGTGCTGTGGAACAAGACCCGCTTTGGCAAAAACATCTTCGCCATCGGCGGCAACCCCGAGGCGGCCAAGGTCTCCGGCGTCAACGTGGCGGTCAATCTGGTGATGATCTATGCGCTGGCGGGGGTCTTCTACGCCTTCGGCGGTATGCTGGAAGCGGGCCGGATCGGTAGCGCCACCAACAACCTCGGCTTCATGTACGAGCTGGATGCCATCGCGGCGTGCGTGGTGGGCGGCGTGTCGTTTGCCGGCGGGGTGGGAACGGTCGCTGGTGTGATTACCGGCGTACTTATCTTCACCCTGATCAACTATGGTTTGACCTATATCGGCGTCAGCCCTTACTGGCAGTTCATCATCAAGGGCGGCATCATCATTCTGGCGGTGGCCCTGGACTCCATGAAGTACGCCAAGAAGAAATAACGATTGGCAGGGAGGGTTGGCGTTGCCAGCCCTCTCTTCTGGAGGGAACCCATGCCATTCAAGGTCAAGATCTACCTCTTGCTGCTCCTGGCCATTCTGGTCACCATCGGCACCGCCGGACTCAGCGTGAATCACTTCATCAGTGGCTACATTCGCACTCAGGCCACCCACAACATCAACGAGCAGATCACTCTGGTCAAAGAGAAGCTGGCTAGCGACATCAATCAGAAGATCCTGTTGGCCGCCAACCTCAACTTCGGGGTGACCAACGTCAAGAAGACCCTGCAAGAGACCGGCTTTCACAACATCGTCAAGGTGATCGGCGACATGGCCTTCGATGTGAACGGGGTCATCAATGACAGTGCCAAAGTCGATGCGCTGCGCAAGCTGATCCCCGCCGCCAACAACCAGATCACCGTCAGCCCGCTGCAACAGGTGGATGGCAAGCCGGTCATCACCATTCTGGTGCCGCGCGGCGCCGATTCCGCCTATCTCTACTACCTCGACATGAGCGAGTTCAAAAGCCTGCTGGAGAAGATGAGTGGCGATGGCCGCTACTTCTCGTTGGCCGACAGTCAGGGCAACAACCTCTATGACAGCAAGCCGCAGGGGGAGAGCGAAGCGCGCCCCAACCAGCTGGATATTCGCGGCAGCAGCTGGACCCTGACCGGCTACATCGATCTTGACTACATCCGGGCCATGACCCGGGCTCTCAACGGCCAGATCATCATGGCGCTGTGCGGCGTGGCGATCGTGGTGATGGTGCTGGCGATGCTGGCGCTCAACGTGGCCTATCGCCCCATCCTCTCGTTGCGGGATCTGGTGCTGGAGCTCTCCCGCGGCAGTGGCGATCTCACCCGCCGGCTGGCGGTGACTAGCAAGGATGATCTGGGCCAGATCTCGGCCGGGATAAATCGCTTTATCGAGCGGCTGCAGGAGATGATGGGGGAGGTGCGGCAGGCGAGCGGCCAGCTCAACAGTGGTATAGAAGGGCTGGCCAGCCAGACCGGCGCCGCCCAGTCCCTGCTGGCGGACCACGTGCGCGAGACCGAGCAGGTGGTGACTGCCATCAACGAGATGAGCCGCACCGCGGTCTCCGTCTCCGAGAGTGCGGCCAGCACCGCTCAGCTCACCGGCCAGAGCCAGCAGCTGGCGAGCCAGTCCCGTCAGGTAGTGGATCAGGCCATGGCCAGCGTGATGGCGCTGGTGGACGAAGTGGAAGCCACTGCTCGCTCCATCGAGGCGATGCAGCAGGATGTGCAGCAGATTGGCTCTGTGCTGGGGGTGATCGGCAGCATTGCCGAACAGACCAACCTGCTGGCCCTCAACGCCGCCATCGAGGCGGCCCGCGCTGGGGAACAGGGGCGTGGCTTTGCGGTGGTGGCAGACGAGGTGCGTTCCCTCGCGGCCCGTACCCAGCAGAGCACAGCCGAGATCCAGACCATGCTGGCCAGTCTGCAGCGGGGCACCCGAACTGTGGTGGATGCCATGGGCAACACCAAGCAGAGCTGTCAGGGGGCGGCCGAGAACACTACCAGGGTCAACGAGTCGCTGGATCTGATGGCCGGAGAAGTGGTGGAGATCAACGATCTCATCAGCCATATCGCCACGGCGGCGGAGCAGCAGAGCGCGGTGGCCGAAGAGATCAATCGCAACATGAACGCCATCGCTGAAGTGATCCGCCAGCTGACCCACAATGGCGAAGCGACGGTTGCCAGCTCCGTGGCGATGCAGCAGACCTACGACCGGCTGCGGGAGATCGTGGGCCACTTCCGGTTGGAGTGAGGCCGGTGTTCAGTCAATAACAAAACAGGGCCATCCGGCCCTGTTGTTGTTTTCCTGTCTGCCTGAATCAACCGGCCTTGCGGCGCAGATAGACCCCGGCTTCCATATGATGGGTCCAGGGGAACTGGTCGAACAGGGCGAAACGGGCGATTTCGTGGGTTTCGCCCAGCACGGCCATGTTGGCCTGCAGTGTCTCGGGGTTGCAGGAGATGTAGAGGATGTTGTCGTACTCCTGCACCAGCTTGACGGTGGCATCATCGAGACCGGCGCGGGGCGGGTCGACGAAGATGGTGTTGCACTGGTAGCTCTTGAGGTCGATCCCCTTGAGGCGGTTGAACTCCCGTTCACCACGCATCGCCATGGTGAACTCCTCGGCCGACATACGCAGGATGATCAGGTTGTCGACGCCGTTGGCGGCGATGTTGAACTGGGCGGAGTCGACGCTCGGCTTGGCGATTTCGGTGGCCAGCACCTTGCGGAAGTTCTGCGCCAGCGCGATGGAGAAGTTGCCGTTGCCGCAATAGAGCTCCAGCAGGTCCCCTTCGCTCCCCTTGGTCACATCCAGCGCCCAGGCCAGCATCTGTTCGTTGATGGCGGCGTTGGGCTGGGTGAAGCTGTTCTCCACCTGTTTGTAGGTTAGCTGGCGACCCGCCACGTTGAGCTGTTCGATGACGAAGTCATCCCCCAGACAGATCTTCTGCTTGTGGGCGCGGCCAATCAGCTGCAGCTCGAACCCCTTGGCGCGCAGATCGGCCTGCAGCGCCTCGGCGGCCTGCTGCCACTCGTTCTCCAGCTTGCGATGGTAGAGCAGGCTGACAATGATCTGGCCGGACTGGGTGGAGAGGTAGTCAATCTGGAACAGTTTGCGGCGCAGCACCGGGTGTGGGCGCAGCCCCTCCAGCAGCAGCGGCATCAACTGGTTGATGAGGCGGCTGGCGGTAGGGAAGTGGTCTATCTTGATGATCTCTTTGGTCGCCGGGGCATACATGCAGTGGAAGAGGTCATCCCCTTCGTGCCAGATGCGAAATTCGGCGCGCATCCGGTAGTACTCCGCCGGCGAGCTGTGCACTTCCAGCGCCGGGAGGGTGAAGCCGGCAAACAGCTCGGTGAGGCAAGCCCGCTTTTCGTCGAGTTGGGCCTGATAGTCGGCCGCGGTTCTGGGCGCCGGAGCGTTCGCGGAAGGCTGTTGGGATTGGGTCATAAATACCTCACATGCACACCGGCCGGGCCGGGTCGAAATCGGGGGAAGGCAACAGGCCACCCAAAGGGGCCCGATTTTAAAAGCCAGCCGCAGATTGTCCAGCATTTTGTGGTCAAGAAGTGTTCAGTCAGGCCGATAGCTGATCTACAGGCATGGTGGGAGGACACATTATGCAGATCGAAGGCGTGGGCGCAGCCCAACCCAAGGGAGTGGGTGTTTCTCCCAAATCGCCCCAACAGGCGGAGCAGAAACAGGTCAAGAGCGAGGAGGCGGTCTCCTTGCACAAGCCGCCCAAGTGGGCGCAAGTGCTGATCCAGCAGGCGTTGCAGTTCTCGCTGGAGATCAACGGCCAGGGCTATCAGGCGCCGAAGGTGAAAGAGCCCGAGGAGATCACCCCGGAGACCCTGTTCGACTTCCAGTCGGTGGCTGAAAACGTGCTGCAGTTTGTGACCGGGCGGCTTGGCGCCGCACGGGCCGATGGCAAATCTGACGACGACCTGACCGGGATGATGGAGCAGGCCCGCAAGGGGGTCGACAAGGGCTTTGACGAGGCGAAGAAGCAGCTCGGCAAGTGGGCGACCGACAACGACGATATCAAAACCGGTATCGATCAGAGCTACAAGCTGATCCAGAAAGGGCTCGAGGAGTTCGAGAAGGAGTTCTTCGGCAAGATTTCTCCGACCGACATGGGACAGGCCGAGATGGCCAGTCGCCAGCAGGGGTATCTGGAGATCCAGACCAAGGATGGCGACAAGGTGGTGCTGCGATTCAACGACAGCTGGCAGACCAAGTCCCAGACCAGCGAGAGCGGCAGCCAGTTCAGCCTCAAGTCGAGCCAGAGCTTCAGCTTCTCGCTGGAGGGGGACCTCAGCAGCGACGAGATGGAGTCCATCGGCAAGTTGGTCAAGGGGATCGACGAGCTGGCGGGGAGCTTCTTCTCCGGCAACTTCGAGGATCTGCTGGACAAGGCGGGCGAGCTGAAACTGGATGACAGCCAGTTGGCCTCCTACTCCCTCAAGCTCAAGCAGAGCGTCAAGCTGAGCCAGACCTATCAGGGGGCGCACTCCCTGCAGGATTTGATCAAGCCGTTTGCCGACTACCTGCCCAAGCTGGATCAGGTGCAGAAACAGGCGGATAGCCTGCTGCCACCATCCCAGCAACAGGCGCTGACCCCGGCCGTGTTGGCGGCGAGAGGGGAAGGGGAACCTGTACAGGTCGATCGCTTCACCAGCTTCAACCAGCGGATGCTGGAGGCGCTGCGGATGATCAACCAATTCCAGCCCTCCACCGAGCCCACCAGTAAGAACGCCTGAGCCACAGCGCGTAACGCAAGTAATGAGCTGCCGTTTGCCAGCCCTTCCCGGGGCTGGCAAACTGGCCTTTTCTCCAATCCGGTTGCCCCATGAACCCCAAGAAGCCAAGAGACAAGCGCGAGCTCTGCTACCCCTTTATCTTCGAAACCTCGTTCAAATGTGATTTTGAAATCGCCACGGACGAGCTCTGCTGTCAGGTCGGGGCCGTGCTGTCACACCTTGCGCCGGATGCCGATACCGAGCCCATGCTGGCGGATCTCGCGGCGTTGCAGCGGCTTATCTACAATCTCAACGGCTCGGTGCGCGGCAAGCTGGGGATCTTCGATGCAGATCTTGAGTGGCTCAAGGCCCGTTACGACCACTATAACGAGGCGAGTCGCGGCAGCGTCACAGGTTTTGTGCTGCCACAGGGGCCACAGCCCATTCCCACCCTCCATCTGTGCCGCTGCGGCAGCAAGAAGGTGGTGCGGCTGCTGGTCCGGCTGGAAGAGAGCGAGGTGGCCTTCGATCCCATTCTCTATCGCTTCGCCAACCTGCTGGCCAACTTCTTCTTCGTGCTCACCGTCTACCTCAAGCAGCGCTGGCAGGTGCCGGAAGTGCCCTACGTCAGCATCAACTACTGATGGCGGCTGGTTAGGGGCCAGACGTCATGGCGGATTGAACGGAATAAAAAACCGGAGCCTTGGGCTCCGGTTTTGCTTTTCAGCGCGTCAGTTGCCCGCTCAGCTGGAGATCAGCACCCGTGCCGAGTTGGCTGGAATGGTCAGCTGGACCTCGCCCTGCACCACTTCAAACTTCTCGCCGTTGAAGGCGTCGGTGAAGCGGCTGGCCGGGCTCGCGGTCTGCCACAGGGGCAGGCTGATGGTGCGCGGCTCGCTCGGGTGGCGGTTGCAGGCCACCACCACCTGATCGCTTTGCAGGGTACGGGCGAACACATAGCTGTGGGGCCCAGCGTAGAGGGTCTGGATATCGCCACGGCGCAGGGAGGGGCGCTGGCGGCGGATCTGGATCAGCCGACGATAGTGGTCGTGCAGCACATGATCCCAGTCTGTGGTATCCCACGGGAAGCAGCGGCGGCAGTCCGGATCGTTGCCGCCGGAGAGTCCCACTTCATCTCCGTAGTAGATGGACGGCACGCCGATATAGGTGAGCAGCAGGGTGGCGGCCAGCTGCATCCGCTGCTTGTCTTCACCCAGCAGGTGGAGGAAACGGGCGGTATCGTGGCTGTCCAGCAGGTTGAACTGGGCCAGCTGGTTCTTGAACGGGATGTGGGCCCGCGCCAGCTTGAGCCAGCGATCCAGCTCTTCGGCGCTGATCTTGATGGGGTGGTAGGCGATATCCTGCCCCGCCAGGAAGGCGCGGATCGGATGGGCGAAGCCGTAGTAGTTCATGGCGCCATCCTCCTGATCCCCTTGCAGCCACTGGCTCGCCTCGAAGAAGTGTTCGCCGAGCACATAGGCGTCCGGGTTCTCCTGCTTCACTGCCCCGCGAATGGCGCGCACGTGACTGCGATTGCCCTCGGCGGTGCCGCGCTCGCCCAGCATGTGGATGACGTCAAAGCGCCAGCCATCGATCTGGTAGGGGGCGCGCATCCAGTAACGGAGGATGGCGTCGTCGGCCCGATAGACGGCGTCTTGCACCTTCTCGCAGGAGAAGTCGAGCTTGGGCAGGCTGCGAATGCCCTTCCAGCTGACGTAATCCCCTTCTTTATCAAAGGTGTAGAAGCTGCGCCACGGCGAATCCGGGTTGCTCTGGGCGCCCAGTGGCGGGCAGAACCAAGGGTGTTCGGTAGAGGTGTGGTTGACCACCGCATCGAGGATGATCTTCATGCCACGCTGGTGCAGGTTGCGGGTCAGCTCGGCGAACTGCTCGTTGCTGCCGAGGTGGGCGTCCACCTTGAAGTAGTCCTGGGTGTCGTACTTGTGGTTGCTCGGCGAATCGAAGATGGGGTTGAGGTAGAGCGCCGTTACCCCGAGAGATTGCAGATAGTGCAGCTTGGCATCGATCCCCGCCAGATCGCCGCCATAGAATTCGCAGGCGCCGTGGCCCTCTTCATGACGGCTGACCGGCTCGCCCCACGCCTTGCTGATCACCGCTTTGCCACGGTACTCGTACTCGTGATGCTTGACGCTCAGCGACGGATCGCCGTTGCAGAAGCGGTCGGGGAAGATCTGGTAGAACACCTGATCCTGCACCCAGGCCGGTGGCTGGTGCAGGCTGTTGAAGCGAAAATGCTGTTCCCGTGGCGGCATGGACGCGCTGACGCCCGCCCCGTGCAGCCACCACTGCTCCTCGTCGGCGAGGCATTTGAAGCTGTAGAGGTGGATATCCTGTCCCTTGATGAGCGGCAGGGTCGCCTGCCATACCTGCAGCCGATCGCGGGTGGAGACCGCTGTCATCGGGATCAGGTACTCCTCGTTATCCGGCTCGTGGCGCAGCCATACCTCGCGGATCGGCGCATCCAGCTCGCTAAAAAGGGTCAATTGCAGTGCGTCGGCGCTCTCTTTGAACCAGGGCGCCACCTGGGGATGAAACAGAAACGGATGGGTCATGATGCTTATTGAGTCAGAAGATCGGCGAGGGCATTACCCTGTTCATGCAGTGTTTCGAGCTGGCCTGCCAGCGACTTGGGATCCAGTCCCAACTGGTCGGCGAGCGGTTTGGGGAAGCGGGCGATGATGGCCTGGGCAGGCACTCCCGCGTTCCAGGCGAAGGAGATAAACACGGCGAGGCGGATCAGTACTGCCTCCTTGCTGACCGGATCGTGGGAGAGCGGGTCAAGCTGTTGGGAGATGGCATCGACGAAGGCCTCGGAGAGGTTCCAGCGTCGCGCCAGCTCGGCACCGAGCTGGGCATAGTCGTAGCCCAGCATCTCCCGCTGGGCCTCGACCCGGCTGCTGCCGTTCTGGATCGCCATGTTGATGAGCTCGGCCTCTTCCGGCAAGGTGCTCTGGATAAGCAGTTCGCCGATGTTGTGGATTAGAGCGCAGGTGAAGGCGGTCTCGGGATCCATCACCTTGGCCTCCTGCGCCAGGGTCTTGGCGATGGTGGCGACCTGGAAGGTCTCGGTCCAGAACTTGTTCTTGTCGAAGCTGGGCGGGGCCTTGAAGGTGCCGATGATGCCGGAGGCGACCACCACGGAGCGCAGCCGGTTGAAGCCGAGCCGGATCACCGCCTGTTCGATGGAGGTCACTTCGTTGCCCCGGCGCAGGGCGGCCGAGTTGGCCATCCGCAGCACCTTGACGCTGATCACCTGATCCATGGCGATCTTGGCCGCAATCTCGTCGATGCGGGCATTCTCGTCGTTGAAGCTCTGCATCAACTCGTGCAGCAGCTTGGGAATAGTGGGGAGTTGTTTGATCTTGTCAAACAGGCGATCCATCGACATGGCTGAGGCAGCCTCCGTTGCGAACTCTGCCTCATATTGTGCCACAGCCGGACAACATGTTCCTGTTTGTGATGCGGCTTTGTGAGCGCTAGAACACCCAGTCGCGCAAGGTGTATTCCAAACGGTGCTGTTTGCCCTGCAAGATCAGGTTCTGACTAGTGCTGCTCAGGGTCGCACCCTCGGTAAGGGTGGTCAGTACAGCTTGTTCGATAGTGTCGAGCGGCGGCATGCAGGCCATTTCGGTGCTGCCCAGACTGGTGACCCACAGTTTGTCATCTTCCAGATGGCCCTGACCGAAGTAGCGGTTGCAACCGGCGATGCCGTTGACGGTGAAGTGCTCGCCGATCTCGAAATCGGGGGGATTGTCGCGGGGGGCCTTGATCGGTTCGCCATCCAGTTTGCTCAGTACCCAGTGGTGGTGTTGCAGATCTTGCTGAACAAAGGCGGTCGAGCTGCAGCCAGCGAGCAGTAACAGGGGGATCAGCAAAAAGGGCAATCTGGGCATGAGGGGGCTCCGGTTGGGGGAGCGTCAAGAATACCCTTTTTAGGCAGTCGGGAGCAGGGCGGGAGAGGGGACGACCGACCGCTTCTGTCGCCCCTTGTCCCGAGAGACTGTCGCTTAATGGCAACACCCTGGTGATGTTGCCATCGATTTATGCTATCTCAGGGCTCAGTTGGCGAACAGCCGCTCGGCATAACGGGCAAGACCCGCAGCCACCGAGCCAAAGTCATCCCCCCCCTCAAGCGGGATGGAGGGGAGCTTCTGGCGGATAAAGCTGGCGATCAGCGGCGAGCGGGCGCTACCACCGGTGACGAAGATGCGATCCGGCTGCACACCGGCAGCGGCAATCGCTTCGTCCATCAGCTCGCCAATTTTTTCCAGCAGCAGGGCTGAGGCGTTGGCCAGCTGTTCGCGGGTCAGTTCGGCTTCCAGCCCTTTTTCCAGCTCGGCCAGCGACTGGCAATTGAGCTCCTGCTCCGAGAGGGCGATCTTGCCCTGCTCGGCACGCCATACCAGCTGGTGGCTCAGCTTGTGGGCCCGCAGGCTGGCCAGACGTCCCAGCTTGCTGCCGGGCTGGCTGTCGAGCTGCAGATCCTGCAGCTGGCGGGCGGTGTCGAGGCTGTAGAAGCGGCTCTGGGCGCTGACGTCGTTGATGGCGGCCGCATCCCAGAACAGCGGATGGGGCAGCGGCTTGCCGGTCTTGAGGGTCTCGTGCATGCCGAGCAGCGGCATCATCCCCTCCACCGTCAGGCGGATATCGAAGTCGTTGCCGCCGATCCGCTGGCCGCTGTGGCCGAGCAGATCGCCGCTGCGATCCAGCTGATCGCGGTAGCTCGGGCCCATTCGCAGCATGGAGCAGTCGGTGGTACCGCCGCCGATATCCACCACCAGTACCACGGCGTCTTCGGTGAGGCGCGCCTCGAATTCAAACCCGGCGGCCACCGGTTCATAGAGGAACTCCACCTGCTCGAAACCGGCCAGACGGGCCGCCTCGGTCAGGATGGCGATAGCTTGCTGGTTGCTCTCCTCCCCTGCCAGACCCTGGAAGTTGACCGGACGGCCGATCACCGCTTGGCGGATCGGGGCGCCGAGCTGCTGCTCCGCCTGCTGGCGAACGTGGAGCATCATGGCGCAGACGATATCTTCAAACAGGGCGATCTGGGGAGCCTTGAGGCCATAGGCGCCGAGAAAGGATTTCGGTGACTTGATGTAGTAGCCGTCGTCCGGCTCTTCCAGATAGCGCTCCAGCGCGGCACCGCCAAAGCTCAGCTCGTCGATCAGTCCCTCTTCGCGCATCTGGCGGCGAACCATCTGGGCGCGGGTGACCACGGGGCCACGCAGCTTGAGGTATTCCGCCTGCTGGGCGGGGGCCAGCCCTTCGGCCAACAGACCGGCGATAGCATCCCGGTGGGGAGCATGCAGGGTGGAGGGGAGGTAGCGGGATGCACCAAGATTCAGCAGCCTGGGGCTACCTTGTTCCATCACGGCCACGGCACAGTTGGAGGTGCCGTAATCAAATCCGATAAACATGGGCGCCAGACTCCTGAATAAAAAAGGGGGGCTAGCCTACCCGAAGGCGCCGGGTCTCACAACCCGGCGCGTGACGAAGAGAGGGCGAGCCCTTATTCCACTTCGTTGTCGCAGCGGCCCTGGCTCTCGATGGCGCGGATATTGCCGAGGGTGGTATCGGCGATGGCGTGCAGCGCCTCGCGGGTCAGGAATGCCTGATGGCCGGTGAACAGCACGTTGTGGCAGGCGGACAGACGGCGGAACACGTCATCGGTGATCACTTCGTTGGACTTGTCGGAGAAGAAGAGATCCTCTTCCTCTTCGTAGACATCAAGCCCCAGCGCGCCGATACGGGAGGTCTTGAGTGCCTCGATGGCCGCGTTGGAGTCGAGCAGGCCGCCACGGCTGGTGTTGATGATCATCACCCCGTCCTTCATCTTGGCGAACGCCTCCTTGTTCAACAGGTGGTAGTTCTCTTTGAACAGCGGGCAGTGCAGGCTGATGATGTCGGATTGGCGGAACAGAGTATCGAGATCCACGTACTCGGCCCCCAGCTCGATGGCTGCCGGATTCTGGTAAGGATCGTTCACCAGCAGGCGAACCCCGAAGCCCTTGAGGATACGCAGGGCGGCCAGACCGATCTTGCCGGTACCGATGACGCCAACGGTCTTGCCATGCATGTTGAAGCCGACCAGCCCTTCCAGCGAAAAGTTGGCGTCGCGGGTGCGCTGATAAGCCTTATGGATGCGGCGGTTGAGGCACATCATCATGCCGACGGCGTGTTCTGCAGTCGCCTCGGGGGAGTAGGCGGGCACCCGCACCACTTTCAGCCCCAGCTCTTTGGCAGCGGCCAGATCCACGTTGTTGTAACCGGCGCAGCGCAGGGCAATCACCTGGGTACCGTTGGCGGCCAATTCGGTCAATACCTCGCGGTCGGCCTCGTCATTGACGAACAGACACACCACTGGGAAGCCGTGAGCCAGTCGGGCCGTTTTGGCCTCCAGCCGCACATCGAAAAACTCCAGGTCGAAGCCGTACTGGCTGTTGGCCTGGTTGAAATGCTCTTTGTCATAGCTCTTGGTACTGAATACGGCGACTTTCATGGTATGTGCTCCGCAGCGTGTGTGTCGTCAAATTACAACAAAATGGGTCAGCTATCACCGGACAAACCGGCTGGTTATTGTCCCCAGGGCATAATGGGAACGGCGCTGACTGCACTCTTGTACGAACCATCCACCAGTTTGGTGCTGTAGGTCAGGTAAACCAGTGCATTGCGTTTCTTGTCGTAAAAACGCACCACTTTCTGCTCCTTGAACACCAGCGAGGTGCTGACATCGAACACCTCTTCTCCCGCTTTCAGCTTTTCGGGCAGGGTGATGGGGCCAATCTGGTGGCATGAGAGGGAGGCGTGGGAGGGATCTTCCGCCAGGCCCAGTCCGCCTTTGACGCCACCAGTCTTTGGGCGAGCCAGATAGCAAGCGACGCCGTCGATGCGCGGGTCGTCGAACGCCTCCACCAGGATCTTGTGGTTGGGGCCAAACAGCTTGAAGGCGGTGCTCACTTCACCGACCGGGTCGGCCTTGTCAGCCAGTGCCGGGCCGGCAAACAGGGCCCCCAGCAGCAGGGGCAGGGCGCGGCGCAGGGCATTATGTCGCGTGTGGTTATGTGTCATGGTCTCTCCTGTTGGCCCGGCACTCCTCAATAGGGAATGCCCAGGCGACGATAGAGGCTGGCAAGCACCCAGGCGGGGCCTATCAGCAGAAATTGCAGGTCGGCGAGGAAGGAGGGGCGCTTGCCCTCGATCTTGTGGCCGACAAACTGGGCTATCCAGAGCAGCACGAACGCTGCCACGGCTGGCCACAACAGCGGCCCCTGCCATTGGTGGCAGAAGGCCAGCCCGAGCGCGGTCAGCCCGGCCATCCCCGCGAACAGCGAAAACGACAGTTGCAGATAGAACAGCAGCACCGGAATGGCCGCCACTGCTGCCCAGTTGAGGGGCTCTGGCAAGGGCCCGTGTGGCAGACACCAGAGCAGCGCCAGCGAGCAGAGATAGATGCCCGGCACTGCCAGCTTGTGGATGGCGACGTTGACCGGATGGCGATGACTCTGGCCGTACTCTGCAAACCACTCCTGGATTCCCTTCATGGCACCTCCCTGGCGCACTGTGTTCTCGCAGCCTGACCTTCGTGGTCAGGCGTTCGTGATGCTTATCCTTGCGGTGGATACTCCCAATATTGGGCCGGAATGGATTTTAGCAACGGGGTCATGTTCGGATTGGGCAGGGCGATGGTGACCCGCTGATCGAGGTTGGCGCTGGCGAGCGCTTCGCGGATCTTGGGGTTGTCATGGAAGAACTTCATAAAGCTGCCATCGGCATAGGCACGCTCCAACCCGGTCTGAATCGCCTTGGCCAGCTTGGGGGATTCGGGGCTGACGAAGAAGAACTGGGCGAAGGGGTAGCGGATCAGCAGATGCTGCTCGATGGCGAGGTTGGGATACTGCGCCACCAGCTCGCTGCGCTCGGCGAAGATCTCCACCAGGGCGCGGGGGAAGAAGTCGATCTTGTCGCCGTCGTTGATAAGGCGAAACAGGCTGCTGTATCGGCCGGAGAAGGTCGGGATGCCCGCATTTTCCAGAATTTTGTTATCGGCCCAACCGACCCCTTGTGCCGCCTTCAGCTGTTTGAGGTCAGCCAGGGTATTGATCTGGTTGAACTTTTCTTGGGCATCTGCGTGGATGAATGACAGCCGGAATCCTTCCAGCCCGCGAAACAGCGGAATGGGGACGGCAATCAGGGAGGATTCGAGTGCGCTGGAGGTGCCCATCCAGAAGACGTTGATGGTCTTGCCCTTGCTCAGCTGCTGCTGGAGGGTGAACTGGGTGAGGTCGAGTTCGACAGGCTGGATGCGAAAGGGTTGCCCGGAGCGGGTCAGGGCCAGTTCCAGCAGCTTGTACTGGTACTCCTGGTCAAGATTGTTGACGGGACGGCTGGGGACCTTGACCGTCAGAACCTGTGCTTGTGCCAGCAGTGGCAGGCACAAACACAGCTTGATGAGCCATTTCACTCTCTGTTCTCCTGTAGATTCCGGAAGGTGTCCGGAGTCTAACAGAACTTGTCACCATCTTGCTGCGAGGCGTTGTGCAAGGTTTGAGCGCGGTGCCCTGCCTTGCTGGCGTCTGTTGCACCAGAATGGTGACGGTTCTTCGAAGAATCAGGCGACGCGACGGAACACGTGGGTATCGTTAAATTCCTTGGTGCTCTGGCATTCGACGCAGAAACGGGATTCCGGACGGGCATGCAGCCGCTTGAGGGAGATCTCGTCACCGCAAGATTCGCAGTAACCAAAATCCCCTTCGCTGATGCGCTTCAATGCGCCCCGCAGCTTGCGCAGGTGCAGCTTGTCGTGCTCGATGCGGTTCAGCTCCAGACGGCGGGCTTCCTCGATACTGGCACGGTCAATTTCATCAGCCATCTCGTTGGTGTCGGTGGCGATGGCCTGGCTGGCCTGGGAGTTCAGGCGCTCTTCGAGCTCGACGATCTGTCGCTCGATCTGCCCCTTGTAAAAGGCCAGTTGGTCTTCAGTCATGAAATCACACATACGATTAACTACCAGTCAGTTTACTAACCCAATTATCCCTGTTTATGGGGGCTGTCTGCCTACAGACCAAGCCCTTGTATCCCGATTTGCACCTGTTTCATGCAAGAGAGTGCAAATCAGGGCGGGCCTTGTACCAAAAAAATGCAGCCAAGCAAAGCAAATAGGATAAGGATTGTGCGCCCTTGCAAAAAAATGGTCCGTTCCTGCGGGGGATTGGTCGGGATCTGGCGCCTGCTTCACCCTCTGTTGGCATCGCCTTTGCAACGATGAGAGGGGGGGCTTCGTACGGATTTGAGTGTTTAGTATTTGGTGCCGCCTTGGTCATTATATGCGCCGTTATTTATAGTTTTTTAAACACGCCCGCTTGACATTGCCCTTGATGGCGGGCTTTTATGGTGATGTTGATTACAATTTTATAACAAGGGTGTTCCATATATTAGACACCCTTGCCAATGGCAACCGTAAAGTCGGGGTTTAACATGGACAGTATCAAAGGCTGGATGGAGAGCAATCGCATCACGGAAGTGGAGTGCCTGTTCCCGGATTTCACCGGCAACGCCCGGGGCAAGATCATCCCAGCCAACAAGTTTTTGCGCGAAGGGGGCATGCGTCTGCCCGAGGTGATTTTCACCCAGACGGTGACCGGTGAATACCCGGATGACGACAGCATGATCGACCCGCTGGAGCGGGACATGCAGCTCTATCCCGACCCCAACACCATCCGTTTTGTCCCTTGGGCGCTGGAGCCCACTGCACAGGTGATCCACGACTGTTTCGACGTCAACGGCAAGCTGATCGATATCGCGCCGCGCTCCGTGCTGCGTCGGGTTCTGTCATTTTACGAGAAGCAGGGCTGGAAGCCGGTGGTGGCGCCCGAGCTGGAATTCTATCTGGTCACCCGCAACGAAGACCCCGACTATCCGCTGGTGCCGCCGGTGGGTCGTAACGGCCGCCCGGAGACCGCCCGCCAGTCGTTCAGCATCGATGCGGTCAACGAGTTCGACCCCATTTTTGAAGACATGTATGACTACTGCGAGGCGCAGGAGCTGGAGGTGGATACCCTGATCCACGAGTCCGGCGCCGCCCAGATGGAGATCAACTTCCTGCATGGTGATGCCATCGATCTGGCGGATCAGGTGTTCCTGTTCAAGCGCACCATGCGTGAAGCCGCTCACCGCCACGGCATCTATGCCACCTTCATGGCCAAGCCGATGAGCGACGAACCGGGGTCGGCCATGCACATCCACCAGAGTCTGGAAGATGTGAACGGCCACAACCTGTTCGGTACCCCGAACGGCGGCAACAGCGAACAGTTCATGCACTTCATCGCCGGTTTGCAGAAATACACCCCGGCGGTGACAGCCCTGCTGGCCCCCAACGTCAACTCCTACCGCCGCCTCACCTTTGGCGAGAGCGCGCCGCGCAACGTCCAGTGGGGGGTGGAAAACCGCACCTGCGGCCTGCGCGTGCCCTTCTCCGATCCCAGTGCCCGCCGGGTGGAGAACCGCTTCGCCGGTGCCGATGCCAACCCCTATCTGGCGCTGGCCGCCACTCTGGCCTGTGGCTATCTCGGCATGATGGAGAAGCTGGAGCCGCTGCCGGAGATGAAGTCGAGCGCCTATGACCTGCCCTACAGCCTGCCCCGCTCGCTGGAAGAGGCGCTCAGCCATCTCGAACAGTGCGAGCCCATCAAGGAGATGCTGGGGGAGCGCTTCACCCGCGCCTTTGTTGCGGTCAAACGCAAAGAGTACGAGACCTACTTCGGGGTGATCAGTCGCTGGGAGCGGGAGTTCCTGCTGCTGAACGTCTGATCCCCCTGTAACGGGGAGGTCGGAGTCGGCCTCCCCGATCCCTGTATCGAAGAGACCGGAACGCGAGTCAGGTGGCGGCAGCCACCTGTGAGTGGTTGTGGCTGCGAGCATGCAAGCCTACCTGGCTACCCACCTGACTGTTTGACGACTGAATCTTGCCAAATCGAAGGCGCAGGGGAGTAACGAATGCAGCAGACACGCCGTGAGTGACTGTGGCTGCAAACGTGCCAACGCACCTGACTATTTGACGACTGAATATTGCTAAATCGAAGGAACCGAGGAGCAACAAATGCAGCAGACAACCCGTGAGTGGCAACAACTGGATGCCAGCCACCACCTGCACCCCTTTACCGACTTTCAGGCCCTGAACAAGAAGGGTTCGCGCATTATTACCAAAGCCAGCGGCGTCTATCTGGAAGACTCCGAGGGAAAACGCATTCTCGACGGCATGGCGGGCCTGTGGTGCGTCAATATGGGCTATGGCCGCCAGGAGCTGGTGGATGCCGCTACCCGTCAGATGCAGCAGTTGCCCTACTACAACCTCTTCTTCCAGACCGCTCACCCGCCGGTGATCGAGCTGGCGACCCTGCTGGCCGAGGTGACGCCAGCCCATCTCAACCACGTCTTCTTTACTGGCTCCGGCTCCGAGTGCAACGATACCGTGCTGCGGATGGTGCGCCACTACTGGGCCAGCAAGGGTCAGCCTGACAAACAGGTGATCATCAGTCGCCATAACGCCTATCACGGCTCCACCGTGGCGGGGGCGAGTCTGGGTGGCATGAAGGGGATGCATGCCCAGGGCGGACTGCCCATTCCCGGCATAGTGCACATCGATCAGCCCTACCACTTCGGTGAGGGGCAGGGGATGAGTGCCCACGAGTTCGGGCTGGAGCGGGCCCGTCAGCTGGAGCAGAAGATTCTGGAGCTGGGGGTGGACAAGGTGGCTGCCTTTATCGGCGAGCCGATCCAGGGGGCGGGCGGCGTCATCATTCCGCCTGACAGCTACTGGCCGGAGATCCAGCGCATCTGCGATCACTACGGCATCCTGCTGATCGCCGACGAGGTGATCTGCGGCTTTGGCCGCACCGGCCACTGGTTTGCCAGCGAAGGGTTTGGCATCAAGCCGGATCTGATGTGTCTGGCCAAAGGGATCACCTCCGGTTATCTGCCGCTCGGCGCCGTAATGGTGAGCGACCGGGTTGCCAAGGGGCTGGTGGAGGAGGGGGGCGAGTTCAACCACGGCTTCACCTACTCGGGTCATCCGGTCTCTTGCGCTGTGGCGGTGGCCAATATCCAGCTTATGCAGAAAGAGAGCATAGTTAAGCGAGTGCATGATACTATCGGCCCCTATTTGCAGCGCCGCTGGGCGGAGCTGGCCGATCATCCGCTGGTGGGAGAAACCCGTGGCAAAGGATTGGTCGCCGCGCTGGAAATCGTTGAGGACAAGCAGACCAACCGGCGTTTCCCGGCTCAGGCAAATGCGGGGATGACTTGCCGGGAGTTCTGCTTTAACAATGGCTTGGTGATGAGGGCGGTAGGCGATACCATGATCATATCGCCCCCCTTGGTCATCACCGAGGAACAGGTTGATGAATTGGTCGATCTGGCCAGGCGCAGTCTGGATCTGACAGCCGCAAAGCTGAAGGGTTGAGGTGGGTCGGGCAGGTTGGCATGCGCATACAATTTGCTTAGGAGACAAGGATGATGTCTTTCAAAACAGGAGTGATCGCTGCCTCTGTGGCTCTGGTCATGGCAAGTGCCGGAGCAATGGCTGAAGAGAAGGTGCTGCACGTCTACAACTGGAGCGACTACATAGCGCCGGATACCCTGGATAACTTCCAGAAGGAGACGGGGATCAAGGTGGTCTATGACGTGTTCGACAGTAACGAGGTACTGGAAGCCAAGTTGCTGGCGGGTAGCTCGGGCTACGACATCGTGGTGCCATCCAACCCCTTCCTGGCCAAGCAGATCAAGGCGGGCGTGTTCCAGAAACTGGACAAGTCCAAGCTCTCCAACTGGCAAAACATGGATGTCGACCTGCTCAAGGCGCTCGAGCCGAGTGATCCGGGCAACCAGTACTCCATCCCCTATCTGTGGGGCACCATCGGCTATGCCTACAACGCCGAGAAGGTGAAAGCCGTGCTGGGGGCCGATGCCCCGGTCAACTCCTGGGATCTGGTGTTCAAGCCGGAGAACATGGCCAAGTTGAAAGAGTGTGGCGTCTCCTTCCTCGATTCACCGACCGAAATGCTGCCGGCTGCCCTGCAATATCTGGGCTTCAAACCGGATAGCCAGAAACCGGCCGAGCTGAAGAAGGCTGAGGAGCTGTTCCTCTCCATCCGTCCCTATACCGCCTATTTCCACTCCTCCAAGTACATCTCGGATCTGGCCAACGGCAACCTCTGCGTCGCGGTCGGTTACTCCGGTGACTTGCAGCAGTCCAAGGCGCGGGCAGCCGAGGCCAAGAATGGCGTCGCGCTCACCTACACCATTCCGAAAGAGGGGGCAGGCAGCTTCTTTGACATGATCGCCATTCCGGCGGATGCCAAGAACGTCGAGGCGGCCCACACCTTCATCAACTACCTGATGAAGCCGGAGGTGATCGCCAATATCACCAACGTGGTGCAGTTCCCGAACGGCAACAAGGCGGCGACCCCGCTGGTGGATGAGGCGATCCGTACCGATCCGGGTATCTACCCTGATGCGGCGACCCTGCAGAAGATCTACACCTTCCCGGATCTGCCGGCCAAGGTGCAGCGTCTGATGACCCGCAGCTGGACCAAGATCAAGTCCGGCAAGTAAGTAACGAATGCCCCTCCCGGTCCGCAGTTCGGCCGGGAGGGTAGTGATGCCATCCATCCGGATGGGCCGCGCGAATGGATGCGCAGACGGTCAACCACTGAAACAGGAGAACTGACACCGTGAATACAACCAGATTGCTAACCATAGCGCTGACCATGGGATTGGCGAATGTGGCTCAGGCTGCCCCTGTGCTGCACTTCTACAACTGGTCTGACTATATCGGCGAGACCACCCTCAGCGATTTCCAGCAGGCGACCGGGATCAAGACCGTCTATGACGTGTTTGACTCCAACGAGACCCTGGAAGGCAAGTTGCTGACGGGGCGGACCGGTTACGATCTGGTGGTGCCCTCCAATAATTTCCTGGCCAAGCAGATCAAGGCGGGAGCCTTCCAGAAGCTGGATAAATCCCTGCTGCCCAATCTGGCCAACCTGGATCCCGTGCTGCTCAAGCAGCTCGACAAGGTGGATCCGGGTCATCAGTACGCGGTGCCCTATCTGTGGGGGACCAACGGCATCGGCTACAACGTCGACAAAATCAAGGCGGTGCTGGGAGTCGACAAGATTGACTCCTGGGCCACCATCTTCGAACCGGAAAACATGGCGAAACTCTCTCGCTGCGGCGTCGCCTTCCTCGACTCTGCCGACGAGATGATCCCTGCTGCCCTCAACTACCTCGGGCTCGATCCCAACAGTCATGCGACGGGGGATATCAAGCAGGCCGAGGCGCTGCTGCTCAAGGTGCGGCCCTATGTGGCCTACTTCCACTCCTCCAAATACATCGGCGATCTCGCCAATGGCGACATCTGCGTGGCGGCCGGTTTTTCCGGCGACATCCTGCAAGCTGCTGCCCGCGCCGATGAAGCTGGCAAGGGGGTGAAAATTGCCTACGGCATTCCGAAAGAGGGGGGCAATCTCTGGTTCGACATGATGGCGATCCCGTCCGATGCCACCAATGTCAAAGAGGCGCACGCCCTCATCAACTACGTCCTGCAGCCCGAAGTGATCGCCAAGGTCAGCGACTATGTGGGCTACGCGAATCCCAACTCAAGGGCGGGCGAGTTTATGGATGAGGCGGTGCGCAACAATGAGGAGGTTTATCCCCCTCAGGCCGTGCTGGAGCGACTCTATGTGCAGGAAGCACATCCCCGCTCGGTACAGCGTCTAATCACCCGGAGTTGGACCAAGATCAAGTCCGGTACCTAACCTTGGTGCCCGTTCGGGGGCGCCAAATCGCTTTTATGGATCGGCCGCAAGGCCGGTATCACGTTGGGGAGTTTGGTAATGGCGATAGCCTCCAGTGCCTACAAGAAAGCCCTCGAGGGCAGTCAGCAGCGCAAAGAAGTGCTGGTGAAAATTGATCGGGTAAGCAAGCAGTTCGACGAAACGCTGGCGGTCGATAACGTATCTCTCAATATTCACAAGGGAGAGATTTTCGCCCTGCTCGGCGGGTCCGGTTCCGGCAAATCGACTCTGCTGCGGATGCTGGCCGGTTTCGAGCGCCCGACCGAGGGGCGGCTGTTCCTCGACGGGGTCGACATCACCGATATGCCCCCCTATGAACGCCCCATCAACATGATGTTCCAGTCCTACGCCCTGTTCCCCCATATGACGGTGGCCCAAAACATCGCCTTTGGCCTCAAGCAGGATGGCCTGCCCAAGGCCGAGATCGATGCCCGCGTGGAGGAGATGCTCAAGCTGGTGCAGATGACCCAGTATGCCCGCCGCAAACCGCATCAGCTCTCTGGTGGCCAGCGCCAGCGGGTGGCGCTGGCCCGTTCCCTGGCCAAGCGTCCCAAGTTGCTGCTGCTGGATGAACCCATGGGGGCGCTCGACAAGAAGCTGCGTTCCAAGATGCAGCTGGAGCTGGTTGAGATCATCGAGCGGGTCGGGGTTACCTGCGTCATGGTGACCCACGATCAGGAAGAAGCCATGACTATGGCGGAGCGGATCGCCATCATGCACCTCGGCTGCATCGAGCAGATCGGCAGCCCGATGGATATCTACGAGACTCCGGCCAGTCGGCTGGTGTGCGAGTTCATCGGCAACGTCAACCTGTTCGACGGCCTGCTGGTGGAGGATGAACAGGACCACGCCACCATCGCCTGCGCCGATCTGGAGCAGCCCATCTATGTGGGCCACGGCATCAGCTCCCGCGCCGAAAACAAGAAGGTGACCTACGCCCTGCGGCCGGAAAAACTGCTGATGAGTTTGCAAAAGCCGGAGGAGATCGAGCACCCGGATTTCAACTGGACCAAGGGTGAGGTCTATGACATCGCCTATCTGGGCGGTCACTCGGTTTATCACATCCAGCTGCCCTCGGGCAAAATCGTTCAGGCTTTCATCGCCAATGCCGAACGCCACGGCAAGCGGCCAACCTGGGATGACCAGGTGTTCCTCTACTGGGAAGATGACAGCGGCGTGGTGCTGCAATCATGAAGTTCTTGCAACGACTGAAGCGGGTCGGGGGGCGCCGACTGGTGATTGGCATCCCCTTCTTCTGGCTGTTCCTCTTCTTCCTGCTGCCCTTCGTCATCGTGGTGAAGATCAGTTTTGCGGAAGCGGATGTGGCGATCCCGCCCTACACCGACGTGGTGAGCTGGGCCGACAATCAGCTCACCATTCTGCTCAACATGGGCAACTACCTGCTGCTGCAGGAGGATGAGCTTTATATCGCGGCCTATCTGGGCTCCCTCAAGATGGCCTTTGTCAGTACTTTGCTCTGCCTGCTGATTGGCTATCCGATGGCCTACTCCATCGCCCGGGCCAACAAGGAGACCCAGACCGTGCTGCTGCTGCTGATCATGATGCCGACCTGGACCGCCATTCTGATCCGGGTCTACGCATGGATGGGGATCCTCAGTAACAACGGCCTGCTCAACAGCGTCTTGCTGGGTATCGGGGTGATCGACGAACCGCTGCAGATCCTCAACACCAACCTGGCGGTCTATATCGGCATCGTTTACTCCTACCTGCCCTTCATGGTGCTGCCGCTCTACGCCAATCTGGTCAAACACGATCAGAGCCTGCTGGAGGCGGCCTCCGACCTGGGGGCGCGCAACCTGACCCGTTTCTGGCAGATCACGGTGCCGCTCTCCAAGAACGGCATCATCGCCGGCTGCATGCTGGTGTTCATTCCGGTAGTGGGGGAGTTCGTTATTCCGGAAATGCTGGGCGGCCCGGAGACCCTGATGATCGGCAAGGTGCTGTGGCAGGAGTTCTTCAACAACCGCGACTGGCCGGTTGCCTCTGCGCTGGCGGTGGTGATGCTGGCGGTGCTGATCATTCCGATCATCCTCTTCAACCGTAACCAGGCCAAAGAGCTGGAGGGCAAGGCATGATGAAGCGTTTCGGTTTTGCCAAACTGATGCTCTGGCTGGGGCTGCTGTTTATCTACCTGCCCATGATCATCATGGTGATCTACTCCTTCAACGCCTCTAAGCTGGTGACGGTGTGGGGCGGTTGGTCGCTCAAGTGGTACTTTGGCCTGCTCGACAACAAGCAGCTGATCGGATCTGTGTTCCGCTCGCTGGAGATCGCTTTTTACACCGCGATCGCCGCGGTGGCGCTGGGGACGGTGGCAGCCTTCGTACTGACCCGAATTCCCCACTTCCGTGGTCGCACCTTGTTCGGCGGCATGGTGACGGCGCCGCTGGTGATGCCTGAGGTGATCACTGGTCTGTCGCTGCTGCTGCTGTTCGTGGCGATGGCCCAGCTGGTGGGCTGGCCCGCCGAGCGGGGCATGCTGACCATCTGGATCGCCCACACCACCTTCTGTACCGCCTACGTGGCGATCGTGGTGTCGGCGCGGTTGCGGGAGCTGGATCTCTCTATCGAGGAGGCTGCGATGGATCTTGGCGCCAAGCCGTGGAAGGTGTTCTTCCTGATCACTATCCCGATGATCGCCCCCTCGCTGGCGGCAGGTGGCATGATGTCGTTCGCCCTGTCGCTGGATGACCTAGTGCTGGCGAGCTTCGTCTCCGGCCCGGGCTCGACCACCTTGCCGATGGAGGTCTTCTCGGCGGTGCGGCTCGGGGTTAAACCCGAGATCAACGCGGTGGCCAGCCTGATCCTGCTGTCGGTATCGCTCTTTACCTTCGGCAGCTGGTATCTGATGGCCAGGGCGGAGAAGCGCCGTCGTGCCGAGATCGCCATGACCACCCAGATGCAGGCCGTGGTCTGACGGCATGATAAGATCCGCCTACTCTCGTCAACCTGGAGGATGAGTATGCGGATCTCCCTTTTTAGCGGTCGTGGCACCGAGCTGGTGCCCGGCCTCACCAGCGCTATTCACAAGCAACCGATCTCTACACCAGTTCGCTGTACCTTTGCCGGTCTGGAAGGGGATGAGCAGTGTGACCAACGCCACCACGGTGGCCCGGATCGGGCGCTCCACTACTATCCTGCCGATCACTATATCTGGTGGCGGACCTGGCAAACCGCGCTGGACTTGCCTGCGCCACACACACCCTGGCAACCTGCCGCCTTTGGCGAGAACCTCTCCGGTCTCGGGCTGACCGAGGCGCAAGCCTGCATTGGCGATGTCTATCGACTCGGCGAGGCGCTGATCCAGATCAGCCAGCCGAGATCCCCCTGTTTCAAGCTCAACCAGCGCTTTGGCTATGGCCAGATGTCGCAGGTGATGCAACTGAATGGTCGTTGTGGCTGGCTGCTGCGGGTGCTGGAGGAGGGGATGGTGTCGCCGGAGTCGGCCATGGAGCTGGTAGACAGACCCTATCCCGAACTGACGGTGAAGCGCACGGCGGATATCCTGTTCAATCAGGTGCGCAATGAAGCGGATCTGCTGATGTTGCTGGAGAATCCGGCCCTTTCCCCCAACTGGCGCCAGCATGCAGCCGACTGGCTGGAGCATGGCACTGTGGCTGATTGGCAGCGCCGTCTGCTGGGGCCAGCCTCCCCGCGCCTGGCCTGACAGCCGGTTACCGGAATGTCACCAGCTGGCTGCAGCTCGGTAAACGGATGAAAAGAGTGCTGAATAGTTGAGCGAACGACACTTTTTTTCCTGCCAAATGCAAAAAAGGCTTGTGTCGGGTCTGGGCTTTCGGTAAATTCCCGTCCCGCAGACATCGGTGTGTAGCGCAGCTTGGTAGCGCACTTCGTTCGGGACGAAGGGGTCGGAGGTTCGAATCCTCTCACACCGACCAAATTTGAAAAGGCCGCTCAATAGAGCGGCCTTTTTGCATTTTCCTTCCAGTTACTAGGTTTTTCATTAGCTGCTGACCTGTTACCTGGCCAAGTGATCTGACTTGATGTATGCAGGGTCGAAGCAAGCCCACTGACATTAAAAGGGCCACCGCTCGGTGGCCCATCGGTGGAGTCTGATCCTGACTCCGGCACTCTAGATTGTGGCAATCTCGCTATGGGTCTTGTCTATGGTGCCCTCCTTGCGCGCCAGGCGCTTACTCAGATATGCCAGTGCTGATGCCGCAAAGCCTTGAAACTGTGTTGAGGCAGCAAGGCCGCGTGCTTGGGGTACTCACTAATGAAATGTTCTATTCCCTCCATCAGTTGTGCACGTAATGAAATCACGGGCTCATGCCAGGCTTGCAGGCATAGATGGCCGGGGATCAACTGCTCCTGATAATCTTCCAGCAGCTGTTCTGGCCAGGGTTCAATACCGGAATTGCGTTGCAGCAAATAGTGGGCGGCGGGTTCACGGGCATAAATGAACTGAATTTGGGCCAGATCGCGTTGGCATAGCGTTTGACTGTTGATGTGACAGGTCAAATATTTTCCCGTTTTCAGATCCAGAAAGTGACCGCGTTGCCGACAGGGAACGATGCGATACCAAGGCAGGGGTGAGGAGAGAGAATACCCCTCAAGCTCCTGTTCCAACCAGTGGCGACACTCGGGTGTCTGCACCTCGTCGAGCATGGACTCGAGCTGTGTCAACAAGGCTCTGGATGGTTTGATGGCCAGTTTCGCACTCATCGCCTGCAATCCTCCCTCTGCACACAATCCCGACTATCAGTATGGACCTTGTTCGGCCTGAGGGGGTAAGGAATCTAATGATTAAAAGTGGATTAGCCGCGTGGTTTTTATGCACTAACTTGGTTCAACCCACCAGATAGGTACCAGTGCCGAAGGCGATGTGGGTGCCCTCTTCGTTGTGCAGCTCCATCCGGGCTACCGCGACCTTGCTACCGGCCCGGATGATGTGGGCGGTGGCAATAAACTCGTTGCCGCGCCCCGGGCGCAGGTAATCCACCCGCAGATCGATAGTGCCTAGGCGGGCGAAGCGCTCCTTGAGATAACTGGGGGAGAACTCCTCCAGCTCGTCGATGCAGGAGGCGGCGACGATCATGCCACCCGCCACATCCAGCAGCGTGGCGGTGACGCCGCCATGCAGGATGTTGTGGAAAGGGTTGCCGATCAGCTTCTCATCCATCTTGATGCGCAGCTCCACCTTGTCGAAGTCGTAGTGGGTCACCTGCATGCCGATCAGCTTGTTGAACGGCATCTTCTCGGCAAACAGGTTGGCAATGCCACTGAGCGCCATCTTCTTGAGCATCTGTTTCATTCTCTGATCCCAATCCTTGTCATCAAAGCCGAGTAAAAACTCCAGCCAGTCTGCAACAGTTCCTTAACAGTCGCAATGGCAGGTTTATTGTGGGCGGCGGCTGCTTTAGAATGGCGACCCCAAAGGAGAGCCCATGACCGCGATTGCCGAAACCCTGCCAGATCCTCAGCCAGAGAGTCCGCTTGCCCTGCTGCAGGCGGTTTTCGGCTATCAGCAGTTTCGGCCGGGCCAGCTCGAAATCATCGAGCAGATTGTCGCTGGGCGCGATGCGCTGGTGCTCAAGCCCACCGGTGGCGGCAAGTCGCTTTGCTACCAGATCCCGGCACTGCTGCGGCCCGGGCTCGGGGTGGTGGTCTCTCCACTGATCTCCCTGATGAAGGATCAGGTCGACAGCCTGCGCGCCAACGGTGTGGCGGCGGTCTACATCAACTCGGCCCTCAGTCGGGAGGAGATGATTCAGAACTTCGCCGCCATGCGCCGCGGCGAGATCAAGCTGGTCTATGTCTCCCCCGAGCGCTTGCTGCAGCACGAGTTTATGGATCGGCTGGCCGAACTGCCGCTCGGGCTGTTCGCCATCGACGAGGCGCACTGCGTCTCCCAGTGGGGCCACGATTTCCGGCCTGAGTATGCGGCGCTGGGGCGGCTAAAACAGTGGTTCCCACAGGTGCCGGTGGTAGCGCTCACCGCCACCGCCGACGAGGCGACCCGCAGCGACATGCTGCACCGCCTAGAGCTGAACGATCCCTTCATCCACACTGCCAGCTTCGATCGTCCCAATATCCGCTACAGCCTGGTGGAGAAGTTCAAGGCCGCTGAGCAGTTGCTGCGTTACGTGCAGAGCCAGAAGGGCAACTGCGGCATCGTCTACTGCTCCAGCCGCAACCGGGTGGAGGAGGTGGCCGAGCGGTTATCCCGCCACGGCTGCAAGGCCGCGCCCTATCATGCGGGGCTGCCGCTCGAGCAGCGCCAGCAGACCCAGGATGCCTTCCTCAAGGACGACATCGAGATAGTGGTGGCGACGGTGGCGTTCGGTATGGGCATCGACAAACCCAATGTGCGCTTCGTGGTGCACTACGACATCCCGAAGAACATCGAATCCTACTATCAGGAGACCGGCCGCGCTGGGCGCGATGGCACCCCCGCCGAGGCGCTGCTGCTCTACGATCCCGCCGACATCGGTCGGGTGCGCCGTCTGCTCGACAACATCGAGAACCCGCAGCAGTTGCAGGTGGAGCAGTACAAGCTCAACGTGATGGCCGCATTTGCCGAAGCGCAGACCTGCCGCCGTCAGGTGCTGCTCAACTACTTCGGCGAGTACAACGACAAGCCGTGCGGCAACTGCGATATCTGTCTCGATCCGCCCAAAAGTTATGACGGTACCGAAGATGCCCAGAAGGCGCTCTCCTGCGTTTGGCGGGTGGGGCAGAATTTCGGGGTGGGTTATGTGGTGGAGGTGCTGCGCGGTTCCCTCAACCAGCGCATCAAGGATCACGGCCATGACAAGCTGTCAACCTATGGCATCGGCAAGGATCAGAGCCACGAATACTGGATGAGCGTGATCCGCCAGCTGATCCACAAGGGGCTGCTGACCCAGAACATCACTCGCAATCTGGTGCTGCAGCTGACCGAAGCGGCCCGCCCCGTGCTGCGTGGCGAGGTGAAGCTTGAGCTGGCGGTGCCCCGCTTGCAGCCCATCTCCAGCCGCAAGGAGAAGCGCAATGGCCTGCTCGACAACGCCAACTACGACAAACGGCTGTTCAAGGAGCTGCGCGGCCTGCGCAAGCAGATTGCCGAGGATGAAGAGGTGCCGCCCTACGTGGTATTCAACGATGCGACCCTGGTTGAGATGGCTCAACTGATGCCGATGACCGAAGACGAGATGCTGGCTATCAACGGCGTTGGTCACCGCAAGCTGGAACGCTTCGGTGAAGCCTTTATGGACCTGATCATCGATTACTGCCGCCGGTAGGGTCGATTAGGCAGCCTAATCGACCACGGCAAGCACGGCTCGGAAGAACTTGGGGTCAGACGCGAGGTTATTTCAGGCTGGCGTAGAAGGCCGCCAGATTGTCGATATCCGCATCGGTCAGCGGCGCCATGAAGGGGTCCATCAAGGGCTCTTTGCGAGTGCCATCCTTGAACGCTTTCAACTGTTTCACCAGATAGGCGGCATTCTGACCCGCCAGATGGGGATAGTTGGGGATCATCGCCTTGCCTTCCACCCCGTGACAGGCAGCACAGACCGCCGCCTTGGCCTTGCCTGCCTCGATATCTGCAGCCTTGGCCTGATGACCCCACGCCAGTGCCAGCAAGGGCAGGGCATATACCCATTTTTGCATCTTCTTCTCCTTGAATTGAAAAATGATGGTCGCCAGTTAGCGCAAGCATGGCTGACGGCAGTATAAAGAGTGACACGAGCATACGCAGGGACGAATGGCACAACCATGAAGTTGATCAACACTTTTGCGACCGAGTTGCCCTGGGCCTGTGAACCTGTAGCCCCCCAGCCGCTGCAGCAACCCCGGTTGCTTCATCTCAACCGGGCTTTGCTGGATGAGTTGGGGCTGGGAGGCGTCAGCGAGGCTGACTGGATCGCCTGTTGTGGCGAGGGAAAAGTGCTGCTAGGCATGCAGCCGGTAGCGCAGGTCTATGCGGGCCATCAGTTCGGGGGTTATAGCCCCCGGCTTGGAGATGGTCGCGCGCTGCTGCTGGGTGAGCAGCTGGCGCCGGATGGTCAGCGCTGGGATCTGCACCTGAAGGGGGCAGGAAAGACGCCGTTTTCCCGCTTTGGCGACGGCCGCGCTGTATTGCGTTCGAGCATTCGCGAATATCTAGCCTCCGAAGCGCTCCATGCCCTCGGCATACCGACCACCCGGGCGCTGGTGCTGGTGGGCAGCCAGGAGCCCGTTTATCGCGAGCAGGTTGAGACCGGGGCGACCGTGCTGCGTACCGCCCCCAGCCATCTGCGCTTCGGCCATATCGAGTATTTCGCCTGGAGCGGGCAGGGAGAGAAGATCCCGCCACTCATCGACTATCTGCTGCGCCACCACTTCCCCGAACTGGAGAGTGGTGCCGAACTGTTTGCCGAGGTAGTGCGCCGCACCGCGCGGTTGATTGCCAAATGGCAGGCGGCGGGCTTCTGTCACGGGGTAATGAATACCGACAACATGTCGCTGTTCGGCCTGACGCTGGATTACGGCCCCTACGGCTTTATCGATGCCTACGTGCCCGATTTTGTCTGCAACCACTCGGATCCGGCGGGCCGCTACGCGCTGGATCAGCAGCCCGCGGTCGGTTACTGGAATCTGCAAAAGCTGGCGCAGGCGCTGGCTGGCCATGTAGACGGTGATGCATTGACTGCGGCGTTGGCCCAGTACGAGCAGCAGCTGATGCTGCACTACTCCGAGCTGATGCGGGTCAAACTCGGGCTGGCGGTGTGGGAGGAGGATGACCCAGCGCTGTTCCGCGAGTTGTTCCGGTTGCTGGCGGCTAACAAAGTGGATTACCACCTGTTCCTGCGCCGTCTCGGTGAGGTGACGCAAGAGGGGGCGTGGCCCGCATCTCTGCTGGTCCTGTTGCCTGAACCACTGGGTTGGCAGGCGTGGCTGGAGCGCTATCGGGCGCGGCTAATGCGCGAAGGCAGCGAGGATGCCGTGCGCAAGGCGCAGATGGATGCCATCAATCCCAAGTATGTGCTGCGCAATGCGCTGGCTCAGCAGGTGATAGACGCCGCCGACGCAGGGGATATGCGGCCGTTCGAGCGGCTGTTCGCCGCCTTGCAGCGCCCCTTTGATGAACAACCCGAATATGAGGATCTCGCCACCCCGACTCCGGCATGGTATTGCGGTGGTGAGCTCTCCTGCAGTAGCTGAGAGACAGGGAATGAGTTGGCAAATCAAACAGGTAGATAGCGAAGCTGGCGTGGTGACGCTGGATTGCCCGGCGCTCGACTGGGACACGTTCCCGCTGTTGGCGCAGGACTTGTTGCGAGAGTGGGAGCTGCAGCCGCTCGATCAGGATGCGGGGGCTGACCGCCATAGCTGGTTGCTGGAGTTTGAAGGGAGCCAGTTTCGGCTGGAGTATGAACACTACAGCGGTTGCTGGCTGGAGGCGGTGCGCCCGGCGGATCGGGAGGCGCTGCTCTGGCTCGCCAGACAGCACAAGGCGTGACTATCGCCCACAAGGCCTGCTCTGCCGCTGGCCAACCTGGACAAGCGTAATCGCATAAAGATTGAACTATCGGTTTGGGGGCGTATAATCTCGCCCCTCGATTATCGCCAATGGTGGCGATATGGGTTCCCTAACCCCATTAACCAAAAAGGTCACAAGATGAATCTGACCCCTGCGCAGTACCAAACGGCGCTCGTTCGCCTGTCGTTGTTCCACATCCTGATCATTGCCAGCAGCAACTATCTGGTGCAGCTGCCGATCACCGTGTTTGGCTTCCATACCACCTGGGGCGCGTTCAGCTTCCCGTTTATCTTCCTGGCCACTGACCTGACGGTGCGGATCTTCGGTGCCGGTCTGGCACGCAAGATTATCCAGACCGTGATGCTGCCTGCGCTGGCGGTCTCCTATGCGCTCTCTGTGCTCTTCTTCGAAGGGAGCTTCCAGGGCGTTGGTCATCTGGCCGAATTCAATCTGTTTGTGGCACGTATCGCGCTGGCCAGTTTTATGGCCTATCTGGTAGGGCAGTTCATGGATGTGGTGGTGTTCAACCGGCTGCGTCTGCTCAAGCAGTGGTGGATTGCACCTGCGGCCTCCACCCTGTTCGGTAATCTGGTTGATACCATCGCTTTCTTCAGTGTGGCCTTCTGGCGCACCACAGATCCTTTCATGGCTGAGCACTGGGTCGAGATCGCAACCGTTGATTACGTATTCAAGTTGCTGATAAGCCTTGGTTTATTCGTGCCGCTCTACGGTGTCTTGTTGCGCTACCTCAGCCGTAAGCTGGTGGGCGAGGCCGGATTATCCAGCCTGCAAACGGCCACCCGGCAAGCCTGACCAGATTGACCACCCTTCGCGGTGGTCAATTTTTTTGCACTTTCTGCAAATAGCGCTTGCCTACTTAAATGAGAATGATTATTGTTAACTTGTTTTCCGGGAAAGACTTCATTCGTTCCAACGTGATGGACTTCTTGTGAAGGCACGACATTGCTCACATTGCTTCCAGTTAAGGGCCAGTTTATCTGGCCCTCTTTTTTTGCCATTTTTCAGCAAGTTGTAGGCATAAAAAAACGGGAGCCAAGGCTCCCGTCATCACGCTGTCTGTGGCTTACTCGATATCGAGAGCCTCGGGGGAGAGGATCACCCCAGTGGTATCGGCGTATAAGTGGTCGTCGGGCAGGAAGGTCACGCCACCGAAGTTGACCGGCAGATCGGTCTCCCCCACATCCTTGCTGTCGGCACCGACCGGAATGGCTGCCAGTGCCTGAATGCCGATATCCAGATCTTCCAGAATATCGACTTCGCGGACGCAGCCGTAGCAGACAATCCCTTCCCAATCATTCTCGGCCGCCGTGGTGGCGATGTCGCTGTCGATCAGGGCGCGGCGCATGGAGCCACCGCCATCGATCAGCAAGACGCGTCCCAGTCCGTTCTCTTTGACGAGTTCACGGATAAGACCATTCGATTCGAAGCATTTGACGGTGGTGATGACGCCGCCGAAAGAGGCACGGCCGCCGAAGGAGCAGAGCATGGGTTCAAGCACATCCACCATGTCCTGATAGATGTCGCACAGTTCAGAAGTATTGTATTCCATAGTGTCAAATCCACGGCTGGAAACAGGTGCAACCAGTATAAGGAGTGGGTGTGGCATTTCAATGAATATTCCTTGCACAGATCACCTGTCGCCGCTTTTCTGCATAAGCTCAATGCAGTTCACTGTCTGTTTGCGAGAGGTCCATCGTGCTTATCCGTCATAAGTTGATCCTGAATACCGTGCTGGTTGCCGTTGCCATGCTGGTACTGAGCGGCCTGTTTATCTACTCCAGCCAGGTGCACCGTCACCTGACCGAAGCTCAGCGCAATATCGACCAGCTGGAGATCGCCATGCTCAACCTGCGGCGGGCCGAGAAGGATTTTCTGATCCGCAAGGATATGACCTTCGTCGAGCGCTTCAATCAGGGGCTCTCTGACTTTCACCAGCACAACCGGGAGCTGGTGACTGATGACAATCTGGCGGCCGTCGAGGGGGAGCTGACCAGACTGGATCAGCAGATCAGCGGTTATGGCAAAGCCTTCAACGATCTGGTGGCCCAGCAGCAGAAGATTGGTCTGGGGCCAGAGGAGGGGCTCTATGGCAAGCTGCGGGCGGCGGTGCATGAGGTGGAGAATGGGCTCAAGCAGCTGGATCAGCAGGGGTTGCTCATCACCATGCTGCAACTGAGGCGGGCGGAGAAAGACTTTATGCTGCGCTCCGATATCCAGTATCTGGAGCGTTTCGAGACCTTGCACAAGAGTTTTCAGGATAGCCTTGCCACTTTGCCGGAGGCGGATCGCGGCAAGCTGGAGCAGGCCAGCAAGCAGTACCGGCAGGACTTTGTGGCGCTGGTGCAGGGGATGCAGGTACTGGGGCTGAAAGAGGATGAAGGGCTGCGTAACCAGATGCGGGATCTGGTGCATCAGACCGAACAGGGGTTTGCCGCCGTCGATCAGCACATTGTCGCTGAGCTGGAGCGGCAGAGCGCTCGCCTCAACAGCCTGATGCTGGTCTGTGGCGGGGTGATTGTGGTGCTGATCGGCATCATGAGCGTGCTGCTGGGGCGCAGCATCGACCGTCCCATTACTCAGGTGAATGATACCGTCAACCGCATTCGTCAGGATAATGACCTGCGCCTGAAGATAGAGCTGCGCGGGGCAGATGAAATGGCCCAGCTGGCAGGCAATCTCGACGTGATGCTGGGCGGGTTTCGCAACCTGATTGGCGATGTGAAGCAGAGCGTGCACACCCTGACCGAAGCGGCGGATCACCTCTCGGCCAACGTCAAACGCACCAGTGAAGGGGCGGCGCGCCAGCTACAGGAGACCGACATGGTGGCGACCGCGTCCACCGAGATGGGCTCCACCATCGAAGAGATCGCCCGCAACACCGAGCAGGCGGCCAACAATGCGCAGGCGACCAACAACAAGGCGATGGAGGGGCGGGCTGCGGTCGAGAATACTGTCGAGCAGATCCGCTCGCTGGCGGGCAATCTGGAGAGCTCATCCCGCGAGGTGAGCCAGCTGCAAAAAGAGAGCGAGACCATCGGCTCTGTGCTTGACGTGATCCGTGGCATTGCCGAGCAGACCAACCTGCTGGCCCTCAACGCGGCTATAGAAGCAGCCAGGGCAGGGGATCAGGGGCGCGGCTTTGCGGTGGTGGCCGATGAGGTGCGCAATCTGGCCATCCGTACCCAGAAATCGACCCAGGAGATTGCCGGCATCATCAGCTCGCTGCAGAAACAGACCGGCAGCATCGTCGAGGTAATGGCGACCTGCCGCGAGCAGGGCAACCGCAGCTCGGATCAGGCCAGTACCGCAGGGGAGTTGCTGGGGCAGATCACTCAGGATGTTACCAACATCATGGACATGAGCACCCAGATTGCCGCCGCCATCGAACAGCAGAGTCTGGTGGCCAACGAGGTGAACCGCAACGTCAACAACATCCGCGACATCGCCCAGGAGTCGAGCATCATGGCAGAGGAAAATGCGAGATCCAGCGAGGGTCTCAACGAGCAGGCCCAGCTGCTCAACAAGGCGGTGGCAAAATATCGGGTTTAGTGAGCGGACTGGCATCCTTGTGAGGTTTTTGCACCAGAGTGGCAATGATTTGATCGTAATGGCTGTTATTGGGGTAATTCGCTCATATAATCGCCGCCACTATGATGATTCGGAAGGATTCGATGGCAAAGTTGCTGGTGGCCGTATTCGGGCTGCTCTGTTCCTGTCTGGTGTTGGCAGGTTCGGCGCCTCAGGCTACCCCACTCAAGCTCGGCATGGAGCCGCTACTCAGCTGGTTCAACGGGGCCTTTACGAGCCGGGAGCAGGCCAGTTACGACAGCCGCTTTACCAGTGCCGAGCTGCGCTTGATGGAGATCTGGCCCGGCTATCAGGGCTATCGCTGGGTCTATGCCGAGCAGTATCTGAGCATGCGCTCCGTCCGTCCCTTCCGCCAGCGCATCTATCGCTTCTCACCCGCCCCTGACGGGAGGATCCTGATGGCAGAGCTGACCATGCCCCGTGCCACCGATTTTGCCGGTGCCTGGCATGATCCCGCCCTGCTCGACAGTCTGACCCCGCAGCAGCTCTCCTTGCGCCACGGTTGCGAGATCTGGCTGACCCGCACCCCCTCCGGCGAATATGCCGGTCATACCCGGGTGGGCCATTGCTCCACCGATTTTGGCGGTGCCACGACGCTGGTGCAGCATATCTGGATTGGCCCCGATAGCGTCAGATTGCTGGATCGCGCCTATGACAACGCAGGGAGCCCGCGCTGGGGCAGCCCGGGTGAGGGGTATGTCTATTTGCGTCGTTCCAAAGGATTTGGCCAGTAGGGGAGAGTGCGTCTGGCTGTGGGAACATGAAGGATGAAAAACAGGGATCGTAAAAAAGGCGCCCATTGGGCGCCTTTTTCAGAATTCTTCAGAAGTAAAATTACTTCTTGGTGGTCATCGCACCGAAACGCTTGTTGAACTTGTCTACGCGGCCGCCGCTAGAAACTTCTTTCTGCTTGCCGGTGTAGAACGGGTGGCACTCGGAGCACACGTCCAGGTTCAGATCTTTACCGATGGTAGAGAAAGTGTTGATGACGTTACCGCAAGAGCACTTGGCGGTGATGGCTACGTAGTCAGGATGGATACCAGCTTTCATGGACAACCTCAATTAATAGGCCGTGTCGCCATCCGATCTCTTGTCGGACACCACACGATTGTTGAACACAGTTTCAAAGGCTGCGAATAATATAGGAAATGCCTGAGATCAGGCAAGTGGCTTCGCAGAAAAAATAGGCAACCCCTGGTGAATTCTTCCCAAACGCTGGATCTGGTTCGTGTCGCTGTCCCGGTACCGTTACGCCGTCACTTCGACTATCTCTCTCCCCTGCCGTTACCTGCCCCCGGTTGCCGGGTCGAGATCCCTTTCGGTCCCCAGACCCTGGTCGGGCTGGTGGTTGATCATCCGGCCGACAGCCAGGTGCCCCGCAACAAGCTCAAGCCCATCAAGCGCGTACTCGATGCGACGCCGGTGCTGGGGCCGGATATTCTGGCGCTGATGAACTGGAGCGCCAGCTACTATCAGCATCCGCTGGGGGAAGTGCTGCCCCACGCCCTGCCGGTGTTGGTGCGCAAGGGGGAGCCTGCCGCTTATCGTGAACTGGAGTTCTGGTTTGCCACCGAGGCGGGCATGACTATCGACATCAACGAGCTCAAGCGGGCGGCCAAGCAGCAGCAAGCGCTCGCCCTGCTGCGCAAGGGGCCGCAGACCCCTTCCGCCCTCAAGCAGGAGGAGATCCAGAGCGCAGCTCTCACCGCGCTGGAGAAGAAGGGGCTGCTGGAGAAGCGCTCGCTGGAGCCGAGCCACGATGGTGACTGGGCTGCCCGTTTCGAGCCGGGGGAGGGGCTGCGCCTCAACGGCGAACAGGCATTGGCCGTCTCTGCCGTTACCAGCCAGAGCAACAAGTTCGGTGCCTTCCTGCTCGATGGCATCACAGGTTCTGGCAAGACCGAGGTGTATTTAAGCATCCTCGAGCCCCTGCTCAAGGCGGGCAAACAGGCGCTGGTGATGGTGCCGGAGATCGGTCTTACCCCGCAGACCATCAACCGCTTCCGGCGCCGCTTCAACGTGCCGGTGGTGGCGATGAACTCTGCTATGAACGATCGGGAACGGCTCGACGCCTGGCTCGCCTGCCGCGACGGCGCCGCCGCCATCCTGATCGGTACCCGCTCCGCGGTGTTCACCCCGTTTCACAACCTCGGCATCATCATCATCGACGAGGAGCACGACGGCTCCTTCAAGCAGCAGGACGGTTTTCGCTACCACGCGCGGGATCTGGCTGTGATGCGGGCCCATCGTGCCGGTATTCCCATTTTGCTTGGCTCGGCCACCCCTTCGCTGGAGACGCTGCACAACGCCCGCACCGGCAAGTATCACCATCTCACCCTGACCCGTCGCGCCGGTAACGCCCAGACCGCCCGTCAGGTGATCCTGGATATCAAGAGCGTGCGGCTGCAGGCCGGGCTCTCCCCCCAGTTGGAGCAGCTGATGGCGGAGCATCTGGCGGCGGGCAATCAGGTGATGCTGTTTCTCAACCGCCGTGGCTATGCCCCGGCTCTGATCTGCCACCAGTGCGGCTGGAGCGCCGCTTGCGAGCGTTGCGATGCCTGGTACACCTGGCATCAGGCCGGACGACGGCTGCACTGTCACCACTGTGACAGCGTGCGCCCCTTGCCCCACCACTGCCCCGAGTGTGGCAGCAACGAGCTGATCGGATCGGGAGTGGGCACCGAGCAGTTGGAGCAGCTGCTCACGACGGTGTTCCCGCAATATCCGGTGGTGCGCATCGATCGGGACAACATCCGTCGCAAGGGGGAGCTGGAGGCCCATCTCGGCGACATCAAGGCGGGCAAGTACAAGATCCTGATCGGCACCCAGATGCTGGCCAAGGGCCACCACTTCCCGGATGTGACGCTGGTGGGTCTGCTGGATGTGGATGGTGCCCTGTTCAGCGCCGATTTTCGCGCAGCTGAGAAGCTGGCCCAGCTCTACACCCAGGTGGCGGGCCGCGCCGGTCGCGCCAGCAAACCCGGGTTGGTAGTGCTGCAGAGCCACCATCCGGAACATGCCCTGCTGCAGGATCTGACCCAGAACGGTTATGGCCATTTCGCCGATACGGCGTTGAAAGAGCGCCGCCTGTTGGGGCTGCCGCCGTTCAGCTATCAGGGGCTGTTCCGCGCCGAGGCCAATGGCCGTGACGAGGTGCAGCTGTTCCTCGCCCGCCTCGCCGATACCCTGCTCAGCGCCCGCTATCCCCACGTTCAGGTGCTGGGGCCCATCAGCGGCTTTATGGAGCGCAAGGCGGGCAAGTTCCGGATGCAGTTGCTGGTGCAGGGGCCGAACCGGGCACCGCTGGCCCAACTGCTGGACTGGGCGGTAAAGGAGCTGGAAGGCTGGCCTGAGACCAAAAGGGTGCGCTGGAGTCTGGATATCGACCCCACCGAGCTGAGTTGATGGTGCCGGAGCCGGTCGCTGGCAGCTCTCGTCAGCGACCGGGTTTGCCATGCGGGTGCGGGGTTCAGACCCGCAGATCGATCTGCTGCACCCAGCCTCCTTTACCCTGTTCGGTGAGATAGAGGCCGGATTGGCGCAGCACCCCCTGATTGCCGCTCTCCCCCAGATGGTTGAAGGGGGTGTCGAGGGGGCGTAGCAGGATGGCGCCGATCCCCAGCTCCACCAGAGCGATAGGGGCGTGCTCGGGATGCCAGAACTGCAGGGCTGAAAACTGGCTATCCCCCTCATCCAGCACCCCGTTGCCATCCTCATCCAGGGTTGCCAGCTCGCCGAAGCCATTGCCGGAGCGTGCACCAAACAGCTCGCCCCCATCGTCTATGGTGCCGTTGCCATTGCGATCCAGCGCCACAAAGCCGCTCCCTTCACTCAAGCCCGGCAGGCTATCCTCTTTGCCATCCTGATCGATATCGAAAGTGACCCGTGCCTCGGTCAGATCGGCAATCTTGCCATCCAGACTGAGCACCAGCGGATCTTTGAGGGCATTGAGGGTGGTGCGCCGCTGGCTCACCTCCAGCTGGCGCCAGTCGAGCACAAAGCCGAGATCGAGCTGAATAGTCTGACCATCCCGAGTCGCTACGCTGGCCGATGCCACCACGTTGAGCTGCTCCTGTTGCAGCAGGGTGTCAGTCACCTCCACCAGTTGATCCGGCTCGGCGGCTTGAGCCGCGGCGTCTCCTTGGGTCACTCCATCGCCTCCCTCTTCGGAGGGTTTGATCGGCTTGGGCAGCTCGATTTCGTGGCCCAGCATCGCCTCGATCATCAGCTTGATCAGTCGCTGGCGGTTATCCAGCCCATCGTCGGGAATGCCATCCTGCTCTTTGCCGACGTCCGCTGCGGGCGGGGCGGGAGGTGTTGCTGCTTGCTGACTGGCGGCGGATTGCCTCGCGGTTTGCAGCGTCAGGGCGCTGGTGAGGGTCAGGGTGCTGCTGCGTTCGCCGGCCACTGCCGCGTTGTTGCCTTCCGGTGGATTGACGACGGGTGGCACTGGCCCGAGGTTGCGCACCTTGCGGCTCTGGACCTGTTGTTGCCGGTATTGCACCTCCCCCTGGAGGTCGTAGTGATCGATGCGCATACGTTCGCCCTCGGCGCTATACATCTGGTCAGTTATCGACCAGCCAATGAGCAAGGCTTAACACCAAATCGGACTAATCAGGGAAGTGGTTAGTACTAGGTTGCAAGGTGGTGGCGTGGCAGGATGGCAAAAGACTGGATAGTGGCGCTGTAGCTGAACATTTTCAGGTAACGCGGCGCACGCTGGCTGACTGACAAGCTGCATCGGTGAGGATAGGGAGAATTACATGAGAAATTGTCTGGTGATGGGCGAGGCGGGCTATGGTGGATTCCTGTCTGGCGCCCCTTGCATCAATGATGCTGAGGGCTGCACGCATGCGTAACTGTCTGGTGATGGGAGCGGCAGGATATATCGGTTCCTATCTGGTGCCTCACCTGCAAACCCTGGGCTACAGGGTTATTGCCGGGGCGCGCCGTCCCTGCCGCTTGCCTGAGGGGGTCGAGTTTCGCCTCGCCGACAGCCTCAAGCCGATCACACTGCTGCCTGCGCTGGCGAACATAGACACAGTCTTCTATCTGGTGCATGCCATGGGGGCGGGGGCCGATTTTCACCGGCTGGAGCAGCAGGGGGTGAAGAACTTCGCCGCCGCCGCTCGTGCTGCAGGGGTGCGTCGCATCATCTATCTCGGGGCAATCCAGCCCGAGCAGTGCAACAGCCGCCATCTCAACTCCCGCCGCCATTGCGGCGAGCTGTTTCGTGACTCCGGTGTGCCGACGGTGGAGCTGCGCGCTGGCATCATCATCGGGCCCGGTTCGGCGGCGTTCGAGGTGATGCGGGATCTGGTGTTCAACCTGCCGCTGATGGTGACGCCAAAGTGGGTGCGCTCGCGCACGCCGCCCATTGCGCTGTCCAATCTGCTGCACTATCTGGGCGGGCTGGTGGAGGCCGACGAGGTGGATGGCCGCATTTTCAATGCGGTCGGCCCCGAGCTGCTCAGCTATCAGCAGCAGTTGCAGAAGTTTGCCGCCCATATCGGCAAGCGCTGCCCCATCATTCCCATCCCGTTTCTGAGTCCGCGCCTCTCCGCCTGGTGGCTGCAGTTTGTCACCTCTGTGCCGCAGCCGGTGGCCAAGGCGCTGGTGGGCGGTCTCAAGCACGATATTCCGGCCGACGATGGCCCGCTGCGTGCCCTGCTGCCCCAGACTCTGCTCAGCTTCGACGAGGCGCTGGCGGAGAGTCTGGCGCTGGAGCAGAAGCTGGGTGCCGAACAGCAGGGGCAGGAGACGCCGCTCGGCCTGCGCTGGCGCCATCCCGAATATGGCTTCTACGACCGTACCGCCAGCGGCGAGGCCATCTGCCTCGCCTCGCCCGAGGTGGTGTGGCAGGTGTTGCAGCAGCTGGGGGGTGAGCAGCGCTACTTCTACATGAACGAGCTGTGGGTGGTGCGTGAATGGATGGATCATCTGATCGGCGGCCCGGCCCGCACCCGTGGCCGCACCAATCCCGATCGTTTCGTGAAGGGGGACATGCTCGACTCCTGGCAGATCCTCGGGGTGGATGAGGGGCGCAGGCTTGATCTCTTGTTCAACATGAAGGCCCCGGGTGTCGGGCGGCTGGAGTTCAACATCCTGCCGGAGGAGTCCGGGTTGACCCGCATCCGGGTCACCGCTCACTGGCACCCGCAGGGCGCCTGGGGGCTGGCCTACTGGCTCGCCATGCTGCCGTTCCACCTCTTCATTTTTCAGGGGATGACCGAGGCCATCGCCCGTCAGGCCGAAGCCAGGGCAGGTATCCCGGTGATGGATTAACCCCTCTTCACACCATTTCCGCTTATAGAGTGCCCCGTTTTGGGCATTTTTTATGCGGCGGCCATGCCCGGTTATGGCAGATAGTGGTAGGCGTCTCATGGCAAAGGCTGGCATCATGCCGCGGTCTTGTTTACCGCGGATAGATAATCAGTCAGAAAAAGAAGGGATTATGAAGAAAAAACCGTCAATTTTGGGGGGCGCCTGCATCATTGCCAGCGTCTGCGTGGGGGCCGGCATGCTCGGTCTGCCAAGTTCGGGGGCGGGGGCCTGGACCCTCTGGTCGGTGCTGGCGCTGACCGTCACCATGGTGATGATGACCCTCTCCGGCTGGATGTTGCTGGAATCCTTCCAGCACCACGATATGCGGGTCTCCTTCAATACCGTGACTCGCGAGCTGCTGGGGGAGAAGCTCAATCTCCTCAACAACCTCTCGGTCTACTTTGTTGGCGGTATTCTGCTCTACGCCTATATCACCTCCTCCGGTGCCATCCTGCAGGGGATACTGGGGATCGACAGCAAGCTCGCGTCCGTGCTGTTCGTGGCGCTCTTCTCTGCGGTGGTGTGGCACTCTACCCGCGCCGTTGACCGCATCTCTGTGGTGCTGATCGCCTTCATGATCCTCAGTTTCGCCCTCGGTGTGGCCGGTCTGCTCGGCAGTATCAAGCTGCCGACCCTGCTCGATCTGGCGGGCAGCGAGAGCCGCTACGCTCCCTATGCTATGGCGATGCTGCCGGTGGCGCTCACCTCGTTCGGCTATCACCACTCGGTGGCCTCCCTGCGTGCCTACTACCAGAACGAGCAGCAGGCCAGATGGGCCATTCTGGGAGGAACCCTGATCGCGCTGGCGCTCTACGTGCTCTGGCTGTTGGGGATCTTCGGCAACCTGCCCCGTCAGGATTTTGCTCCGGTGATTGCCAAGGGGGGCGATGTGAGTGTGCTGCTCTCCGCGCTTTCAGGGGTGATCGAATCGGAGAAGGTGGCCAGTGCCATCAACGGTTTCTCCATGGCGGCCATCCTCTCCTCCTTTATCGGGGTGGGGCTCGGGGTGTTCGACTATCTGGCTGATCTGTTCAAGTTCGACAACAGCCGCGCCGGTCGCTGCAAGACCTGGGCGGTCACCTTCCTGCCGCCGCTGCTGCTCTCCCTGCTCTTCCCGTTCGGCTTCCTGCTGGCCATCGGCTATGCCGGTGCCGCCGCCACCATCTGGACCTGCATCATCCCGGCACTGCTGGTGCTGCGCACCCGGGCGCGGGCCGAGCGGGGCGAAGTGACTCCCCATTTCGTTACCCCCGGCGGCAAGCTGATGGCCTGGCTGCTGATCCTGTTCGGGTTGGCGACCGCGCTGTTCCACTTCCTGTCGATGGCAAATCTGTTGCCGGTCTATCTGGGCAACTGAGTCAGGTCTACAACTCTGACAGAAAGGGCGGCAAGGCCAACTTGCCGCCCTTTTTGCACCATTTTTACCCCCATACAGCAGGATCTATAACTAAAGTGGTAGGTGTGGGTGGGGTAAGGTGCTGAAATAACTGGTCTGATCTGGCTGGTGACAGCATGATCTGCTGGGCATGCCCACCGCTTTCTTTTATGATCCCCGCCCTTCTGCGTGCCCCCTGTCGGCACCTCATTTGCACCAACCACATCGGGGTCCCCCATGTCCGATCTGCGTCAAGAAGCACTCGATTACCACGCCCTGCCCGTACCGGGCAAAATTGCCATCGCCCTGACCAAGCCTGCCGAAACCGCCCGCGATCTGGCGCTGGCCTACAGCCCTGGTGTTGCCGAGCCGGTGCGCGAGATCGCCGCCAACCCGGCCGATGCCTACCGCTATACCGGCAAGGGCAATCTGGTGGCCGTCATCTCCAACGGCACCGCCATTCTGGGTCTGGGCAATCTGGGACCGCTGGCCTCCAAGCCGGTGATGGAGGGCAAGGCCCTGCTGTTCAAGCGCTTCGCCGGCATCGACGCCATCGACATCGAGGTGAAGCACGAGACCAGCCAGCAGTTTATCGACACGGTGGCGGCTATCGCCGATACCTTCGGTGGCATCAATCTGGAAGATATCAAGGCGCCTGAGTGTTTCGAGATCGAGCAGGCGCTGATCGCGCGCTGCGATATTCCGGTGTTCCACGATGACCAGCACGGTACCGCCATCGTTACCGCAGCCGGTCTGCTCAACGCGCTGGAAGTGCAGGGCAAGCAGATCAGTGACAGCCGCATCGTCTGCATGGGGGCGGGGGCTGCTGCCACCGCCTGTATGGATCTGCTGATCAAGTGTGGCGCCAGGGCGCACAATATCTTCATGCTGGATCGTCAGGGTGTCATCCACACCGGCCGCAGCGATCTCAACAAGTACAAGCAGCGCTTCGCCAACGAGACCCCGCTGCGCACCCTGATGGATGTCATCGAAGGGGCGGATGTGTTTGTTGGTGTCTCCGGCCCCGACGTGTTGCCCGCCGAAGCGGTCGCCCTGATGGCGCCCAATCCGGTGATCTTCGCCTGCTCCAACCCGGATCCGGAGATCAAGCCTGCGCTGGCCCACGCCGTACGCAGCGACCTCATCATGGGCACTGGCCGCTCCGACTACCCGAACCAGATCAATAACGTGCTCTGCTTCCCCTTCATCTTCCGTGGTGCCCTCGACGCCCGCGCCAGCCGCATCAACGATGCCATGAAGATTGCTGCGGTCGAGGCGATCCGCGCGCTGGCCAAGGAGCCGGTGCCGGCCGAGGTGCTGACCGCCGCCGGGGTGAACGAGCTCGCCTTCGGCAAGGATTACGTCATTCCCAAGCCGATGGATGCCCGTCTGCTGCCACGGGTTGCCCGCGCCGTGGCGCTGGCGGCGGTGGCCTCCGGCGTCGCCCGCATCGAGCTGCCTGCGGACTACATGCTGTAATCCGGCGTTGCAAACGGCCCCCATAGCGGGGCCGTTTTTATCTCTGCTTCTGGCGACAGCCAGAGACGCCAGCCGGGTAACAGGTTGGGGCATATGGAGGCAAATCGGGTTCAAAGGTGGTCAAACAGCTCTCTCCTCTGACACAATATTGCCACTATGACGCTAACGAGAATCAAGATGCAGCAGCCTGTCAGTGGCCGTTTGGCCCACGCCCTCTCCTTCTTGCGCCATGATGGTCGCCACTTTGCCCAGTTTGTCTGGGGCCGTTTCCAGCAGGACAGATTGACGGTTACCGCCGGTTATCTGGCCTATGTCACCCTGCTTTCACTGGTGCCGATGATCGCCGTGGTCTTTGGCATGATGTCCGCCTTCCCGGTGTTCCAGAGCCTCAAGCAGGCGATAGAGCAGTTCGTCTACCACAACTTCGTGCCGACTGCGGGAGACATGCTCAAGGAGTACATCGACGGCTTCGTCGCCAATGCCACCAACACCACGGCAGTGGGGATTGGGGCGCTGGTGGTGGTGGCGCTGATGCTGATCTCCGCCATCGACAAGAACCTCAACTACATCTGGCGCTCGACCCAGGGCCGCCCGCTGGCACAGGCGTTTGCCATGTACTGGATGATCCTCACCCTGGGGCCCGTGCTTATCGGGGCCAGTATCGCCATCTCCTCCTACATCTTCTCGCTGCGACTGTTTGGCGCCGAGAGCCTGTTCGGTATCGGTTATCTGCTGTTGCGCGGTTTGCCGTTCCTCTTCTCGGTGCTCACCTTCCTGCTGGTCTATACCGTGGTACCCAACTGCAAGGTGCGGCTGATCCACGCCTTTATCGGTGCGCTGGTAGCGGCGACCCTGTTCGAGCTGGCCAAGCGCGGTTTTGCCATCTACATCACCAACTTCCCCTCCTATCAGGCCATCTACGGCGCGCTGGCCACCATCCCGATCCTGTTTGTCTGGGTCTATCTCAGCTGGCTGGTGGTGCTGCTGGGGGCTGAAACCACGGCCTGCCTCGGTGAATATGAGAAACCGGCGAGTGAGGAGCTTGGCTAAGCCATCGCCTTGCCCACCGGTTTATTGGTAGCATCGACGACCGCCCCTACGAGGGGGCGGTCGTTCTGTTTTCAAAGGAGAGGGATGTGATTGCATTGATTCAGCGGGTCAGCGAGGCCAGCGTGACTGTCGAGGGGGAGGTGACCGGCGCCATCGGTCAGGGATTGCTGGTGCTGCTCGGGGTGGAGCAGGGGGATGATGAGGCCAAGGCCGACAAGTTGCTGCATCGGGTCAGTGGTTATCGCATCTTTCCGGATCAGGAGGGCAAGATGAACCTGAATGTCAGCCAGATCGGCGGCAGTCTGCTGGTTGTCTCCCAATTCACCCTGGCGGCGGATACCAAGCGAGGGATGCGCCCCAGCTTCTCCTGCGGTGCTCACCCGAGTGAGGCCGAGCGGCTCTATGACTACATCGTGGCCAAGGCCGCCGCCAGCGGCATCCCGACCGAAACCGGCCGTTTTGCCGCCGACATGAAGGTGGCGCTGGTCAACGAGGGGCCAACGACCTTCTGGCTACAGGTCTGAGGATGTTTCGTCCCGCGGTGTGACGTGGACGATCACGTTGATAAGCCCCGCAACCGGATAGGGGGTGGCGGGGCCAATCCACTGTTCTATCAGTGTCAGGGCGTGGGTTAGCTCCAGTGCAGTGCGCGGCAGCAGGTTGATCACCAGAGTGCCGCAGAGGCGGGGAGCCAGCGCCCGGTAGAGCCGCTCCTGAAACAGCAGCAGCGGGTTGCCATCCTGACTGAAGAGATCGAGCAGGATGAGGTCGTACTGCTGCTCGCTCTGCTCGAGAAAGGCGAGGGCATCGGCCTGATGGAGTGCTGGAGCTGCGCGTTCATCGCTCTCCTGATGCTGGAAAAACTGCTGATAAACGGTCAGCACCTCTTCGTCGAGGTCAACGCACTCGTGGCGGGCATCGGGCCAACGCTGACTCAGATGGCGGGTGAGATCACCACCACCCAACCCCAGTTCGAGGATCTGCTCAGCCCGCTCCGGCAGCAGGCAGGCGATGACCCGCTGATGGGGCAGACAGAGGGTCGCGGGGTCGGCGAGCGACATGGCGGATTGCACCACGCCGTCTATCTCCAGCCAGCGGTGCTGGTCATTTTCCTGTACCGTGAGGCGGCGCTGGGGTTTGACGCTGAGGTGCAACAAGTGATCGGCTTGGTACGCTTGCAGATTGAAGTCCATGAATTTGCACGGCAAGATGGTTTCCGACCAGTGTAACTCAAGGATCGATCTATGTACCGGGTGGTCACCCCCCAAACGGCGCCGAGCCGGGTACTTACTGCAAGCTGCGCTGGAAACGTCTGTGTAAGCCCTTCCATCTGCCAGTCGGCGCAAACTCAAGGATGAAACTATGTATCGGGTAGTCACCCCTCAGACAGCCGCCGAGCTGGATGCCTATTACCAGTTACGCTGGGAGCTTCTGCGTAAACCCTTCAATCTGCCCGTCGGTTCCGAGCGGGACGAATACGACACTGTTGCCATTCACCGGCTGATGCTGGCACCCGACGGCACCCCCATCGCGGTGGGGCGCCTCTTTATCGGCGGCGACGAGGCGCAGATCCGCTTTATGGCGCTGCGTCCCGAATATCGCGGCCAGGGGCTGGGCGCCCGAATGGTGGAGGATCTCGAGCAGCTGGCCCGCAGCGAGAAGGTGAAACGGCTGGTGATGAACGCCCGTCAGGAGGCGGTGGAGTTCTATCGCAAGTGCGGTTTTCTCGAAGTGGGGGGCGGCCCCGTCTCCTTTGGCCGCATTCCCCATCGTCAGATGATCAAATCCCTGAGCCCGTTGCAGACCATCCAGTATCGGCCGGAGTGGTGTCAGGATCTCACCACCCGCTGGTCGCGCGGGGTGCCCATCAGCGAGAAGATGGGGATGCACATCAGCCACTACGATGGCCAGACTTTCCACCTCAAGGCCAATCTGGCGGCCAACTTCAACGTGCATGGCAGCATGTTCGCCGGCAGTGTCTACAGCCAGTGTGTGCTGGCGGGCTGGGGGTTGATCTGGCTGCAGCTTAAAGAGGAGGGGCTGGTGGGCGAGCCGGTGCTGGCCGAGAGCACCATCAAATATCATGGCCCGGTCGATGAGGAGCCCGAGGCGCGAGTGGCCCGCGAGGGGATGCCCGCCGTGCTGCAGCCGCTCAAACGGGGGGAGCCTGCCACCTTCAGCCTCAAGATCCAGCTGTTCAGCGGCGGCAAGCTGGCGGCGGAGTTTTGCGGTCACTATGTGGTGCAGCCGCCCCGCCGCCCGGGTCAGTAACCGCGTCGTTTCCCCATCAAACAACAAGGCCTCATCATGAGGCCTTGTCTGTTTTTACCCTTGCGGGCTGTTGGTCGCCTGCTCGGCTTGGGCTTGGGCTTTCGTTGCGGGAGCCGGTCGCCAGAGCGGGGCGCTGTTGCCTTGTGGTGGATAGCGTACCCCCACCTCCCAGCCGCAGGCGTCCTGCTTCTGCGGGAAGCTCCAGGCCAGCGTGGGTTCCGTCAGCGGCCCGCGCCACTGGCCGAGCAGCTCGGCGCAGCGGTTGCCGTTGAGGATCCCCAGATCCAGCTGCCACTGCTCGTTGACCAGATCGATCCCCCCTTGCAGCGCCAGCAGATGGGTGATGGTGGAGGCGCCAGCCTGCTCGACTTGTAGTTGCCCCTTGTCGATCTTGCCCTGCAGCTTGATGCGGTAGAAGGGGGTGTCACCCTCCTGCATCGCCTGCCACAGCTGATCCGGCGTCAGGGTGGGCGGGGTCGACCCCTTGAACCACTCATCGAGCAGCGGGTCGATCTTCACCTTGTCCCAGAACGGCTCGTCGGCATCGAGGGCAAAGCTGCCCTGCAGGGTCTGGCGCCACTCGCCAGCTGTCTTGCCGTGTTCGGCTTGCAGGTCGGCGCTCACGTCCGCCTTGCCAGCGAAGGAGACCGGGGAGTGGAGTATCTTGCCCCATTGCTGCAGATCCAGCTTGGTCGCCTGCAGTTGGAGGCGGCTGCTCTGGCCTGGTTCGCGGCCCCACTGGCCGCTCATGCTGAGGCTGCCCTCATCCGGCAGCGAGCTGGTGAGCTTGCCCAGTTGCCAGGAGCTGGGGGTCAGCTCCCCATCCAGCTCGCCGTTGCGGGCGCTGAGGCCATCCCACACCAGCTCGAACCACTTGCTCTCGATACGGGCACGGCCGAGCAGCGGGCCGGGTTGGTTATCGCGCAGGGCGAGATCGCTCAGATAGAGCTGCCAGCCGGTCAGCGACAGAGGGATGGAATCGTCGAAGGAGAGCACCTTAAGCTTGTCGAACGCCAGCTTGCGGATATCGACCTGCTGCGGGAGCCAGCCCTGCCAATCCTGCCACCACCCCTGTGGCAGGCTGATATCCATGCCGCTTAGCGCCACGTCTTTCAGGGTCAGCTTCTGCTGCTGGGTATCGAGGGAGAGCTCGACATTGAACGCCCCTTCATAGGCCTTGCCCTGCAGTTCGCCGTCGATCTGCTGGGGCGAGAAGGCGAGCTTGCCCTTGATCTCCTCCAGCTGGAACAGACCACGGCCCATGTCGCCCAGGGTGCCGCTCAGATAGCCGGTGGGCTGGTTGCCCGCCTGCCAGTTGAAGGCGGTGAGCTGGCCGCTGAAGTTGTTGAAGGAGAGCTCCTGATTGATGTCGTTGAGGCTGACGCCGTCCAGCTGACCGCGATCCAGCGACACTCTTTGCAACGGGAAGCGCTGCGGAAAGCCTTGCTGTGTCAGGTCACCCAGCTCTACCCGCATGCCGCGCGCCTTGAGATCGTGCAGTTGCAGGGTGCGGGCGGGCCAGTCCAGGACCATGCCGGTCTCCAGCAGACCGTCGAACAGGTTGGTCACCAGCTTGTCGCTGCGCAGCACTTCCCCCTCCAGCCGTCCTTGCAGGTTGAGACGGGCGAAGGTTAATTGCGGGGTCTCCAGCTGGCCGATATTGAGGCTCAGGTTGGCCTGTGGCTGCCGTTTCGGATCGATCAGCTCCCAGTCGCTCAGGGTGGCGTTGAGACCGCGCAGGGTCAGCTCGGGGCTCTCCAGACTGAGGCGATCGATAGTGCTGTCACTGATGGTGAGGGAGTGCACCGGCAGGCTCGGTAGCAGATTGGATAACGATTGAGGCAGCGGCAGCTTGATGGCGGGACGAATGAGATCGAGATGGGCGATGCGCACGTCGCGGCTCAGCCAGTCGATGCTCTCGATCTCCAGATAGATCTTGTCGAGGGAGACTGCATCGCCGTAGCGTACCTGCTCTGCCAGCAGGGTGTAAGGGTGGAGCGGGTTGAACACCAGTCGCCCTATGGTGACCGGCACGCCGGTCTGCTGGCTGATCCAGCTGGCGATGGGGCCTTTGGCGCGCTCGGCGTCGAACAGGCCGAGGGCAACCCAGACAAACAGCAGCAGGAAGGCGAAGGTGTAGAGCAGGCCGCGTAGCCAGGAATTCATGGTTGCTTTCCTCCTGTTTTGGGGTGTGTTGTCAGGCGTTTGAGTAGTGGTCTCGCAGACCGAGCCAACGCCGTATCAAGGGTTCGACATGACTCGGATGCCTATCCATAAGGAGATGTGCCCATCTTCTGCATCTATTTCGATCAGGCATTGGAATAGTGATCCCGTAAGCCGAGCCAGCGTCGTATCAAGGGTTCGACATGACTCGGGTGCCTATCCATAAGGAAGCGCGCCATTTTTTGCACCTGCGGAATAAGCGGCTGATCCCGCACCAGATCGGCGATCTTGAGATCGGCCAGACCTGTCTGGCGGGTGCCGAGCAGTTCCCCCGGGCCGCGCAGTTCCAGATCGCGCTGGGCGATGAGGAAGCCGTCGTTGGTCTCCCGCAGCACCCCGAGCCGGCTCTGGGCCGTCTTGGACAAGGGGGCATGATAGAGCAGCACGCAGTGCGAGGCCACCGCACCCCGGCCAACCCGGCCGCGCAGCTGGTGCAACTGCGCCAGTCCCAGTCGCTCCGGGTTCTCGATGATCATCAGGCTGGCGTTGGGCACATCCACCCCCACCTCGATGACGGTGGTGGCGACCAGCAGTTGCAGTATGCCTGCCTTGAACTCCTCCATCACCCGCTGTTTCTCCACCGGCCGCATTCGGCCGTGCACCAGCCCGATATGCAGCCCCGGCAGCAGGTTTTGCAGCTCGGCGGCGGTATCCTCGGCAGCCTGACACTCCAGCACCTCCGACTCCTCGATCAGGGTGCAGACCCAGTAGGCCTGCTTGCCCTCGGTGCAGGCGAGCTTGACCCGCTCGATCACATCGCCGCGACGGCTGTCGGGCAGCGCGACTGTGGTGATGGGGGTTCGGCCCGGCGGCAGCTCGTCGATGACCGAGGTGTCGAGATCGGCATAGGCGGTCATCGCCAGGGTGCGGGGGATGGGGGTGGCGGTCATGATGAGCTGATGGGGATGTACCCCTTCCCGCTCCCCTTTCTCGCGCAGGGCGAGGCGCTGATGCACCCCGAATCTGTGCTGTTCATCGATGATGACCAGCGCCAGACGCTGGAACACCACCTGCTCCTGAAAGATGGCGTGGGTACCCACCACCATCTTGACGCTGCCATCGGCGATGGCGGCCAGCGCCTCCTCCCGCGCCTTTCCTTTCTGCTTGCCCGCCAGCCAGCCGACTCCGATGCCGAGCGGCTCCAGCCACTTGGCGAAGTTGATGGCGTGCTGTTCCGCCAGCAGCTCGGTCGGCGCCATCAGCCCCACCTGACAGCCGTTGCCGATAGCCTGCAGGGCGGCCAGCGCCGCGACCAGGGTCTTGCCGGAGCCCACATCCCCCTGCACCAGCCGCATCATGGGGTGGCTCTGTTGCAGATCCTTACTTATCTCGGCCACCACCCGGCTCTGGGCGCCGGTGGGCTTGAACGGCAGGGCGCCGAGCAGCTGTTCGACCAGCTCGGGCGCCGGTTTGAGGGCGCGGGCCAGCTGGGTTTGTGCCTGAGCGCGCACCTTGAGGACCGAGAGGTTGTGCGCCAGCAGCTCCTCCAGTACCAGTCGCTGCTGGGCCGGATGTTGGCCGCTTTCCAGCAGCGGCAGCGCCACCGAGGGAGGCGGGCGATGCAGCAATTTCAGAGCGGCGGCCAGCTCAATCTGGTGGGGATAGAGGCCGGCGGGCAGCAGCTCCTCGACGCCATAGAGGTCGAGCTGGGCCAGCGCCTGATCGGTGAGGTTGCGCAGGGTGAGCTGGCGCAGTCCTTCGGTAGTCGGGTAGACGGGGGTGAGCGCCTCTTCGGTCTGACCGGCCTGCTCTTCGCCGAGCAGCTTGTACTCGGGGTGGGCCATCTCCAGCCCGTATTTGCCGGGGCGCACCTCGCCAAAGCAGCGGATCAGACGGCCCGCCGCCAGACTGTTTTTCTGGGCGGCGGTGAAGTTGAAGAAGCGCAAGGTGAGGGTGCCGGTGCCATCGCTGATGCGACAGACCATCATGCGGCGGCGCCCCATCACCAGCTGAGTGTCCTGGATTTCGCCCTCGACGGCGCCGTGCAGGCCGGGCGGCAGATCGCCGATGGGCCACACCTGGGTACGGTCCTCGTAGCGCAGGGGGAGGTGGAACAGCAGATCCTGTACCGTGGCCAGCCCCAGCCGCTCGAGCTTCTCCAGCATCTTGCTGCCGACACCCTTGAGGCTATCGAGAGGAATTTTATCCAATTTCATCAATTAGATGCCCGAAAACACTGTAAATATGTCCAGATGATAGGGGTTGTTGAGGGGCCGATGCAAGCCGAGTTGCTGCTGGCAGGGCCGCCAAGGCGGGGGAAACGGCGGATATAACAAAGGCCTGCCGAAAACGGGAGGCCTTTGTGTGGTTGCCAACAGGCAAGGTGCGGGCGCATGGCGCCCAGGGTCAGATGATGCGTTTGAGCAGCAGATGGGCCTTGACCCTGTGGATCCGTCCCAGCAGCTTGCGCACCTGTTCCGGGTAGTCCTGGATCTGCTCCACCTGATCGAAGTGACTGATCCGCTTGGTGTTGGTCAGGATGTTCTCCCGCTCAGCGTTGAACTGGGGGCGCAGCAGGTGGCGACGATCGTGTACCAGCAGGCCGTTCTCCAGATCCAGTGCCCAGGCGCGGGGGTTGAGGTTGTTGCCGGTGAGCAGGGCCCACTCGTCATCCACGAAGATCCCCTTGAGATGGTAGGAGTTGCGCTCGCAACACCAGAGCATCAGGTTGAGGCGACCGTCGTCGATGTGGCGCTGGTTGCGCTCGGCAAACTTGCGCAGGTTGGTCTCGTAGAGATAGGGCAGGCCACCGATGGTGGAGAACTTCTCTTCCGGCGGAATGAAGAAGTCGTTGGCGGTCTTGTCGCCCACTACGATGGTCACCTTGCAACCGCGCTGCAGCAGATCCTCGATATCCTTGCTCAACTCCTTGGGCGGGTTGAAGTAAGGGGTGCAGATGAAGATCTCCCGCTCGGTGGCGCGCACCAGATTGCGGATCATCAGGTTGAGCTGATTGTTGCGCTTGCCCAGACCCACCATGGGGGTGACGGCCACCTCCTGGGTGTTGACCGGCATGGTGCTGAAACGGTAATGGCTCTGGCGCAGGTTCTGCTTGAAGCGGCGGATCGGCCCCTTCAGCTGTTTGGCGCTGGGGATATCGCTGTGATCCAGTCGCTGCACCGCGTCGCTCTTCACGAACAGGTCATCCACATAGTTGACCATGCTGCGGGCCAGCTCCGGGCTGGTGATCTGGTGATAGCGATCGAAGCGGTAGCGATCCTGCTGGTGCAGGTAGATGTCGTTGAGGCTGGCACCGGAGTAGAGCACCACATCATCAAAGATGAAGCCCTTGAGGTGGAGCACGCCGAGCAGCTCGCGCCCTTTGACCGGCACACCGTAGATTTCGATCTGGTGCTCGTGTTCGGCAGCCATGGCCTGATACATCAGGTGGTTGCCGCCCTGCTTGCCTTTGCCGATCAGGCCGCGCTGGGCACGGTGGAAGTCGACGAACAGTTTGATGTCGAGGGCCGGATTGCGCTGCTTGGCGGCGTAGAGGGCGGAGAGGATCTCCCGGCCCGCTTCGTCATCCTGCAGATAGAGCGCGACCAGATAGATGCGCCGGGTGGCACTGGCGATAAGCGCAAGAATGCGGCGTTTGAAATCCTGGGCGCTGTAGAGCACTTCAAACTGATCCGCAGCGACGGCGATCTGGGGCAGGCGCGCCAGCAGTTGTCGATAATGGGCCGATGAATGCATAGATAAACCTGAAATCACGGGGTTAAGCGTTCCACTCGGAGCGATGAATAGGCGATTCTAGCAATCTCGCCCTCTCAGCCAAAGAAAGAATCATCAGAAAGATGAAAAAGGCCTCACGAGTGAGGCCTTTTTGTCAGCATTTCGCCCTTGTCAGAGGAAGCTATAGATGATCATCGCCATCACGCCGCCGGTGGTGCCGATGATGGTTTCCATCACGGTCCAGGTCTGCAGGGTTTGCTTCTCGGTCAGGCCGAGGTAGCGGTTGGCCAGCCAGAAACCGGAGTCGTTGACGTGGGAGAGCACGATGGCACCGCCGCCGATGGCGATGGTGACGGCAGCCAGCTGGGCACCGTTCAGGCCGAGCGGCTCCAGCATCGGCAGCACCAGACCGCAGGCGGTCAGCATGGCGACGGTGGCAGAGCCCTGAATCACCCGTACCGCAGCGGCCAGAATGAAGGCCAGCGCGACGATGGGCAGACCGGAGTCGGCCAGCATGTTGCCCAGCGCGGCGCCTACGCCGGAATCAACCAGTACCTGTTTGAACACGCCACCGGCACCGGTCACCAGGATGATGACACCGGCGGGCTGGATGGCGCTGTTGCAGACGCTCATCACCTCGTCACGGGACATGCCGCGGCGAATACCCAGCAGATAGAAGGCGGCCAGACAGGCGACCATGATGGCGGTGAAGGGGTGGCCGATGAACTCCAGCCAGTTGTGCAGGGTGGAGCCCGCCTCGACGAAGCGACCGACGATGGTCTTGAGGCCGATCAGCAGCAGCGGCAAACCGATGAGGCCCATGGCCAGCCCGAAGGAGGGCAGGGATTTGCTGTCATCGTGAACGCTGTTCTGGGCATCGGCAGGCAGCGGTACATCGACGATCTTGCTGATGAAGTCACCGAACAGCGGGCCCGCCAGGATCAGTGCCGGTACGGCGGCGATCAGGCCGAACAGGATCATGTAGCCGAAGTCGGCACCCAGCTGGGATGCCACCAGGATCGGGCCCGGCGCCGGGATAAGGAAGGCCTGGCAAGTGGCGATACCCGCCAGCAGAGCGATACCGATCTTCACCACGCTGCCGCCGCCACGACGGACGATGGCGAAGGCGACACCGATCAGCAGCACCACGGCCACGTCAAAGAAGAGCGGCAGGGCGCAGACAAAGCCGGTCAGGGCCATGGCCCAGTTGGCGCGCTTGACGCCGAACTTGCCGAGTAGAGTGTGAGCCACCCGGTCGAGGGCACCGGTCACTTCCATCACCTTGCCGAACATGGCGCCCAGCGCCACCACCACGGCGACGAAACCGAGGGTGCCACCCATCCCTTTCTGGATGGTGGCAGCAATATCGGCCGGGTTCATGCCAGCGGCGAGACCCGCCACCATGGAGACCAGGATCAGGGCTACCACGGCGTGGAGCCGGGCCTTCATCACCAGGAAGAGCAGCAGCACAATCGAGCCGGCGGCTGTCATGATCAGGGAGAGGTCAGACATTGTTATGCGTTCCTTTTTCCAAGTTCAGTCGTGACACCTTGCCGATCCGTCGGCAAACCATATCTTTATGATTTATTTAGATTTATGGCAAGGGCTCAACATCATATGCCCAGGTGACTATGGGTTTGCTCAGTCTGTGGCAGACTTCACATTTTTAATCGTTACCGGTAACATGTTACCGGTAACGTGTTAGATTAGAACCCATCAACAGCTGGTTTTTTGAAAAGTGGGACAGAGGTCAAATTATGGCGGGTAAGTGCATTATCGTGATGGGTGTGTGTGGTAGCGGCAAATCCAGCGTGGGTCTGAAAGTGGCCGAAGCGCTGGGCGCCAAGTTCATCGATGGTGATGACCTGCACCCCAAGGCCAACATCCAGAAGATGGCTGGCGGCAACCCCCTCAACGATGAGGATCGTGCCCCCTGGCTGGAGCGGATCCGCGACGCCGCCTACAGTCTCGAGCAGAAGAACGAGACCGGCATCATTGTCTGTTCCGCCCTCAAAAAGAAGTACCGCGACCAGATCCGCGAAGGCAACGAGTCGGTCAGCTTCATTTTCCTCGATGGCAGCCAGCCGCTGATCCTCGAGCGGATGCGTGCCCGCAAGGGCCACTTCATGCGTGAAAGCATGGTACAAAGTCAGTTCGATACTCTGGAGCGCCCGGATGGCGAAGCCGGTGTATTCCACATTGATATAGACGGCACCTTCGAACAGGTGGTTGACCGCGCCGTCACTGCATTGGAGCAAGCCCAATGATTCATCAGGTAATTTCCGACGTCACCGCCCGCATCCGCGAGCGCAGTGTCGTCCGTCGTCAGGCATTTCTGGCCCGCATCCAGCGTCAGGCAGAGCAGGGCAAGACCCGCGCCGCGCTGGCCTGCGGCAACCTGGCCCACGCCGTGGCCGCCTGCAGCAGTGACGAGAAGGGTCGCATTCTCGATATGACCCGCGCCAACGTCGGCATCGTCACCGCCTACAACGATATGTTGAGCGCCCATCAGCCCTATCAGGGCTATCCGGATCAGATCAAGGCGGTGCTGGCCGAGCTGGGCCACAGTGCCCAGGTCGCTGGCGGCGTGCCCGCCATGTGCGACGGCGTGACTCAGGGTCAGCCGGGAATGGACATGTCCCTCTTCTCCCGCGACCTGATCGCCCAGGCGACCGCGCTGTCGCTCTCTCACAACACCTTCGATGCCACCCTGCTGCTCGGCATCTGCGACAAGATCGCTCCGGGTCAGATCATGGGGGCCCTCTCCCACGCTCACCTGCCGACGGCATTTGTTCCTGCCGGCCCGATGGCGAGCGGCATCAGCAATGACGAGAAGGTGAAGGTGCGTCAGAAGTACGCCGCCGGTGAAGTGGGCCGTGATGCCCTGCTGGAGATGGAGTGCGGCGCCTACCACGCGGCAGGTACCTGCACCTTCTACGGCACCGCCAACACCAACCAGCTGGTGTTCGAGGCCATGGGCCTGATGCTGCCGGGCTCAGCCTTTGTGCATCCGCATAGCGAGCTGCGCCGCGCCCTGACCGCCGAAGCGGCCCGCCGCATCAGCGCCATGATCCCGGGTTCCCCGGCCTATCGCCCGCTGAGCGAGGTGCTGGACGAGCGCTCGCTGGTCAACGGACTGGTGGCCCTGCTCGCCTCCGGCGGCAGTACCAACCACAGCATCCACATGGTGGCGCTGGCCCGCGCCGCCGGTCTGGTACTGACCTGGGATGACATCAGCGATCTCTCCGACGTGGTGCCGCTCTTGGTTCGCATGTACCCGAACGGCCCGGCCGATGTAAACGCCTTCGAGCAGGCAGGCGGCGTGCCCGGCCTGATGCGCCGTCTGGCGCAAGAGGGGCTGATCCACATGGATGCCACTCCGGTCTTTGGCGAGATGCAGGATTACCTCAGCCGTCCGGCATTGGTCGATGGCCAGCTGGTGTGGCAGCCGGTGGGCGAGAGCGGCGATGCGAGCGTGCTTTCACCTTCCGGCAGCGTATTCCAGGCCACCGGCGGCACCAAGCTGCTGGCGGGCAATCTGGGCCGTGCCGTGGTCAAGGTCTCTGCCGTGGCTCCCGAGTATCGGGTGATTGAAGCGCCAGCGCGGGTCTTCTCCTCCCAGCATGCGGTGGAAGCGGCCTACAAGGCGGGTGATCTCAATCAGGACGCCGTGATCGTGGTGCGCCACAATGGCCCGGCCGCCAACGGCATGCCGGAGCTGCACAAGCTGATGCCGGTGCTCGGCAACCTGCAGAAGGCGGGTTACAAGGTGGCGCTGGTCACCGATGGCCGCCTCTCCGGTGCCTCCGGCAAGATCCCGGCCGCCATCCACGTCACCCCGGAAGCGCTGCACGGCGGGGCCATCGGCCTGCTTGCTGACGGCGACCTGCTGCGGGTTGATGCGGTAAACGGCAGCCTCGACTGCCTGACCGATTTGAGTGGCCGTACCCAGGCCGAGATTGACCTCACTCTGGAACAAGAGGGGTGGGGCCGTGAACTGTTCAGCGTGATGCGTCGCGCGGTATCGAGCGCCGAGTGTGGCGCTACCATCTTTGACTAAGGAAGAGCTATGCAGAACTGGAAAGTGACCCCGGCCGAGGTGTTTGCCGCCTCCCCGCTGGTACCCGTGATGGTTATCAACGAGCTGGATCAGGCCCTGCCGATGGCCAAGGCGCTGCTCGACGGCGGCATCTCTGTCTTCGAAATCACCCTGCGCACCCCGGTGGCGCTTGATGCCATCGCCCTCATCGCCAAGGCGATGCCGGATGCCATGGTCGGTGCCGGTACCGTGCTCAACTGCGCGCAGTTTGACGCAGCCGTTGCCGCCGGTGCCCGCTTCGTCATCTCCCCGGGGATGACCCCGGCCCTGCTGGCCCACGCGGCCAAGAGCACCGCGCCGCTGATCCCGGGTGTGGCAACTCCGTCTGAAGTGATGCAGGCGCTGGAAGCGGGCTATGACCACCTGAAGTTCTTCCCGGCCGAAGCGAACGGCGGCACCAAGGCGCTCTCCGCCATTGCCGCGCCGCTGCCCCAGGTGAAGTTCTGCCCGACCGGCGGTATCGGCCCGAAAAACGTGGCCGACTATCTGGCACTCAAGTGCGTGGCCACCGTCGGCGGCTCCTGGATGCTGCCGGCCGATGCGGTCAAGAGCGGCAACTGGGAAGAGGTAACCCGCCTCTCCCGCGAAGCGGTTGAACTGGTTAAACGCTAAGCATCAGTTGTGCAGAAAACCAAACAGGCCACCCTCGGGTGGCCTGCTTCTTTTGGCCATTCTGACGGCGGAAAAGCCATTTACAGGGTGCCGTCTGCTCCCTTATGGTCGTGGTCGGTTTCTTATCCGGCTGGCCGATATGTCCTTTCTCCATCGCTCCTGCCCGCAAGGGCACTTCACTCCGCTGCACTGCCATCCGCAGGCCCAGTATTGCTACATGCAAGAAGGTGGCGGCGTTATCACCGGCGGTGCTGCCAGCGAGCTGCTGGTTGCCGGCCAGCTCTGCTTTTTTCCGGCGGGCTGGGAGCACGAGTTTCGCGTGCTGCGCCACTCTCGCCTGTCGCTTATCTATACCGATTCGTCCGCATCAGCCCCTTTTGGTCTGCGGCAGGTAACGCCGCTGCTGGCAGGGCTTTTTGCCCGCCTGATCGATTTGGAGGAGGGGGCCGAGCGGGAGGCCTATCTAACGGTGATTGGCCACGAGTTGGCGCGAGCTGCCCCGCAAGCGGCCCAGCCTGCGCTGGCGGCCAACCTCGACCCGCGCCTGCTGCGGGTGCTGGAGCGTTTCTGTCAGGCACCCTCCATCAACACCACGCTTGCCGAGCTGGCCATGGATTGCGGCGCTTCGTTGCGCACCCTCAACCGGCTTTTCCTCCAGCAGCTGGGTTGTACCTTCCGCCAGTGGCGCGAGCAGGTGGTGATGGGGCGGGCCCGTCAGTTGCAGTATCAGGGGTTCACATCGGTGCAGATTGCCGACCTGCTCGGTTACGAAGATCCCGCCGCCTTCTCCCGCGCGCTCCAGCGCTTCGCCCGGCGTGGCTCAGCGTCGTGAACCTATGTCGGCATCCTGCTTGCTGCCGCTCAGCAGGCAGGTCACCTCGTCGGTCTGGCAGATCTTGCCGTCGCGAAAGGTGAAGAGACCGCTCACCTTGCAGACCAGCGGGGCGCCATCGTGGCGGGTAGATCGCACCACATGGGTCGAGTGCACCCTGTCCCCTTGCGCGATTGTGGCGACGAACTCGATAGTGGCTTCGGCCAGATGAGCTCTCAGCGCCACAATGTGCTGGCAAAAGGCAATGTAGTCGAGCTGCTCGCCATTCACCTGCTGGCAGTAGTCCGGGGTGAACCACTGGTCGAGCTCGGCCAGGGTAAAACGAGGATCGCAGACAACGCGCTGCAGGCAGGCTCGCAATCGTTCGGTGTTGTTCATTTTCTGCTCCTGAAATGTGGCTGTAATGCCGGGCCAGCATAGAGCAGAGGATGGTGATAAGAGGTTGCAGTATGCGCCATCATTGCGGGTAAACACGCCATGATGGCTGGGGGGTTAGCCCAGACTCTCCCCGACATAGAGGGAGAAGCCGATATCCTTGCGGGTGTCGGGTTGGGATTGGCCGCTGAGACGAGCCAGCAGCATGGTGGCCGCCTCCCGACCGATCGCTTCCCGCGGGGTGGCGATACTGGCCAGCTTGGGGGTCATGGCGTGGCCGATATCGAGAGCGTTGCAACCGGCGATGGCGATCTGCTGGGGCACCGGGATCCACTTGGCCTGACACTGCAACAGGGCGCCCACCGCCAGGTCATCGTTGGTGCAGAACAGGCCGTCGAGGTCGGGATAGCGTACCAGCGCCTGATCCAGCAGCTCGCCCCCCAGAGTGAAGCTGGAGGATTGTTCGGTCAGCAGATGCTGGCCGGTGAGGCCGAAGTCGGTCATCGCCTGATAGTAACCCTCCATCCGCAGCTGGGTGCGCACGTCGAGCCGCGCCCCCAGATAGACCACCTTGCGTCGGCCCCGGCGCAGCATCTCTGTTACCATGGCCCGGGCCGCGGCTCTATGATCCATGCCGACCACCATGTCGATGGGGGTTTGCGGCAGGTCCATGGTCTCCACCACCGGAATGCCGGCGGTGGCGATCATTTTGCGGGTGCGTTCGGTGTGCTGGCTGTCGGAGAGGATCAGCCCATCCACGTGATAGGAGAGCAGGGACGCGACCTGCTCCTCCTCCCGCTCCGGACTATAGCCGTAGTGGGCCAGCAGGGTCTGGTAACCGGCCGGTCGGGTCACCGACTCGATGCCGTGGATCACCGCCGAGAATACCTGGTTGGAGAGGGAGGGGATCAGGATGCCGATCGCCTTGCTGGTCGCGTTGGAGAGAATATCCGGCGCCCGATTGGGGATATAACCCAGCTCTTCCACTACAGCTGCGATCCGCTCGCGGGTCCCCTCCGCTACGGTCTGCGGGTCGCGCAGATAGCGGCTGACAGTCATTTTGGTCACGCCGGTCTGGTCGGCGATATCTTGCAGGGTGGGGCGGCGCTTGCGGGTGGGGCTCATAGGGGTGTCCAGCGTGGATGTTACATGTAACATTACCGTTTTTGGCGGATAAAGTCAGCATATGAAGCCGTTTTTGCAGGAGTTTTCCGATGATCAGAGGCAAGCAGTTCGTGGATGTCCGGTTCGAGCAACAGGATGTGGAGGGGGAGCAGTTCTCGGAGTGCCGCTTTATCGGCTGCAACTTCTCCTGGCTGGATTTGAGCGATAGCCGCTTCATCGACTGCAGCTTCTACGATCGGGAGAGTGAACGGGGCTGCCTGTTGCAGGGTTGCGATCTGCGCGAGGCCAGCTTCCTGCGCTGTGATCTCACCATGGCCGATTGCAGCCGCAGCCAGTGTCTGGGGTTGGAGCTGCGCGACTGTCAGGCGGTCGGTATCAACTTCGGCCATGCCAGCTTCGCCAACCAGATCACCGTCAAAAGCTACTTCTGCGAGGCCCATCTGACCGGCAACAACTTCAGCTATGCCAGCTTCGAGGGTTGTCTGCTGGAGAAGTGCGAGCTGACCGGCAACCGCTGGCTGGGAGCCAACCTGTTTGGTGCCTCGCTGGCGGGTTCCGATCTCAGCGGCTCCGAGTTTGGCCAGATCGACTGGACCAGCTTCAAGCTGCAGGGCTGCGATCTGCGCCAGTGCGATCTGCCGGGGCTGGATCTGCGGCGGGTCGATCTGCAAGGGGTGCAAATTAACGAGGATCAGCAGCAGGTATTGCTGGAGCAGATCGGTCTGGTTGTCTTCCCCTGAGCCGAGCGAAAAATTAGGTAATTTTTCATCAAATGGGTGCGACATTGAGGGGCGATGCTTCTGAAATGACAAAAGCCTGCGTGATGCAGGCTTTTGCTAGTGAGCGTGTGATGCGTTTGTCGGCCGGGTTGACTCAACCCTTGGCCAGCCATTTGGTCGGGTTGATCGCCTCGCCCTGATAGCGAATTTCGAAGTAGAGGCCCGGTCTGTCCTGACCGCCACTGTCACCGACCAGCGCCACCGGTTCACCCTGTTCCACGTTCTGGCCAACCTGACGCAGCAGCGACTGATTATGACCGTAGAGGCTCATATAGCCTTTACCGTGGTCGATCACCAGCAGCATACCGAAGCCGTCGAGCCAGTCGGCGTAGACCACTTGTCCCGGTGCAACCGCCTTGACCTGGGTTCCTTCGCTGGCGCCGATCAGGGTGCCTTTCCACTTGAGCTGGGCGGTACGGGGCGAGCCATAAGAGATGAGGATCGGTCCCTGCACCGGCCAGCGCAGGCTGCCATTGGTCTTGAGGCCGCTATAGTGACCGGCACTGCTGATGCCCGAGCCGCGCTCCGGTTTGCTGCTGGCCACCTCTTCGGCAGGTTCTGCCGGTTTGACGGTTTTATTCTGCTGGGCGGCGAGTCGTTGTTGCTCGGCGCGGCGCTGTTCGGCCAGCTTGCGCTGACGCTCCTGCTCCGCTTTCAGCTTGGCCAGCCGTTCGCGCTCGGCCCGTTCACGGCGCTCCTGCTCTTCCCGCTTGCGACGCAGCTCTTCCAGCCGGGCTTTCAGCGCTTTCTCCGCCTTGACCAGCTTGGTGAGCTTCTGCTCGTCATCCTGTACCGACTGCTGCAACTGGTTGCGCACCTTGGCCCGGCTCTGCTGGCTGGCCAGCAGGGTCTGGTGATGCTCCTGCTGTTCGGCAAGCAGGGTCTGCAGTCTGGTTTCGGTCTCTTTGGTTGCCTGCTGGTTTTTCGCCAGCTTGTCGCGGGTGGCGCGCAGGGCGTCGATGGCCTCGGTGCGGGCCTTGTTGAGGTAGTCGTAGTAGTCGAGTGAGCGGCTCAGTTTGGCCGGATCCTGCTGATTGAGCAGCAGTTTGAGGTAGTCGTGGTTGCCCGCTTGAAAGGCGCTCTCCGCCTGTTTGGCCAGCAACTGCTTCTGATGTTTGGCTTGAACTTCCAGCGCCAGCTTGTCTTTTTGCAGGGTCGCCAGCGTCTGCTGGTTCTGCTTCAACTGCTGCCTGGTCTGGTTGAGTTTGGCGGCGGCGGCCGAGATGGCCTGCTCGTCAGCCTTGAGCTGGGTATTGAGCTTGGCAAGCTCCTGCTTGCTGAGCTTGATGGTCTTCTGTTGCTCTTTGATCTGGGACTGCATGGTGCCCAGCTGCTGATTGGCGGCCAAAGCCGGTTTGCTGGCGCCAAACGACAGGCAAAAAAACAGCGCGCCGGCCAACAGGCCGACGCGACTGGTTTTCTGTGAAATAACTTCGCATCCCCGCATGGGGAAGGATTATTTCAGAATCATCAGGGGCTTGCCAGTCATTTCCGGCGGCACCGGCAGACCCATCAGGGTCAGCATGGTGGGGGCCAGATCGGACAGTTTGCCACCTTCAACTACCTCGGCTTTGCGACCGAAATAGATGAGCGGAACCGGCAGATTGGTGTGGGCGGTGTGGGCCTGACCAGTCTCTTCGTCCAGCATCTTCTCGGCGTTGCCGTGGTCGGCAGTGATCAGGCACTCGCCACCCACTTCGGCCAGGGCGTCGGTGACGCGACCGATGCAGTGGTCAACGGCTTCACACGCTTTGACGGCGGCATCGAACACACCGGTGTGACCAACCATGTCGCCATTCGGGTAGTTACAGATGATGACGTCGTACTTGCCGCTCTTGATGGCCGCAACCAGCTTGTCGGTCAGCTCTTCGGAGCTCATCTCCGGCTGCAGGTCATAAGTTGCAACTTTCGGGCTGGCCACGATCTCGCGATCTTCGCCGGTGAAGCAGGACTCTTCGCCACCGTTGAAGAAGAAGGTGACGTGAGCATACTTCTCGGTTTCGGAGATGCGCAGCTGGGTCTTGCCCTGCTTGGCCAGCCACTCACCCAGGGTGTTGACCAGAGCGGTCGGCGGGTAGGCACAGGCGGTTTTGATGTCGGCCGCGTATTCGGTCAGCATCACGAAGTTCAGCTTCGGCTCGACTGCACGGGCGAAGCCGGTGAAGTCGGTGTCAACGAAGGCGCGGGTGATTTCACGGGCACGGTCGGCACGGAAGTTCATGAAAATCAGCGCATCGCCATCTTCCATCGGGGCAGCTTCGCCGATGCGGGTGGCTTTGACGAACTCGTCGTTCTCGTCGCGAGCATAAGCGGCAGCCAGTGCTTCGGTGGCGCTCTCGGCGGTGAACTCGCCCTTGCCCTGGGTCATCAGGTCATAGGCTTGCTGCACGCGATCCCAGCGGTTGTCACGGTCCATGGCGAAGTAACGGCCGATCATGGAGGCGAAACGACCCTTGCCCAGCTTGGCGAACAGGGCATCGAACAGCTCGATGGAGGACTGGGCGGAGCGCGGCGGAACGTCGCGGCCATCCAGGAAGGCGTGCAGGTAGATCTTCTCTGCGCCACGCTTGGCAGCCATTTCGATCATGCCCATGATGTGCTCTTCGTGGCTGTGTACGCCACCCGGAGACATCAGGCCCATGATGTGAACTGCTTTGCCGTTGGTCACGGCAGCGTCAACAGCCTTGGCCAGCTCGACGTTCTGGAAGAATTCGCCATCCTGGATGTCTTTGGAGATGCGGGTCAGCTCCTGATAGACGATGCGACCGGCACCGATGTTGACGTGGCCTACTTCAGAGTTGCCCATCTGGCCATCCGGCAGACCGACATCCAGACCGGAGCCGGAGATCAGGGTGCTGGTGTAGTCACGGGCCAGACGATCGAGGTTGGGAGTCTTGGCGGCAGCGACGGCGTTGTGCTCTTGCTTGGTGCTGTAGCCCCAACCGTCCATGATGACCAGAACCAAAGGTTTCTTAGCTGTTGACATAAGACTATGTCCTCTCGGATTGGAAAAAATGCGGGAAATGAAACTAGCGTAATATTACTACATCTGCCGAAATAGTCACCTGATAGCCAAGGGGCGCTCCCGCGGCCCCGCAAGCCATGCCCTTCCTGCCATGCTCGCAGCCCAATGATGATGGGAGCCTGCTCGCGCTTTGCCGCCAAGATGGCTGATCTTATCAATACCCCCATGTATACTCGGGCCCTTGTCTTGGTCCCTGGATAGTAGAAGATGCAAGAGTATTTGGATTTTGCGGCCCGCAACCCGCTGCTGACCGCAGCCTGGTTGGGTCTGGCTGGCACCCTGGTTTACACCACTGTGCGTGCCCGTTTGTCTCCGGTAAAAACCGTCAACAATCACACCGCGACCCTGCTGATCAACCGCGAGAATGCCACCGTGGTGGATATTCGCAGTCAGGAAGAGTACGCCAAGGGCCATCTGGCCGGTGCCCAGCACCTGCCGCTGACCCAGATCCAGAGCAATAATCTGGGCCCGGTTGAAAAGCATAAAGATGCCCCCATCATAGTGGTGTGCGAGTCGGGAATGACTGCGGGCGGCGCGGGCCGTCAGCTGAGCAAAGCTGGCTTCAAGCAGGTTTATGTGCTCGGCGGTGGCATGGCCCAATGGCGTGCAGAAAATCTGCCGGTAACCAAGAAACGCTGATTTAAGCAGGGCCTGAGCCCACTTATCCATATAACAAGGAATCAAACGAAATGGCTGACGAGATCAACAACCAGGAAGTACAACCGGAATTCCACATCCAGCGTGTTTACACCAAGGATGTCTCTTTCGAAGCGCCGAACACCCCGCACATCTTCCAGAAAGAGTGGCAGCCGGACGTCAAGCTGGATATGGATACCAAGACCAACATCCTGGCTGAGAACGTGTACGAGGTTGTCCTGACCCTGACCGTAACTTGCAAACTGGAAACCGAAACCGCCTTCCTGTGCGAAGTACAGCAAGCCGGTATCTTCACCATCGGTAACCTGCCGGAGCCGCAACTGGCTCACTGCCTGGCTGCCTTCTGCCCGAACATCCTGTTCCCGTATGCCCGCGAAGCCGTGGCCAACATGGTGAGCAAGGGTTCCTTCCCGCAGTTGAACCTGGCACCGGTCAACTTCGATGCCCTGTTTGCCCAGCACATGGCGCAAGCACAGGCCCAGCAGGCGACTGCGGAAGCCTGATAATGGCTGACCAGATCGCTATCTCGGTCTTGGGGGCGGGGTCTTATGGCTCCGCCCTTGCCATTTCTCTGGCGCGCAACGGTCATCCGACCCTGCTGTGGGGTCACGACCCCGCTCATGTCGCCGAGCTGGAACAAGACCGCTGCAACAAGGCATTTTTGCCTGATGTTCCTTTTCCTGCCGATCTGCAGCTGACTGCGGATCTGCAACGTGCGGTACAAGCTGCCCCCGTGCTGCTGCTGGTCGTGCCGAGCCATGTATTTGGCGATGTGCTGACCCGGATCAAACCCTTCCTGCGCCCCGATACCCGTATCGCCTGGGCCACCAAGGGTCTGGAGCCGGACAGTGGCCGTCTGCTGCAGGATGTGGCCCGCGAAGTGCTGGGTGACGAGATACCGCTGGCGGTCATCTCCGGCCCCACCTTCGCCAAGGAGCTGGCTGCCGGTCTGCCGACCGCCATCTCGGTCGCCTCGACTCACGACGAGTTCGCCGACGATCTCTCCCACCTGCTGCACTGTGGCCGCTCGTTCCGGGTCTATACCAATCCGGATTTCGTCGGTCTGCAGCTGGGTGGGGCGGTGAAGAACGTCATCGCCATCGGTGCCGGCCTCTCCGACGGGCTCGGGTTTGGCGCCAATGCCAGAACCGCGCTCATCACCCGGGGTCTGGTGGAGATGCAGCGTCTGGGTGCGGCGCTGGGTGCCGATGCCAAAACCTTTATGGGGATGGCGGGGCTCGGGGATCTGGTGCTCACATGTACCGACAACCAGTCGCGCAACCGTCGCTTCGGGCTGGCCCTCGGGGCTGGCAAGGATGTGAACACCGCCATGACCGAGATCGGTCAGGTGGTGGAGGGGTATCGCAACACCAAAGAGGTGCATCTGCTGGCGGCCCGCTGTGGCGTCGAGATGCCCATCTGCGAGCAGATCTTCAAGGTGCTCTACGAGGGTAAGAACCCGAAAGAGGCGGCCATCGCCCTGCTGTCGCGAGACAAGAAGGACGAGTAATCTGCCGATTGCCCATGCAAAAGGCCCCGCCAGATGGCGGGGCCTTTTCTTTGCTGCAAGGGCTGCAAATCAGTAGTAAGAGTGGTCGCCGCGCTGGTGCTCGGTGGCATCTTTCACACCGTTGAGCTCACCCGGGAACTTCTCCAGCAGCTGCTTCTCGATCCCCTCTTTCAGGGTGTAATCGACCATGGAGCAACCGTTGCAACCACCGCCAAACTGCAGGATGGCCAGTTTGTCTTCAGTCAGCTCGACCAGGGTGACCTTGCCACCGTGACCGGCCAGCATGGGGTTCACTTCGGACATCAACACGTACTCGATGCGCTCGATCAGCGGCGCGTCGTCGGCCACTTTACGCATCTTGGCGTTCGGTGCTTTCAGGGTGAGCTGGGAGCCCATCTGATCGGTCACGAAGTCGATGGTGGCATCCACCAGGAAGGGGGCGCTCAGGGGATCGACCATGCAGTCAAAGCCGCTGAAGGGCAGGTGTTGATCTTCCGGGTCCACGGCATCGGGCGGGCAATACGATACGCCACACTCGGCATTCTGGGTTCCCGGATTGACCACAAACACCCGGATATTGGTGCCATCAGGCTGTTTTTCCAGCAGTTTACGGAAATGGGCCTGGGCGGCGTCGGAAATGCTGATCATCACTATCCTCATAAACCTGAGTGTACGACTAGGGTATTCATGATAACGCGGTTATTAATACTTGGGTAGCATGCCGATGGCTACTTGCTGTGCCGCAGGGTACGACAGATTGCCCACACTTCTACCTTTGTGATGCCGCTCTCATGGAGCAAACGGCTGAGCTGACCGGCGGTGGCGCCTGTGGTCACGACGTCATCGAGCAGGGCGACATGATGGTATTGGTGGGAGCGGATCCGGAATGCCCCGCGCAGATTGCGCCGCCGCTGCCCGGCGCTCAGGGTTGTTTGTTGTGGGGTCGCCTTGATGCGCTGCAACAGAGTGTTGTCGCAGGGAATGTCGGTGAACTCGCCAAGGGCTTGCGCGATCTCCTCCGCCTGATTGAACCCGCGCCGCCACTGCCGCCACCAGTGCAGGGGAACTGGAATGATCGCCTCCGGCGGCTCGCGGCCATCCAGATGATCGGCCAAGAGGCGTGCCAGTAGCGGCGCCAGCAGGATCTGGCCGGAATATTTAAGCCGGGGGATCAGCATGGGGTAGGGAGCCTGGTAGTCGCCGATCACCTGCAACCGCTCCCAGGGGGGAGGTCTGCGCTGGCAGCGACCACAGACCGGTATGCTCTCTTCTATATAGTCAGCCAGCGGTGCGGCGCAGAGGCGGCATCTTGGCTGTGACTGGTGCAGCGCCTGCCGACACCAGCTGCAGAGCAGGGGAGCGTTGTCGCAAGGCTGATGGCAGAGCAGGCAACTCCCTTGCCAGTCACCGTGGCTGCCGAGCAGCGGGCTTGCTTTAGCGAGCAGTCGCTTTAACATGCTGACCCCAAGAGCATGAACAGGGATCTTGAGTCTAGATGAGCATATCGGTAGAGCAGTTTGGCCAGGGGCCCGATCTGGTGCTGTTGCACGGGTGGGGGATGAACGGTGCGGTTTGGCATGGTGTTGCCCAACAGTTGTCGTCCCACTATCGGGTTCATCTGGTGGATTTGCCCGGCTTTGGCAACAGCCCGCTGGCAGACGAGGTGGATTACAGCCTGCCCTGGCTTGCCGAGCAGGTGGCCGCCATCTTGCCGCAGAAGTGCCATCTGCTTGGCTGGTCGCTCGGCGGTCTGGTGGCAAGCCAGTTGGCGCTGACGTATCCCGATCGGCTGCACTCCCTGATCACGGTGGCCAGCTCCCCCTGTTTCATGGCCCGTGATGAGTGGCCGGGGATCGCCCCCAAGGTACTGACCAGCTTCAACCAGATGCTGGCGGGGGATTTTCGCCAGACCATAGAGCGCTTTCTGGCGATCCAGGCCATGGGCAGCGAACATGCCCGGGACGATATCCGTCAGTTGCGCCACTGGCTGGCCGAGCGGCCGGCGCCCGAGTTTGCCGCACTCGAGGCCGGACTGACGCTGTTGGCCGAGATTGATCTGCGCGAACCGCTGCGGGAGCTGGATCTGCCCTGGTTGCGGATCTATGGCCGACTGGATTCATTGGTGCCCAAGGCGGCCATTCCCCTGCTGGATGATCTCTACCATGCCAGCCGCAGCGTGACCCTCAATAAGGCCTCACACGCACCTTTTATCTCCCACCCTGACGAATTCATTGAAATCGTTCGAGATTTTGTTGGCTAAAAAACAGCCTGCAAGCTTCATTAATCCTCTGGTCTGGCGGATAATTAAGCTGTGACCAGAGGAGTAACACCATGCGTATTGATTCTGCTTTCAACAGCGGGGTTCAGGGATTTCAGCGAGCCGAGCAGATTGCCGACAAGGCATCCAATCAGATCGCCCGCCTCAACACCCCCAGCGGGGATCAGGTGCAAGTGACCGATGAGCTTGTCAATCTCAAGGTGGCCGAGCAACAGGCTGGCGCTTCCGCCAAGGTAGTGCAGACTGCCAGCGATATGATGGGAACCCTGATCGACATCCGGGTGTGAGATGAACATCAATGTCAGTCTGCCTCCCCTTATCCCGACACAGCTGCAACCCCAGGTGGAAGCGGCAAGGACGGATAATCGCCGGGCAGAACTGATCCCGCAGGCCCGAGCGGGTCAAGCCTCCGTTGCCGAATCCGAAGTCGGCTCCCAAAAAGAGAAATCCAAAGCCGCTCAGGCCTCCAGCAATCAGACCTCCCAGAACAGCCGTGAAACCGGGCAATTAGTGCCGACGACACTGCCAGACAATCGCTTTGTCGAGGCAACCGGTGAGGATGGGCAGCGCAAGCAGCAAGATCCCAAACAGCAGGAGCAGCAACAGCGGCAAGAGCAGCAGGTTCAGGATCTTGTCGAGCGTGACAAGGAGGTGCGCACTCACGAGCAGGCGCACCAGTCTGCGGGTGGAGAGTACGCCAGCTCGCCCACCTATCAGTTTACGCAAGGGCCGGATGGCAAGCGTTATGCTACGGGTGGCGAAGTCCAGATCGATACCAGTGTCGTACCCGGTGACCCTGCCGCTACCATCGCCAAGATGCAGCAGATCCGCGCTGCTGCGCTGGCGCCTGCCGAGCCTTCCGCGCAGGACTTGGCCGTTGCACGCAGCGCTGCCGCCAGTGAAGCCAAGGCACGCAAAGAGCTGATGGCCGAGCAGAGCGCGAAATCGGGCGGTGTGCTGAGTGCCTATATGGACAAGCGCAACCGCGTTATCGCGGGCCACTATCAACAGGCTGTCAGCCCGGCCTCGACCCAGTCCCTCAGTCTGCATATCTGAATCCCCCCTCACCAAACTTTCAGCTCCTTTGCCTGTTTTGCAACTAACCTGAAGATCAGGCCCATTCCAATTTCACAGGAGCTGTCATGCATTTCGATGAAGTCAAAGCGGAAGATTTCACCACCTTCTCCCGTGTACCGCCCCCCCACCTGCAGATGGAGCAGTTTCTGATGCAGCTTGGAGGAGGGGGAACTGAAGGAACCAGTTTCAAGAAGAAAGTGATGCTGGCGGCCGGCTGGAGCCACACCGGCGTCGTCTCTTACGGCAAGTATCCGCAAGAGGCCTGCAAGGCATTCAATCGACTGCGGGAGGTGCTGGCCCAGCATGGAGAGCCCGAGAGCATACTTGCTGCCCTGACGCAGTGATCCTGAGCTTCGCGTGTAAAAAAGCCCCTTGTGGGGCTTTTTGCATTCAGAGGTGTTCTGGAAGGTGTCGCTACTTTTTCGCTTTGGAGAGCGCTGCCGCGAAAGCGTTGCCCATGGCACCACCAATAGGGGGGCTTTGGCGCGGCTCATTTCTTGGTTTGGTGTTGCCAGCACTGCTGTTGCGCGCTTCAGCCGGCTTGCGGGCGGGTTGCCCTGCCTTTTCGTCGAGACGCATGGTCAGACTGATCCGCTTGCGCGGGGCGTCCACTTCCAGCACCTTGACCCGCACAATGTCGCCCGCCTTGACCACCTCACGGGGATCCTTGACGAAACGGTCGGTCAGGGAGGAGATGTGCACCAGACCGTCCTGATGAACACCGATATCGACGAAGGCGCCGAAGTTGGTGACGTTGGTGACCACCCCTTCCAGTACCATCTCTGGCACCAGGTCGCTGATCTGCTCCACACCTTCCTTGAAGGTCGCGGTTTTGAACTCGGGGCGCGGGTCGCGGCCCGGCTTGTCCAGCTCGCCGATGATGTCGGTGACGGTAGGTACGCCGAATTGCTCATCGGTGTAATCGGCCGGTTTCAGGCTGCGCAGCAGGCTGCTGTTGCCGAGCAGGCTCTCCACTGTCTGCTCCAGCTTGGCGAGGATCCGCTCCACAACCGGATAAGACTCTGGGTGCACCGCTGAGCTGTCGAGGGGATTGCTGCCGCCGCGAATGCGCAGGAAGCCGGCGCACTGTTCGAAGGCTTTGGGGCCGAGTCGGCTTACTTTCAGCAATTGCTGACGGCTCTTGAATGCGCCGTGCTCATCCCGGTAGGCGACGATGTTCTGGGCCAACGTCTGGGAGAGGCCGGAAACTCGGTTGAGCAGGGCGACCGAGGCGGTGTTCACATCGACCCCGACCGCGTTCACGCAATCCTCAACCACGGCATCCAGCCGGCGGGCCAGCTGGCTCTGGCCGACGTCGTGCTGATACTGGCCGACCCCGATACTCTTGGGATCGATTTTGACCAGTTCGGCCAGCGGGTCTTGCAGGCGGCGGGCGATGGAGACGGCGCCACGGATCGAGACGTCGAGATCCGGGAACTCCTGAGAGGCAAGCTCGGAGGCGGAGTAGACAGAGGCTCCCGCTTCGCTCACGACTATCTTCTGCGCCTTGGCGGCGGGGTAGCGCTCGAACAGGTCGCTGACCAGCCGGTCGGTCTCCCGCGAGGCGGTGCCGTTGCCGATGCTGATGAGCTCGACCTTGTGCTTCTGGCACAACTCGCTCAGGGTCTTGAGGCTTTGATCAATCTGGCGTTTTGGTTCGAACGGATAGATGGTGGCGTGATCGACCAGTTTGCCGGTGGCATCCACCACGGCAACCTTGACCCCGGTGCGGATGCCCGGATCCAGCCCCATGGTGCAGCGCATGCCCGCCGGGGCCGCCATCAGCAGATCCTTGAGGTTCATGGCGAACACCTTGATCGCCTCCTCCTCTGCCGATTCGCGGATACGGCCGATCAGCTCGGTCTCCATCTGAAGCGACAACTTGATCTTCCAGGTCCAGCTCACCACCCCTTGCAGCCATTTGTCGGCCGGGCGGTTCTGCAGATTGAGCTTGAGGTGGTGGGCAATGATCCCTTCGCAGGGGCTGGCACTCTCATCGTCACCGGTTACCAGCGCCAGATTGAGGATCCCTTCATTGCGGCCACGCAGCATGGCCAGCACCCGGTGGGAGGGGGCCTTGTGCAGGGGTTCGTCGTGTTCGAAATAGTCCTTGAACTTGGCCCCTTCCTGCTCCTTGCCTGCCACCACGCGGGCGCGCAGGGTGGCATTTTGCCACAGGTAGTCACGCAGCTTCTCCAGCAAGTCGGCCTGCTCGGCAAAGCGCTCCATCAGGATATAGCGGGCGCCGTCGAGGACAGCCTTGCTGTCGGCAATGCCCTGTTCGGGATTGAGGAAGGTGGCGGCCGCTTGCTCGGGATCCTGCATCGGGTCGCTGAGTAGCAGATTGGCCAGCGGCTCCAACCCGGCTTCGATCGCCATCTGCCCCTTGGTACGGCGTTTGGGCTTGTAGGGGAGGTAGAGATCTTCCAGCCGGGTCTTGCTGTCGGCGCCATTCAATTCGCGCATCAGCTCGGGGGTCAGTTTGCCCTGCTCTTCGATGGAGCGAATGATCACCTGACGGCGATCTTCCAGTTCACGCAGATAGCCGAGGCGGCTCTCCAGAGTACGTAGCTGGCTATCGTCCAGACCGCCGGTCACCTCTTTACGGTAACGGGCGATAAAGGGCACGGTCGAGCCTTCATCCAGCAGGCGCACTGCGGCCTGTACCTGCTCGGGGCGAGCATTGAGCTCACCGGCAATCTGTCTCTCTATGGTTTGCATCATGATGTTGTTGAGGGCCTCTGTGGTCGAGTCCGCGCCATCAGGCGCCAAGTGTGAGCACTATATGGGGTCGTGTTGCGGGATGCCACCCTGCGCCGGGGTCTGCACCCGTCAGACTGATAAAGTCGCAGGGGAGGGCGTTTATCTTGCCATTGCACCTGTGACTCAGGATGTGCCTGTGGCAAGCAGTCCGGCTATTTGGGGTAGCTGATCTCGTTGATATACCAGCAGACGTCACCAACTGGCGTACGGACGATGGCCTCATCGCCGACCTCTTTCTTGAGCAGGGCACGGGCCATGGGGGAGTCGATGGAGATGTAATCCTTGCGCTCGAAGATCTCGTCATAGCCGACGATGCGAAAGCGCTTGGTCTCGCCCTGATCGTTTTCCACCTCGACCCAGGCGCCGAAGAAGACCTTGCCCTCCTGCGCGGGGGCATAGTCGACGATCCCCAGCTCTTCGAGGCACTTGCGCAGGTAACGCACCCGCCGATCGATCTCCCGCAACCGCTTCTTGTTGTACTGGTAGTCGGCATTTTCGCTGCGATCCCCCAGACTGGCGGCCCATGCCACCTTTCTGGTTACCTCGGGGCGCTCCTGACGCCAGAGGAAATCGAGCTCTTCTTTCAGCTTGTTGTAGCCTTCGCGGGTGATCAGCTTTGTCTTCATGGTGATGCGGACCTGGTCAAAGAGGGGGATTCATCGCTAACTGCTCGGGAATATTAGCTTTTGTCCTCTTGCTGTCGAGGGAAATCGTGATGGCTCAGCTGGCGCCATTCAGGGAGTAGCTGGCCAGCTCAGTGACTTGATGGCCGTCACGCTCTCGGGACGGGTAATAACCGGTAACATATTTGTGCTTTGCTCCCGCTATATCCCCCCCTAGTATTGGGGGCAGCTAAAGAATGAAGAGGCAAAGCAATGAGTCAGCAGCAATACAAGGTCCTGGTCGTGGACGATGACCTGAAATTACGTTCCCTGTTGGAACGCTATCTCACCGAGCAGGGATTCGTAGTACGCGGCGTGGCCAATGGCGAGCAGGCCGATCGCTTGCTGACTCGTGAAAACTTCAGTCTGATGGTGCTCGACCTGATGTTGCCGGGGGAAGATGGACTCTCCATCTGCCGCCGTCTGCGGGAAGCGGGCAATCAGATCCCGGTGCTGATGCTCACTGCCAAGGGGGATGAAGTGGATCGCATCGTCGGGCTCGAGATGGGGGCTGATGACTATCTGCCCAAGCCGTTTAATCCCCGCGAACTGCTGGCGCGGATCCGTGCCGTGCTGCGCCGCCATACCGTCGAGCTGCCGGGGGCTCCCTCGGCTGCAGAGAAGGTGGTCAACTTCGGTGCCTTCCAGCTCAATCTGGCGACCCGCGAGCTGAGCCGGGATGGTGAGCCGATGGCGCTCACCAGCGGTGAATTTGCGGTGCTCAAAGTGCTGGTCAGCCATCCGCGCGAGCCGCTCTCCCGCGACAAGCTGATGAATCTGGCCCGTGGCCGCGAATACACCGCCACCGAGCGCAGCATCGACGTGCAGGTCTCTCGCCTGCGCCGTCTGCTGGAGCAGGACCCGGCCCAGCCCCGCTACCTGCAGACCGTCTGGGGTCTGGGGTATGTGTTCGTGCCAGATGGTGACGGTGCATGAAAAAGGTCGGCAGCATGTTCTCGCGCATGCTCTGGTTTCTGGCTGCCGTTCTGGTGGTCTATCAAGCAGTCTCCTACGTCACCTTCTACAACTATCTGCTGGCGCCAACCGTCAAGCAGATCAGTCACTTGCTGGCCAATCAGGTCAAGCTGATCTTTCCGGTCAACACAGAACAACTGGCGCTGAGTGAAGATGCCGAGGCGCTGGTCTATGTGACAACCGGTACCGACATCTATACCCAGAGCGAGGCGGTGCAGCATGGCTTCAACGATGCCAAGCCGTACCCCTATCTGGAGGAGAACATCAGCCGCGAACTGGGTGGCCCGGCCAAGGTGCGGGTCGAGATCCAGGATCACTACATCATCTGGATCCAGCCGCCGCAGGCCAGCAAAATCTGGGTGCGGATCCCGCTGACCGAGATTGAAGATGACGATATCGAACCCCTCATCATCTATCTGAGCGTGCTGCTGGTGATCACTCTGTTTGCGGCCTGGCGCTTTGCCCGGCAGCTGGTGCGCCCGCTCGAGGATCTCGAGGCTGGTGCCGTTGCTGTTTCCAGGGGCCATTTCCCCGAGGCGCTGGGGGAGCTGGGATCACGGGAAGTGCGGCGACTGACCCGCACCTTCAACCACATGTCTCACTCCATCAAGAGCCTGATCGAAGAGCGTAACCTGATGATGGCGGGGGTCTCCCACGATCTGCGTACCCCGCTGACCCGCATCCGGCTGGCCACCGAGATGATGTCCTCCGGTGACGAGTACCTCAAGGAGAGCATCAACGCCGACATCGATGAGTCCAATGCCATCATCGATCAGTTCATCGATTACATCCGCCCGGATGAAGGCCAGGATCTGGAGCCGATCGACCTGACCCAGCTGGTGCACGATACCTTGCTGATCTACTCGGAGCAGGGGCTGGAGGTCGATCTGGCGCTGCCGCAAGAGGCGGTGCGGGTGGCCTGCAATCCGGTCAGTATCCGGCGAGTGTTGAACAACCTCTCAAGCAACTCGCAGCGTTACGGGGCGAGCCGCTTGCATGCCGAGCTCAAGGACGATGGGCACTGGGTGCGCTTGCGCCTCTCCGATGATGGCCCCGGGATTCCGGAGCAGGACTACTCCCGGGTGCTCAAGCCGTTTACTCAGGGTAATGTGGCGCGGACTGTTGGAGGTAGTGGGCTGGGGTTGGCCATCGTGGCCAAGATAGTCGCCCAGCACCACGGCACTATCCGGTTGGGAAGCTCGGATCTCGGCGGCTTGTTGGTCGAGATGCGGCTGCCGAAACATCAGCCACAGGAGTGGATGGATTGAGAGAAGGGCGTATCTGTGGATACGCCCTTCTGTATGGTCAGCTCTTGGTTTCGACTGATGCTCGATAGCGTTTGCCGTACTTGAGCTGCTGGATCAACAGGGCGGCAATGATGAGCGCTAACCCGATGGGGGTGGCCGGATGGATGGTTTCGCCGATCAACAGATTGAGCAGCACCAGTGAGGCAAACGGCGAGATAAAGATGAGGTTGCTGATGGGGGCCGTGTTGGTGGCATGGCGCAGCGCCATCAGCCAGAGCACGAAACCGAAGCCCATTTCGAACAGTCCCACATAGATGGCACCAGCCCATCCCTGCCAGGCGGTCATGGCAAAATCGGAGAGCAACCAAGTCGCCACGACAATAAAAGGCAGGCTGATCATAAAGCCGAGCAACAGGCTGACAATGGGATCGCCCTGATTGCGGGTGTTGAGGATCCAGTAGCTGGCCCAGATGAGGGTCGAGACCAGCGCCAGCGTCACGCCGAGGGGGCTGTCGAACTGGAGGCCGAATACATCCCCTCTGGTGGCGATCACCAGCGCGCCAAAATACCCCAGCACGATAGCGACGCCATCACGCCGACGCAGCTTCTGGCCGAGGAAGGGGACGGCCAGCAGACTGAGAGTAATGGCCCAGGTGTAGTTGAGGGTCTGTGCCTGCTGGGCAGGCAACAGGTCATAGGCCTTGAATAGCAACAGGTAATAGAGAAAGGGGTTCAGCACGCCCAGAGTCAGGTAGTAGAAAGGGCGGGCCTTGATGTAGCTTCCCAGCAGCGGCAGTTTGCCCTGTTTGGCGACGACGGCTGTCAGCGTGAGAGTCGAGATGAAGGCGGCCACAAGCAACAGTTGCACAGGTTCGAAATAGGCGAGGGAGATCTTGAAGGCTGTGGCGACCGTCGACCAGAGGGCAACGGCGCAAAGGCCATACTGATAGGCTTTCTTTTGATCTTTGAGCATGGGATGTCGTTCCACTGACAGAGGCAAGCACACAGTCTACCAGTCTGCTTGTAACATTGTCGTTACTTTGGTGTTGGCAGCAGAGTGCATTGCCGCAGGCGAGATCCATCTGTCACATAAAACTGCGCATAATCTGTTCGCTCTCCCTTGCGCAAATTTGAAAAATCCGTATAATCCCCTCCGCTTACCCATGAGGTGAGCCAGATGATATGTCTGCTGCTGAGTTTCCTGTTTACAGGAGCCAGCCATACAGTCCTCCCGATATGGGGGGAAACGTGAAAAATCACACCTCTGGCGGGAGAAATCTCGGTCGGGCGGTGTTGATTTATGTTCTTTTATCTATTGGAGCTCTGTCAATGCAGAACCAAAGAATCCGTATCCGCCTGAAGGCTTTTGATCATCGCCTGATTGATCAATCCACTGCGGAAATCGTTGAAACTGCTAAGCGCACTGGCGCGCAGGTTCGCGGTCCTATTCCGCTGCCGACTCGCAAAGAGCGCTTCACCGTCCTGATCTCCCCGCACGTCAACAAAGATGCGCGTGATCAGTACGAGATCCGCACTCACAAGCGTCTGGTAGACATCGTTGAGCCGACTGACAAGACCGTAGACGCCCTGATGCGTCTGGATCTGGCAGCTGGTGTAGACGTCCAGATCAGCCTGGGTTAATTACGGAAAGAGGTTGATAACAATGACAATCGGTCTTGTAGGTCGCAAAGTGGGTATGACTCGCATCTTCACTGAAGATGGCGTTTCTATCCCGGTGACTGTTATCGAAGTTGAAGCTAACCGTGTAACTCAGGTCAAATCTGTAGAAACCGACGGCTACAACGCTATTCAGGTTACCACTGGCGCCAAAAAAGCCAGCCGTGTGACCAAGCCGGAAGCTGGCCACTTCGCCAAAGCTGGTGTAGAAGCCGGTCGCGGTCTGTGGGAATTCCGCCTGAACAACGGTGAAACTTTCACTGTTGGTAGCGAGCTGAAAGTAGATCTTCTCGCTGACGTTAAGCTGGTAGACGTTACCGGCACATCCAAAGGTAAGGGCTTTGCTGGTACTGTTAAGCGCCACAACTTCCGCACCCAGGATATGACCCACGGTAACTCCTTGTCTCACCGCGTTCCGGGTTCTATCGGTCAGAACCAGACTCCGGGTCGTGTATTCAAGGGCAAAAAGATGGCTGGTCACATGGGTGCTGAGCGTGTAACGACTCAGAACCTGGAACTGGTTCGTGTTGACGCTGAACGCAACCTGCTGCTCATCAAAGGTGCAGTACCGGGTGCAACCAACGGCAACGTGATCGTCAAACCTGCCGTCAAAGCGTAACGTCTGAGGAGATAGTAATGGAATTGGTAATGAAAGACGCCAAGAGCGCTCTTGAAGTTTCCGAGACTACCTTCGGGCGCGAATTCAACGAAGCTCTGGTTCACCAGGTCGTCGTTGCATATGCCGCTGGTGCCCGTCAGGGTACTCGTGCGCAGCTGACTCGCTCTGAAGTGTCTGGTGGCGGCAAAAAGCCGTGGCGTCAGAAGGGTACTGGTCGTGCCCGTGCTGGCTCCATCCGTTCGCCCATCTGGCGTTCCGGTGGTGTGACTTTTGCTGCTAAGCCGCAAGATCACAGCCAGAAAGTAAACAAGAAGATGTACCGCGGCGCTATCCGTAGCATTCTGTCCGAGCTGGTACGTCAAGAGCGCCTGATCGTTGTTGAGAAGTTCGGCATCGAAGCTCCGAAGACCAAAGAACTGATCGCCAAGCTGAAAGAAATGGAACTGACTGACGTTCTGATCGTGACTGCTGAAGTCGATGAGAACCTGTTCCTGGCTGCTCGCAACCTGTACAAAGTTGACGTGCGTGACGTTGCCGGTATCGACCCGGTCAGCCTGATCGCTTTCGACAAGGTTCTGATGACTGCTGACGCAGTTAAGCAAATCGAGGAGATGCTGGCATGATCCGTGAAGAGCGTCTGCTGAAAGTTCTGAAGGCTCCGCACATCTCTGAAAAGAGCACCATGGTTGCAGAAAAGCAGAACACTATCGTGTTCAAAGTTGCTGTTGATGCTACCAAGGCGGAAGTCAAAGCTGCAGTTGCGAAACTGTTCGAGGTCGAAGTTGAGACCGTCCGTACCCTGAACATGAAGGGTAAGACCAAGCGCGCAGGTGCACGCGTAGGCCGTCGTTCCGATTGGAAAAAGGCTTATGTGACCCTGAAAGCTGGTCAGGACATCGACTTCATGGGCGCAGCCGAGTAAGAGGAGTTCTCAAAAATGGCAATCGTTAAGTGCAAGCCTACTTCTCCGGGCCGCCGCCACGTCGTCAAGATCGTCAATCAAGAGCTGTACAAGGGCAAGCCCTTCGCCGCTCTGCTGGACAGCAAAAGCAAGTCCGGTGGTCGTAACAACAACGGCCGTATCACTACCCGTCATATCGGTGGTGGTCACAAGCAGCACTACCGTATCGTCGACTTCAAGCGCGACAAAGACGGTATCCCGGCTAAAGTAGAGCGCCTGGAATACGATCCGAACCGTACCGCTAACATCGCTCTGGTGTTGTATGCAGACGGTGAGCGTCGTTACATCCTGGCTCCGAAAGGCCTGAAAGCTGGTGACGCGATCGCTTCTGGTGCTGATGCAGCCATCAAGGTAGGTAACGCCCTGCCGATGCGCAACATCCCGGTTGGTTCTACCGTTCACGCTGTAGAGATGAAGCCTGGTAAAGGTGCCCAGCTGGCTCGTTCCGCTGGTACTTTCATCCAGATCCTGGCTCGTGAAGGTAACTATGTAACTCTGCGTCTGCGTTCCGGCGAAGTACGTAAAGTTCTGGCCGAGTGCCGCGCTACCATCGGTGAAGTCGGTAACTCCGAGCACATGTTGCGTCAACTGGGTAAAGCCGGTGCAAACCGCTGGCGTGGTATTCGTCCGACCGTGCGCGGTATGGCGATGAACCCGGTTGACCACCCGCACGGTGGTGGTGAGGGTCGTAACAAGGGCATGCAGCCTGTGTCCCCATGGGGCCAGAAGGCTAAAGGCTTCAAGACCCGTAAGAACAAGCGTACCGACAAGTACATCGTACGTCGTCGTAACAAGTAATTGTTAACATAGAGGAATCACCATGCCACGTTCTCTCAAGAAGGGTCCATTTATTGACCTGCACTTGCTGAAGAAGGTAGAGAAAGCGGTGGAAAGCGGGGATAAAAAGCCGGTTAAAACCTGGTCCCGTCGTTCAATGATCATCCCGAACATGATCGGTTTGACCATCGCTGTCCATAATGGTCGTCAGCACGTTCCGGTTTTCGTTACCGAAGAAATGATCGGTCACAAACTGGGTGAATTCGCACCGACTCGTACTTATCGCGGCCATGCTGCTGATAAGAAGGCTAAGAAGCGCTAAGGGATAAATGATGGAAGCTATCGCTAAACACCGTTATGCCCGTACTTCTGCCCAGAAAGCTCGTCTGGTAGCCGATCAAGTACGTGGTCTGTCCGTAGACAAGGCTCTGAATATCCTGACCTTCAGCCCGAAAAAGGCTGCAGTGCTGGTTAAGAAAGTGCTGGAATCTGCCATTGCAAACGCTGAGCACAACGAAGGCGCCGATATCGACGCGCTGCGTGTTGCTACTATCATGGTCGACGAAGGTCCCTCCATGAAGCGCATCCGTCCGCGTGCCAAAGGTCGTGCGGATCGTATCCTCAAGCGTACCGCTCACATCACTGTAGTGGTATCCGACGCTAAGGCTGGGAGATAAGCAATGGGTCAGAAAGTACATCCTAATGGCATTCGCCTGGGTATTACCAAGCCTTGGAATTCTACCTGGTTCGCGAACACCAAAGACTTCGCTGACAACCTGTACAGCGATTTTCAAGTACGCCAGTTCCTGACCAAGGAACTGAAAAACGCGTCCTTGTCCAAGATCACCATTGAGCGTCCGGCCAAGAGCATCCGTGTGACCATTCACACCGCTCGTCCGGGTGTTGTCATCGGTAAGAAAGGCGAAGACGTTGAGAAGCTGCGCAAAGCTGTAGCCACTATTGCTGGCGTGCCTGCTCAGATCAACATTTCCGAAGTCCGCAAGCCGGAGCTGGATGGCAAACTCGTTGCCGACAGCATCACTTCCCAGCTGGAGCGTCGTGTAATGTTCCGTCGTGCTATGAAGCGCGCCGTACAGAACGCAATGCGCCTGGGTGCCAAGGGCATCAAAGTGGAAGTTTCCGGTCGTCTGGGCGGCGCTGAAATCGCGCGTACCGAATGGTACCGTGAAGGTCGTGTGCCGTTGCACACCCTGCGTGCCGACATCGACTACGCAACTTCTGAAGCCCACACCACTTACGGTGTGATCGGCGTTAAAGTTTGGATCTTCAAGGGCGAAGTTCTGGGCGGTCTGGCTGCTGTTAACGCTGCCGCTGCTCAAGAGCAAGCTCCTGCAAAGCCCAAGCGTGACAACAAGCGCCGCGCTGCTAAGTAAGGAGATTCGGTAAATGTTGCAACCTAAGCGTACTAAATTCCGCAAGACCCACAAGGGTCGTAACCGCGGTCTGGCCACCTCTGGTAACGAAGTATCCTTCGGTACCTTTGGCCTGAAGGCGACATCCCGTGGTCAACTGACTGCTCGTCAAATCGAAGCAGCCCGTCGTGCCATGACCCGTCACGTTAAGCGTCAAGGTAAGATCTGGATCCGTGTGTTCCCGGACAAGCCCATCACCGAAAAGCCCCTCGAAGTTCGTATGGGTAAAGGTAAGGGTAACGTGGAATACTGGGTTTGCCCGATCCAGCCTGGCAAGGTTCTGTACGAGATGGACGGTGTACCTGAGGCTCTGGCGCGTGAAGCGTTTGCCCTGGCCGCAGCTAAGCTGTCTGTTCAGACCACTTTCGTAATTAAGACGGTGATGTGATGAAAGCCCAAGATCTGCGTCAAAAGAGCGTCGAAGAACTGAACCAGGAGCTGCTGGGCCTGCTGCGTGAGCAATTCAACATGCGCATGCAAGCGTCCACCGGCCAGCTGGCTCAGACTCACACTCTGAAACAAGTGCGTCGTGACGTCGCACGTATCAAGACTGTACTGACTGAGAAGGCAGGTGCGTAATGACTGACAAGATCCGTACTCTGCAAGGTCGTGTAATCAGCGACAAGATGGACAAGTCCATCACTGTTGCTATCGAGCGCAAGGTAAAGCACCCGATCTACGGTAAGATCATCAAGCGCACTACCAAGCTGCACGTACATGACGAAAACAACGAGTGCAAAGCTGGCGACCTCGTGGAAATCCGCGAATGCCGCCCGCTGTCCAAGACCAAGTCCTGGACCCTGGTTGCCGTTGTAGAAAAGGCCTAATCGGTACTTTGTAGTCCAAGCGGCCCCTTTCAGGGGCCGTTTGTTTTTTAGGCTACCTTTTCTGAAAATCCTGTGTTATAGTTTCGCGCCTTTTGAAGGCAGCCAGATCCCATTAGGGATAAGAAGTAAACAAAGCGGAGCACTAAGATGATCCAGATGCAAAGTATGCTGGGTGTTGCCGACAACTCCGGCGCTCGCAGTGTAATGTGTATTAAGGTTCTGGGTGGCTCGCACCGCCGTTACGCCGGCATCGGCGACATCATCAAGGTTTCCATCAAGGAAGCCATTCCTCGCGGTAAAGTGAAGAAAGGTGATGTGTATAACGCGGTGGTCGTACGCACCCGTAAAGGCGTTCGTCGTCCGGACGGCTCTGTCATCCGTTTCGACAACAATGCGGCTGTGTTGCTTAACAACAACCAACAGCCAATCGGTACTCGTATTTTTGGCCCGGTGACCCGTGAACTGCGTAATGAGAAGTTCATGAAGATTGTGTCCCTGGCACCCGAAGTACTGTAAGGAGTCGAACGATGGCAGCTAAAATCCGTCGCGAAGACGAAGTGATTGTTCTTACCGGCAAAGACAAGGGCAAGCGTGGCAAAGTCACTCAAGTCCTGATTGCAAAAGGTAAGGTAATCGTGGAAGGCATCAACCAGGTGAAGAAACACCAGAAGCCGGTACCCGCACTGGGTCAGGCTGGCGGTATCGTCACCAAAGAAGCCCCCATCGATGTATCAAACGTAGCGCTGTTCAACTCTGCCACTGGCAAAGCTGACCGCGTTGGTTTCCGGATTGAAGACGGCAAAAAAGTCCGTTTCTTCAAATCCACCGGCGAACTTGTGAAGTAATTGGAGTTTAACGATGGCGAAACTGCATGATTACTACAAATCCGATGTAGTAAATGAACTGTCCAAGCAGTTCGGTTACAAGACTATCATGCAAGTCCCTCGGATCGAGAAAATCACCCTGAACATGGGTGTTGGTGAAGCGATCTCTGACAAGAAATTGCTGGAAAATGCTGCTGCCGATATGGCTGCCATTTCCGGTCAGAAGCCGCTGATCACCAAAGCTCGCAAATCTGTTGCGGGCTTCAAGATTCGTGAAGGCTACCCGATAGGTTGTAAAGTAACCCTGCGTGGCGAGCGTATGTGGGAGTTCCTGGAACGGCTGATCTGCATCTCCGTACCGCGTATCCGTGACTTCCGTGGCCTGAACGCTAAAGCGTTCGATGGTCGTGGTAACTACTCCATGGGCGTGCGTGAGCAGATCATCTTCCCGGAAATCGACTATGACAAAGTCGATCGCGTCCGTGGTCTGGATATCACCATCACCACTTCCGCGAATACCGATGAAGAAGGCCGTGCTCTGCTGGCTGCCTTTAACTTCCCATTCCGCAAGTAAGGTTAGGGTTATGGCTAAAACATCCATGAAAGCGCGCGAAGCAAAGCGTGCCAAGCTGGTAGCCAAGTACGCGACCAAGCGTGCCGAGCTGAAAGCTATCATCGTTGACATGAACGCTTCTGAAGAAGCGCGTTGGGATGCTGTACTGCAACTGCAACAGCTGCCCCGTGATTCCAGTCCGTCCCGCCAGCGTAACCGTTGCAATATTACTGGTCGTCCGCACGGTTTCCTGCGCAAGTTTGGCCTGTCTCGCATCAAGGTGCGTGAGCATGCCATGAAGGGCGAAATTCCGGGCCTGAAGAAGGCTTCTTGGTAACGAATCTCGGGAGTTAGACTTATGAGCATGCAAGATCCGATCGCGGATATGCTGACCCGCATCCGTAACGGTCAGGCGGCGAGCAAAGTTGCGGTTTCCATGCCTTCTTCCAAGCTGAAAGTGGCTATCGCCAAAGTGCTGAAAGAAGAAGGTTACATCGCTGGCTACTCCGTAGCTGGTGACGTGAAGCCGGAACTGGAAATTGAACTGAAATATTTCCAGGGCAAGCCAGTTGTAGAACTGATCCAACGCGTAAGCCGTCCAGGCCTGCGTATTTACAAGCGCACTACTGATCTGCCGAAAGTTATGGGCGGTCTCGGTGTTGCTATCGTGTCCACGTCTAAAGGTGTGATGACTGACCGTGCTGCTCGCAAAGCAAGCATGGGCGGTGAGATCATCTGCTACGTCGCTTAATAGGAGGTAGGAAATGTCTCGTGTTGCTAAGGCACCCGTCACTATTCCTGCTGGCGTAGAGGTGACTCTGAACGGCCAGGAACTGACCATCAAAGGTGGTAAAGGTTCTCTGGTTCGCTCTATTCACGCCGGTGTAGAAGTGACCAAAGAAGACAATGTACTGAAGTTCGCCCCGCGCGGCAGCATCGCTGGTGCTGACGCTCAGGCCGGTACTGCCCGTGCATTGGTCAACAACATGGTAATCGGTGTTACCCAAGGCTTCGAGCGCAAGCTGCAGCTGGTTGGTGTAGGTTATAAAGCCTCCATCAAGGGCAATGCTGTTGCGCTGGCTCTGGGCTTCTCTCACCCGGTAGAGCATGCGCTGCCGGCTGGTGTGACCGCTGAGTGCCCGACTGCTACAGAAATCGTTCTGCGTGGCGTCGACAAGCAGCTGGTTGGCCAAGTCGCCGCCGATATCCGTGCTTACCGCGCTCCGGAGCCCTACAAGGGCAAGGGTGTACGCTATGCCAACGAGCAAGTGCGTACTAAAGAAGCTAAGAAGAAGTAAGGTAACACTATGGACAAGAAAGCAGCTCGTCTCCGTCGTGCTACTCGTGCTCGGAAAAAGATGCAGGAACTGGGAGCTACCCGTCTGGTTGTTCACCGTACCCCGCGTCATATCTATGCGCAGGTTATTGCAGCCAACGGTTCCGAAGTTCTGGCCTCTGCTTCCACAGTAGAGAAAGCCATCAGTGAAGCTCTGAAATACACCGGTAACGCAGATGCTGCTACCGCTGTAGGTAAGGCTATCGCTGAGCGTGCTATTGCCAAAGGCGTTCAGAACGTATCTTTCGATCGTTCCGGTTTCAAGTATCACGGTCGCATCGCTGCCCTGGCAGCTGCCGCACGTGACGCTGGTCTTCAGTTCTAAGCTAGGAGTCGAAGATGGCTAAAGTCGAATCTCAAGCCGGCGAACTGCAAGAAAAGCTCATTGCAGTAAACCGTGTTTCGAAAACTGTTAAAGGTGGTCGTATCATGTCCTTCACCGCGTTGACCGTGGTGGGTGATGGTAACGGCCGTGTAGGTTACGGTTATGGTAAAGCCCGTGAAGTTCCGGCTGCTATTCAAAAAGCAATGGAACAGGCTAAGCGTAACCTGAACAAGGTTGAGCTGAACAACGGCACTCTGCACCACCCGGTGCGTGGTGTTCACTCTGGCTCCACCGTGTTCATGAAGCCGGCCTCCCAAGGTACTGGTATCATTGCAGGCGGCGCTATGCGTGCTGTTCTGGAAGTTGCCGGTATCCACAACGTGCTGGCCAAGACCTACGGTTCCACCAACCCAATCAACGTTGTTCGCGCTACTGTAGACGCTCTGGTTCACGGTCAATCACCGGAACAGATCGCTGCCAAGCGTGGTCTGCGCGTTGAAGAAATTCTGGGGTAATGCGACATGGCTAACACTGTAAAAGTAACTCAAACTCGCAGCTCTATCGGCCGTCTGCCAAAGCACAAGGCGACTCTGCGTGGTCTGGGTCTGCGTCGCATTGGTCACACCGTTGAGCTGGAAGATACTCCTTGCGTACGCGGCATGATCAACCAGGTTTATTACATGGTTAAGGTGGAGGGCTAAGCATGCGTCTGAACACTCTGTCTCCGGCCGCTGGTTCCAAGCCTGAAAAACAACGTCGTGGTCGTGGTATCGGCTCCGGCCTGGGCAAGACTGGTGGTCGTGGTGTTAAAGGCCAAACCTCTCGTTCCGGTGGCGGCAAAGTTCGCAACGGTTTCGAAGGTGGCCAGATGCCTTTGAAAATCCGTCTGCCGAAGTTCGGTTTCTTCTCTCGCAAATCTTTGGTTTCTGCCGAAGTGCGTCTGAACGAAATCGCCCTGGTAGAAGGTGATGTGGTCGACCTGAGCACTCTGAAGCAAGCCGGTGTTGTTACTAAGAACATCGTGTTCGCTAAAGTTGTTCTGTCAGGCAACATTGACCGTGCTGTGACCGTTCGTGGTCTGTCCGTCACCAAAGGTGCACGCGCAGCCATCGAGGCAGCTGGCGGTAAAATCGAGGAATAATCAGTACAATGGCTAAGAAACCAGGATTGGATGTTAAAGCACAGGGTGGTCTGAGTGAACTGAAGAGCCGTCTGCTCTTCGTTCTCGGGGCGATTATCGTTTTCCGTGCAGGCTCTTATGTGCCGATTCCTGGTATTGACGCCGCCGTACTGGCCGAGTTGTTCCAGCAACAGAAGGGCACCATCATTGAGATGTTCAACATGTTCAGTGGTGGTGCACTCTCGCGTGCTTCTATTCTTGCGTTGGGGATCATGCCGTACATTTCGGCATCGATCATTATCCAGCTGCTGACAGTGGTTCACCCCGCTCTTGCTGAACTCAAGAAAGAAGGTGAATCCGGCCGTCGCAAGATTAGCCAATATACCCGTTGGGGCACGCTGGTTTTGGGAACTTTCCAGGCCATTGGTATTGCAACCGGTCTGCCGAATATGATGCATGGACTCGTGACTAATCCGGGTCTGGGCTTCTATTTCACAGCGGTTGTGAGTCTGGTCACCGGTACCATGTTTTTGATGTGGTTGGGTGAGCAGATTACCGAGCGTGGGATTGGTAATGGTATCTCGTTGATTATTTTCACCGGTATCGTTGCTGGTCTGCCGCATGCCATTGGCGCTACGGCCGAACAGGCACGTCAAGGGGAATTGCACATCCTGCTGTTGTTGTTGCTGGGCTTGATTGTTTTCGCAGTGACTTACTTTGTGGTGTTCGTGGAGCGTGGTCAGCGTCGTATCGTCGTTAACTATGCCAAGCGTCAACAGGGCCGCCAGGTATTTGCCGCGCAAAGCACACACCTGCCGTTGAAAGTGAATATGGCTGGTGTGATTCCTGCGATTTTCGCATCCAGTATCATCCTCTTCCCGGGGACCATTACCTCTTGGTTTGGTCAGGGTGAGGGTAAAGTAGCTGATATCCTGCAACAGGTCTCTATGGTCCTGCAGCCGGGTCAACCGCTTTACGAGATGCTGTATGCAGCAGCCATTATCTTCTTCTGCTTCTTCTATACCGCGCTGGTGTTCAACCCCCGCGAGACAGCAGATAATCTGAAGAAGAGTGGAGCCTTTATCCCGGGGATTCGCCCGGGCGAGCAGACAGCACGTTACATCGATAAGGTTATGACTCGCCTGACATTGGCAGGTGCGCTCTATATAACCTTTATCTGTCTGGTACCCCAGTTCTTGATGACTGCCTGGAACGTACAGTTCTACTTCGGTGGCACTTCGCTGCTGATTATCGTGGTAGTTATCATGGACTTCATGGCTCAGGTACAAACCCATATGATGTCTCATCAATATGGCGACGTCCTGAGGAAGGCCAACCTGAAGGGCTACGGCCGCTAAAGGTCGGCGTAGTTACGGAGTTAAGCAATGAAAGTTCGTGCTTCCGTTAAGGCAATCTGCCGTAACTGCAAAATCATCAAGCGTCACGGTGTGGTGCGTGTGATTTGCAGCGAGCCAAAGCATAAACAGCGCCAAGGCTAATTTTTTACGGTTAGTACTTGCAACAAATAGTTGTGCTGGCTAATATAGCCAGCCAACTTTTGTTGTGTATTGGTTGACCGCCACGTATCCGCTCACGGGCTTTGTGGTGGTCGTAATCTACTATATGTAGGAGTGAATAGTGGCCCGTATCGCTGGCATTAACATTCCTGACCATAAGCATGCAGTCATCGCTTTGACTGCGATTTATGGCGTCGGTCGTACCCGCTCCAAGGCCATCTGTGCCGCAGCCGGTATCGCTGAGAATGTGAAAATTAAAGACCTGGACGAAGCTCAGATCGAGAGTCTGCGTGAACAAGTAGGTAAATTCACCGTTGAAGGTGACCTGCGTCGTCAGATTTCCATGAACATCAAGCGATTGATGGATCTGGGTTGCTACCGTGGTTTGCGTCACCGTCGTAGCCTGCCTGTTCGTGGTCAACGTACCAAGACCAACGCTCGTACCCGTAAGGGTCCGCGCAAGGCTATCAAGAAGTAACGGGAAGGTAGAAAATGGCTAAAACTCCGACTCGTGCTCGCAAGCGCGTTAAAAAGCAAGTGAGCGACGGTATTGCGCACGTTCATGCATCTTTCAACAACACAATCGTGACCATTACTGACCGTCAGGGCAATGCTCTGTCTTGGGCTACTTCTGGTGGTTCCGGTTTCCGTGGTTCTCGTAAGTCCACCCCGTTCGCTGCTCAGGTAGCTGCCGAGCGCGCTGGTGAGATGGCCAAAGAATATGGCGTCAAGAACCTGGAAGTCATGGTCAAAGGTCCGGGTCCCGGTCGTGAGTCTTCCATCCGCGCCCTGAACGCGGCTGGTTTCCGCATCACTAACATTACTGATGTGACTCCGATCCCGCACAACGGTTGTCGTCCTCCCAAGAAGCGCCGCGTATAACGCTGTAGCTACTTGGTCTAGGATTGTTGGAGAAAGAAGATGGCAAGATATATCGGTCCTAAGCTTAAGCTTAGCCGTCGTGAGGGCACCGACCTCTTCCTGAAGTCAGGTGTTCGTGCGATTGATTCTAAGTGCAAGATTGACACCGCCCCTGGTCAGCACGGTGCGCGTAAAGCGCGTCTGTCCGACTACGGTGTTCAGCTGCGCGAGAAACAAAAAGTTCGTCGTATCTACGGCGTATTGGAAAAACAGTTCCGCAACTACTACCGCGACGCTGCCCGTCAAAAGGGTAACACCGGTGAAAACCTGTTGCAGCTGCTGGAAGGTCGTTTGGACAACGTTGTTTACCGTATGGGCTTCGGCGCTACCCGTGCTGAATCTCGTCAGCTGGTGAGCCACAAGGCCATCATGGTAAACGGTCGCGTTGTGAACATTCCTTCTTTCCAGGTTTCCCCTGAGGACGTGATCTGCGTTCGTGAGAAGGCTAAGAAGCAAGCGCGTATCAAAGCTTCCCTGGAAGTTGCTGGTCAGCGTGAGAAGCCGACTTGGGTAGAGGTTGACGCCGCTAAAATGGAAGGTGCTTTCAAGCGTCTGCCAGAGCGTTCCGACCTGTCTGCCGACATTAACGAACAGCTGATCGTCGAGCTTTACTCCAAGTAAAGCTAGCTTCTAAAGAGAGGACACAATGCTGGGTTCTGTAACAGATTTTCTTAAACCGCGGCTAGTTGACATCGAGCAAGTTAGCCCGACTCATGCGAAAGTGACTCTTGAGCCACTCGAGCGTGGCTTTGGTCACACGCTGGGCAACGCCCTGCGTCGTATTTTGCTGTCATCTATGCCCGGTTGTGCAGTTACTGAAGTCGAAATTGACGGGGTACTGCATGAGTACAGCAGCAAAGAAGGTGTACAGGAAGACATTCTTGAAATCCTGCTCAACCTGAAAGGTATCGCTGTGAAGCTGGAAGGCAAGGACGAGGTAACTCTGTCCCTGACCAAGTCTGGAACAGGCCCCGTTACCGCTGGTGATATCACTCACGGTGATGAAGTCGAGATCGTAAACCCGGAGCACGTAATCTGCCATCTGACTGGTGCCAATGCTGAAATCAGCATGCGCCTGAAAGTTCAGCGCGGTCGTGGTTATGTGCCTGCTTCTGCTCGTGTTCACAACGATGACGAAGAGCGTCCTATTGGTCGCCTGCTGCTGGACTCCGCGTTCAGCCCCATCGTTCGTATTGCCTACAATGTTGAGGCAGCACGTGTGGAACAGCGTACCGACTTGGACAAGCTGGTCATCGACATGGAGACCAATGGTACCCTGGATCCTGAAGAAGCCATCCGTCGTTCTGCCACTATCTTGGCCGAGCAACTGGAAGCCTTCGTGGATCTGCGCGATGTCAGCGTGCCCGAGAAGAAAGAAGAGAAACCCGAGTTTGATCCGATTCTGCTACGTCCTGTCGATGATTTGGAGCTGACAGTTCGTTCTGCGAACTGTCTGAAGGCAGAAGCTATCCACTATATTGGTGATCTGGTACAGCGTACCGAAGTTGAGTTGCTTAAGACTCCTAACCTCGGTAAGAAGTCCCTGACTGAGATCAAGGACGTGTTGGCCTCCCGTGGTCTGTCTCTTGGCATGCGCCTTGAGAACTGGCCGCCCGCCAGCATCGCTGACGAGTAATCCAGATTACGGGTTTCACAGATTTAGTTAGAAGGATAAGGTCATGCGCCATCGTTTGAGTGGTCGTCAACTGAACCGGAACAGCAGCCATCGTCAGGCAATGTTCCGCAACATGGCCAGCTCCCTGGTTCGTCATGAGATCATCAAGACGACTCTGCCTAAGGCAAAAGAGCTGCGTCGTGTAGTTGAACCGCTGATCACCCTTGCCAAGACTGATAGCGTTGCTAATCGTCGCCTGGCATTTGCCCGTACTCGCGATAACGCGATCGTGGCTAAGCTGTTCAATGAACTGGGCCCGCGCTACCTGGAGCGCGCCGGCGGTTATACTCGCATTCTTAAATGCGGTTTCCGTGCTGGCGACAACGCCCCTATGGCTTATATTGAGCTGGTAGACCGCCCGGCCGCTGCTGAAGCAGCTGCTGAGTGATAAAGAAAAAGCCGGGCTTGTCCCGGCTTTTCTTTTAATGAATTCTGATACTGCCTCAACTGCCTCAACTGCCTCAACTGCCTCAACTGCCTCAACTGCCTCAACTGCCTCAA
>NZ_JAYJLJ010000012.1:0-155084 GCF_051948815.1 Aeromonas sp. Lyrl_2
AATGGGAAGGCCTTTTGCTATGGGCGTTTTTGTCCATAAGTCCCACAAATTTGTACGCAAGAACCAACACAAAGCCCGGCCTCACGACCGGGTTTTGATGTTTTTAGCGTGTTAAACAGCCAGTGTTAGCATTTATCTAGAGGAAGAGAACTAAAACCCTGTCATCTCCTCCATTTCCTATCTATATCAAGCCCTTATCTGATGAATTACTGGCCATTTTAACTGGTTTACTTTTGGCCAAACTCTGTTCATGGCGCGTGATTAGGGTTGTATCTCGCTTATAACTCGGTAGAGTAAGGGCATCTTGAGTTTGCCTGTCCCGTGCCGAGTTTGCCGGGTTCCAGGTGTAACTTGGCCAGTTTTTATCAACCTTAAGTCAGTGGTATCGATATGGAACAAGTAAACAAGTCCACCTTCAGCGATGTACTGGAATATGTGCGTATGTCCCGTCGCCAGAACAAACTCAAGCGTGAAATTGCGGATAATGAGAAGAAGATCCGTGACAACCAGAAGCGCGTGCTGCTGCTCGACAACCTGAGCGATTACATCAAGCCGGGCATGAGCATTGATGATGTGCAGGCGATCATCGCCAACATGCGTGCCGACTATGAAGAGCGCGTGGATGACCACATCATCAAGAACGCCGAGCTCTCCAAAGAGCGTAAAGAGCTGAGCACCAAACTGAAGGGCATGAGCTCTCACAAATAAGCGTTGCGCTTTCGCTTAAGAGACACCGGCCACTGGCCGGTGTTTTGTTATCAGCTCGGATCTCTGCCACTCCTGCAACAATCGGCTCCCCTTTTTAGAATTGCCCTGTTACCATCACCACAAAGCGGTCAATAGTTTCAAGCCATTGACTTGAAAAGACTAAGCTTGAGTGAAACACAATAAATTGCGCAACCATGGTGGGGCTGATATGGGCGCATCAGAACAGACGGATTTGACACAAGTGGCATCTCAAGATTCATCTGTCCAGACCTCGGACGGGAACCCAAAGCGCAAGCGCCGTCCCTGGTGGCGTTGGCTGTTCTGTTTTCTCTTTTTATTGTGCCTGGGGGCGGTGATCGCTCTGGTTGGCTATGAGATGAAAACCTCTAAGCTGCAATCTCAGGAGATCTCCCGCTATGCCGCCAAGCTCACCTATCAGGTCGAGCCAGGCCAGAGCAAGCAGATCGCCTTCCCTGAGGATGGCCCGTTCGACAAGCGGCTCGGCTATGTGCAACTGCCGATGATGCAGGAGCGCCTGCTGCAGCGGGGCTATGAAGTCAGCAAGCAGGTGCATTTCTCCGACGCGCTCTATGACTACGCCAGTCGTGGCTTCTTCGTGCCCTATACCGAGAAGGTGCAGGCTGGCCTGACGTTGCACGATTGCCGCGCCGAGCCCTTCTATCAATTCAAGTATCCGACCCATCACTATCCGGATTTTGACTCCATTCCGCCGCTCGTCATCCAGTCGCTGCTGTTTATCGAGAACCGCGACTTGCTGAGCAACGAAGAGCCGCTGGCCAACCCGGCAGTCGACTGGCCCCGTTTTGCCAAGGCCGCGCTCTCTCAAGTGGGCAAGGCGCTCGATATGCAGGATCAATCTGCCGGTGGCAGTACCCTGGCGACCCAGGTGGAGAAGTATCGCCACTCGCCGGATGGCCTGACCCTGTCGCCGACCGAGAAGATCCGTCAGATGGCCTCTGCCAGCGTGCGGGCTTATCGTCTCGGGCCGGAAACCCTCGAAGCGCGCAAACTGGTCGCCTGGGCCTACCTCAACTCGGTACCGCTCTCGGCTGCGCCGGGATATGGTGAAGTGCATGGTCTGGGAGATGGTCTCTGGGTCTGGTTTGGTGCCAATGTCGATGACGTGAACCGTCTGCTGGACCCCGCCCGCAACCAGAATGCACCGCTGGCCGAACAGGGGCTTGCCCTGCGTCAGGTGGTCTCGCTGATGATTGCGCACCGCCGTCCCTCTTACTATCTGGCTCAGGGGCGAGAGGCGCTGGCTACCCTGACCGACAGCTACCTGCGCCTGTTTGTGCAGGAGGGAATGATTACGCCACCTCTGATGGAGGCGGCGCTCAAGGCCAAGATTACGTTCCGTGACTTCCTGCAGTCCCCTGCTATCACCCGGGTGAACAATAACAAGGGGTTGCAGGTTGCCCGTACTCGCCTGAGCCGTCAGCTCGGGGTGCAGCTCTATGACCTCGACCGGATGGATCTGACGGCCGATACCAGCCTCAACATGCCGCTGCAGAACGAAATCTCCCGTTATCTGCAACAGCTGGCCGACCCGACGTTTGCCGCCCAGGTAGGGCTGTTTGGTGAGCGCCTGCTCTCGCCGGAGAAGACGGGCGATGTGCGCTACAGCTTCACCCTGTTCGAGAAGTCGCCGGAAGGGTTCAAGGTGCGGGTGCAGACCGACAACACCGATCAGCCGTTCGATATCAACGAAGGTTCCAAGCTGGAGTTGGGCTCAACCGCCAAGTTGCGGGTGCTGACCACCTATCTGGAGATCGTGGCTGAGCTGCACGACAACTATGCCGGGATGCCGGTCGAGAATCTGCGCAAGCTGGCCGCCGTCTCTCAGGACAACCTCAGCCGCTGGGCTATCTCCTATCTGATGACGGCTCAGGACAAGAGCCTGCCTGTAATGCTGGAAGCGGCGCTGGATCGCAAATACTCCGCCAGCCCCAACGAAGGGTTCTTTACCGGTGGTGGCATGCACACCTTCAACAACTTCCGCCGCGAGGATAACAATCGTATTCCGACGTTGCGTGACTCTCTGCGTGAGTCGATTAACTTGCCCTTTGTACGGCTGATGCGCGATATCGTGCGCTACAGCCTCTACAAGGAGGGCAACCGTGCCCAGTTGCTGAAGGATGACAAGGATCCCCGTCGTCAGGAGTATCTGGCCAAATTTGCCGACAAAGAGGGGCAGACCTATCTGCTGCGCTTCTGGCGCAAATATCGCGGCAAGACTCCCGAGGAGCAGCTCGATACCTTCCTCGACGGTCTCAAGCCGAGTGCGGTACGTCTGGCGGCGGTTCACCGCTACCTGATGCCGGAAGCCAGCGAAGCGGCTTTTGCTGCCTTCCTGGCGGAGCGGTTGCCGAGAGAGAAGCTGAGTGCCAAGCGGGTTAATCAGCTCTACGTCAGCTATGGTCCGGGCAAGTATTCACTGCCGGATCAGGGCTACATTGCCCGGGTTCACCCGCTGGAGCTGTGGCTGCTGGCCTATCTCAAGGAGTTCGACAAGGCCACCTTTGCCGACGCGGTGGCGGCCAGTCGTGACGAGCGGCAAGAGGTCTACAGCTGGCTGTTCAAGACCCGTCATCGCAGTGCCCGTGACAGCCGGATCCGCACCATGCTGGAGGTTGAAGCCTTCCTCGATATCCATCAGCGCTGGGCCAAGCTCGGTTACCCGTTCGACCATCTGGTGCCTTCGCTGGCGACCGCGTTGGGTAGCTCCGGCGATCGCCCGGCTGCACTGGCCGAGCTGATGGGGATTATCCAGAATGGCGGTATCCGCTCGCCAACCTTGCGTATCGAGCATCTCTCGTTCGCCAAGGGGACGCCCTTCGAGACCGAGTTTGAGCCGCAGCACACCGAGGGAACCCGAGTGATGCCAGCAGAGGTGGCGGCAGCCCTGCGCAGTGCGCTCTCCAAGGTCGTTGAAGGGGGCACGGCAAGACGTATCGCCGGTGCCTTTACCCTGCCGGATGGCACTGTGCTGCAGATGGGGGGCAAGACCGGAACCGGGGATAACCGGATTGAAACCGTGGGCCGTTATGGCAACGTGACCAGCTCGCTGGCGCGCAACCGCACTGCGACCTTCGTTTTCTATCTGGGTGAGGATCACTTCGGTACCCTGACCGCCTATGTACCGGGTAGCCAGTCTGACAAGTTCCGTTTCACCTCGGCACTGCCGGTGCAGGTGCTCAAGGGGATGGCTCCTCTGCTGACGCCTTACTTGCAACCGGGCTCCCATACCCAGTGTCTGGCGAACCAGTGATGCGAGCGAATTACCGCTCATCACGCAGATAACTAATCAGAGAAAAAACGGGGAGGCTGACAGCCTCCCCGTTTTTATTTCCTTATCGGGCGGAGCGGCGTTCGATTGCGATCAGGCGTTCAGTACGAACTGCTCGATCACCTGAGCTACACCATCTTCATCGTTGCGGGCGGTGGTGTGCTGGGCGAGAGCCTTGATCTCGTCGGTGGCATTGCCCATCGCAACCCCGAGGCCTGCGTATTCGATCATGTGGCGGTCGTTGCCCGCATCCCCGACGCAGATCACCTGATCGGCGGTCAGACCAAGGTGCTCGGCCAGTGCGGCCACGCCGGTTCCCTTGTTGCTCTGCTTGTTCATGAACTCGAGGAAGAAGGGGGCACTCTGTACCACGGTATAGCGCTCATAGAGCTCTGCAGGCAGTCGCTCGATGGCGCGGGAGAGCTGGGGCGGCTCGTCGATCATCATCACCTTCATGACCTGCTCGTCGGCAGGCAGGGTGGCGAAGTCGATCAGATTGATCGGCATGCCGATAAGGCGAGATTCGTGCTCGGTGTAGGTACTGACACGGGGACTGATCAGGCCACGGGTGACTGAGAAACCGTGGACGTTAACTTCCAGCTCGTCAGCCAGTTTGGCGACGGCGCTGGCGTCACTGCCGGTCAGCAGCTGGCTGCGGATGATGCGCTGATCGGCCACCTGTTGCACCAGAGCGCCGTTGTAGCAGATGACGTAGTCATGCTCTGTGGTGAGGCCGAGCTCTTCCAGATAGCGGCTCATCCCTTCCTGCGGGCGGCCGGAGGCCAGCACAACGGTTACCCCTTTGGCGCGCGCGGCGCTGATGGCGGCGTGGGTGCGGGGAGTAATCTGGCCCTGCGGGTTGAGCAGGGTGCCATCCATATCCAATGCGATCAGCTTGTACATCTCTCACTACCTGAGTCTGGGTGGCCCGCCCGGTGGGGCCAAGGAAGTGGCGAGTGTAGCGAAAATCGGCGGCGGGATCACGGCCGGTTCAGCGATGGGGCTGTGCCGGTTGAGCTATTTGTGTCCCTCGTAAGGGGTCATCTCCAGGGTTTCATCATGGATGGTCAGGCGGGTAGGGCCTCGGGTGATGGTAACCTTGCGTTTGAAGCTGGCCATCTCGACCTCGATGCCGGAGTAGAGGTGTTGGGTGGCAATGACCTCCATCTGAGCCATCAAGTTTCGCAGCTCCTCCTGGTTGGCGGTGAGCTGCTCATCGAGCTGGGCCAGTTCGGCCAGCTGATGGTCCCGGATCGGTTTGAGCTTGCGCAGGGTATCCGGATTGCGCTTGTCGCCGGGCAGTTGCAGCAACTTCATGACCAGCTCCTTGATTTTATCCAGCTGGGTCTGACACGCCTGCTGGCGCAGCTTGAGCTGGTGTTCCTGCTCCTTGTGGGTGAAGTAGCCGCCAAGGATCTGCAGCCGGGTATGGTTGGCGGCCTCGGCCCCCAGGCTGGGGGCCATGATCAGGCGATTGGCAATGCTGGTGCCCCCCAGCAGAGTGCCTTTGCGCATGTTGCTATCGCCTACCTTGATATCTTGTCCGCTGCGGGAGTAGCAGTGGCTGAGCTGGCTCTGGATCTGGATATCCCCCCCCGCTTCGAGCTGGGCATACTGGGCGTAGCTGGCGTGGATTTCCCCTTGTGCATTGAGCTGGCAAAGGTACTCTCCCTGCTCGTTGCGGCGGCCAATGATGCCGTGGCGTACCGTGATGCTGCCCCCCGCCTCGATCCAGCCCCCTTCGATAAAGCCGCCGATGACGATGTCACCGCTGACCCGGATCTTCATGCCCGGGTTGACGTCGCCGCTGACGATTAATCCCCCTTCAAAATCAATGTGACCGTGGCGGGCATCCACCTGCTTGACGCTGAGCACCTCGTCCACCTTCATGCCCGCTTTCTCCTGACAGGGCAGGCCCGCCCGACCTGCAATCAGCAGGTCGGGATCGTCGGGGGAGATAAAGGTGCCCTCGCCAGCACTCATCGGACTGTCTTTGCCATCCTTGGCGGGCAGGTCCTGACCGGTCACGGTAAAACCGGGCACCCCGACGGTGGCCGGATGACGGCGCATCAGCGGAGCGCCGGCCTTGACGGTGACGATGGAGCCGAGATCCCGCAGGTCGACCTTGCCATGCCCCAGCTCCTGCGGTTTGAGGATCCGTTCGGCCGGGGTCTCCACCAGCCGCTCATAGCGAGTGTCCTGACCATTGACGGCAGGCTGGCCGTTGGCAATCACCAGCTTGAGCTGACTGCCGGGGGCGGCCTCCTTAGCTGACTGGATGGCAGCGGTGAGCAGTTGCTCACTCACCCCCTGTTTGATTTCGCTGATGGCGATCGCCTCTTTCAACTGTTCCAGCGTCACATACTTGCCACCCCAGTCGGCAGTGATCTGGGCGATGGCGCTCATGCGATCCTTCTCCACGATTACGGCGAGTCGGGCATCCTGACGCTTGCCGACAGGGATGGGGTTGGCGGGGACGGGGGCGGCAGGGTTGGTGAGCAGGGTATTAAGCAGGCTGATGGCCTGTTTGATCCCCTCGGGCAGCGGCTGATAGCGGCGACAGTTGGAAGCGAGCAGCAGAGCCTGCACATCCTGTTCCGTGACAGGTTTGGTGAGACCGGCGGCAATCCGCAGGCAGACCAGTTCCATATCGCTTGATAGCAGCAACCACTCTTTGCTTAACACCGCATCTCCTTGCTGGATGAAAACGGAGCGATCGGCTCGCTCCTTTACTGTCATTTAATCTCTCAATGATTAATAAAGCGAGTCGCCAACCCTGAGAGTGGGCAGTATTCAGATATTTCCTCTGAATGGTCAATGAATTGAAGTCAAATCGGTGATGGCGGCCAGATAAATGTGGGCGCTGTTTGGAAACTAAGTGAAAAGACGGATCGCAGCGCCAGCGACATAGGGTCGCTGGCAGGGGGGAGGTGGTTATCAGCTGCGTTGGGCTGTTCTGGCCAGGGTGAGGTAATCGCCGAGCACCGGCTTACCCAGCATATGGCGGCGCAGCATGTCGAGGGCGGCAAAGGCGAGGATCTTGCGGCGGCTCTCCGGGTCGGGATGGCTGACCTTGACCGTCTGACCGATGTGCATGCCATCGGCGCTGAGCAGCAGTGGCACCCCCTCTGTCCCCTCTCGCCCTATGGTCAGTTGCAGGCCCGCATCGGCGGTCGGCAGTTGTGCCAGCTCATCGGCCAGTTGCGTACTGAAGTTGGCCTCCAGCCGGGGATAGCCGTGACAAAGCGCCAGCAGGGCGCCGCCACTCTCTCCCTCCAGCAGAGCCAGCGGTTTGCCTTGCAGCAGCGCCAGGATCTGCTGCGCCGGTTCCGTATCTCCGCTGCCAACCAGCCAGGGGCGGATCGTATCCAGCAGTCGGCGCTCGGCACTATCCATATCAGCGGCACTGGCGCCGTGGCCGATCAGTTTCAGCTCGATAAGGGGCATGGAGGAGCGGTAACCCAGCTCAATACCAGCTGGCCAGGGGTAGCCATCCAGCATATCGCTGAGTGCCGACTCCGAGACGCCGAAGGTGTAAAAGCGACGCAGCTCGGTATCGATCTGCGCACCGGCCAGCTGTTTGAGGCGCGGCAGAATTTGCTCGCGTACCATCTGCTTGAATTCGAACGGCACGCCCGGGGTGAAGAAGAGCTGGCTCTGGCCACTTCGCACCACAAAGCCGCAGGCGGTGCCGACCGGGTTGTCGAGGATCTCGCACCCCTGTGGCAGCCATGCCTGTTTGGCATTGCTTTGTGCCATGGGGCGGCCACGGCTGGCGTAGCGCGCTTCGATGGTAGCGAGCCATTCGGGGAAGAGGGTGAGCGGTTGTTCAAAGGCTTCAGCGGCGGCCTGAGCAGTGAGGTCGTCGGCGGTGGGCCCGAGCCCGCCACACACCAGCACCACCTCGGCGCGGCTGGCACTCTCTTGCAGCACCGTTTTCAGGTCCGCGAGGTTGTCACCCACCGTCAGGCGACGGCGCACCTGCCACCCCTGCTCCAGCAGCAGAGCGCTGAGCCAGGCCGCATTGGTATCCACCACCAGACCCGTCACTATCTCGTCTCCGGTACTGATGATCTCGATACGCATGGCAGGCTCCTTGGATTAAACGGGTGGCAACGGTTGGTCTTGGGCCAACACAATCAGGCTTTGTTGTGCTCGAAGTAGTAGCTGATCCGGGTACGCGGGTTGAGGTACTCGAACACCGCCGGCGGCAACCGCTTGGGATGGATCACCTTGGCGATCGACAGTTCGGCTTGCTGCAGGTCGATGATGGCGGCTTCCTGACGGGGAATGCGCGGATCGTAGACCAGCACCGAGGGGTAGAGCAGGCGGGAAGCGTTGACCGACATCACCAGCCCCACCTGACCATTGGAGAGTTGCACCACGCTGCCGGGGGGATAGATCCCCATCAGCCGGATCAGCATGCTGAGGTACTCCGGATTGAACTGCGCCTTGCGCTGCTTGTAGAGGCCGCTCAGGGCCGAGTAGGGCACCTTGGCCTGCATGTGGCAGAGGTTATCGTACTCGTTGATCAGTGACACCATCTGAGTCAGCGGATCGAGCTGGCCACCCTTGAGCCCTTCCGGCCCACTGCCATCGAGATATTCGTGGTGATGGAGCACGATCCCCTTCGCCTCGGCCGGGAAATCCTTGGCCAGATTGAGCAGATCCAGCCCGTAGCGCGGGTGCTGGGCCATCAGGTTCTGCTCCGGCTTGGTTAGCGGCTCGGTCTTGCGCAGGATCTGGCTCGGGATCTTCAGCTTGCCGATATCGTGGAACAGCGCCCCCATGCCGACCTGACGGATCTCGTCGGCCGTCATGCAGCACTCCTTGGCCAGCAGCATGCTGAGCACGCTCACATTGAGGGAGTGGAAGTAGAGGTTGTTGCCATCCTCGCTGTCGGAGACCAGATGGAGCACCATCTCGTCCACCGAGAGCAGCTGTTCGGTCATGGCGTTGACCAGCTCCTGCGCCTCGCCGATGGCATTGAGGGGGCGTGACTGGATCTTGCTCATCACGCTGCGCACCTGCGCCAGCGACTGCTGGAACTGCTTCTCGCACTGCTGCAGGTTGCGGCGATAGAGTTGTAACTGCTCGATGCGGCGATCCTTCTCCTGCTGCATCCGGGCCTGACGCTGGGCGGCGTCTGCGCTCTCTTGTTGCTGAGGCTGTACCTGATTGAGAGGCTTGGGCGGAACGTCGCTCTTGTCGGGAATGATGGTGACCAGTTTCAGGCCGAGACGGCGGATCAGCTCGATCTCTTCTTCACTTTTGATTTTGAAGCTGGAAAACAGGAACGGGTGTTCGCGCCACCCCAGTGGCAGGGAGACATAGTTGCCGACTTGCAGTCGATCTACGGAAATCTTGATACCGGTCATTATCTTGGAAGCAGGAGACACACTGAGCCGTATGCTAGTCAAAGGCGGGGGTGAATACAAAAGGTATCTGATGACAGGGCTGGAGCTTTATTATAGGCTTCTGGATGTCCAGACATATTTACCGATGCAGTACAGGGAGTAAGCATGCCGATCAAGATCCCGGATCAGTTACCCGCCGCCGAAGTGCTGGGGCAGGAGAACATCTTCGTGATGACGGAATCCCGGGCCGTCACCCAGAACATCCGCCCGCTGCGGGTGCTCATCCTCAACCTGATGCCAAAGAAGATTGAGACCGAGATCCAGCTGATGCGGATGCTCTCCAACTCGCCGCTGCAGGTGGATGTGGATCTGCTGCGCATCGATGACAGGGAGTCAAAGAACACGCCGCAGGCCCATCTGGAGAACTTCTATCACGACTTCGAGCAGGTGCGTGGCAATAACTACGACGGCATGATCATCACAGGGGCGCCGCTCGGGCTGGTGGAGTTCGAAGAGGTGGTCTACTGGCCGCGCATCGTCGAGATCATCGAGTGGTCCCATCAGCATGTCACCTCCACCCTGTTCCTCTGCTGGGCGGTGCAGGCGGCGCTGAAAGCCTTGTATGGTATGGAGAAGCAGACCCACGGCGAGAAGCTCTCCGGGGTTTATCGCCACCATCGCCTCGATGAGCACGAGCCGCTGCTGCGCGGTTTTGATGACGAGTTTGTGGCGCCCCACTCCCGCTATGCGGCATTTGATGGCGATCTGATCCGCGCCCAGACCGACTTGCAGATTTTTGCCGAGTCAGAAGAGGCGGGGGTCTATCTGGCGGCGACCAAGGATTGTCGTCAGGTGTTTGTCACCGGGCACCCGGAGTACGATGCCCTGACGCTGGACGGGGAGTATCAGCGGGATCTGGCGGCGGGGCTCGACCCGGCCATTCCGGTCAACTACTACCCGAATAACGATCCGAGCCGGACGCCGCGCGCCAGCTGGCGCAGCCACGGTCATCTGCTGTTTGCCAACTGGCTCAACTACTACGTTTATCAGCTCACCAGCTATCGGGTGGAAGATATCGGCAAGGTCTTTACCTACGACCAGGGGGGCAAGTAGTCAGTCGCCCTGCGCCAGCCGCTCGGCCAGCTGGTCGAGCCACTGGCGGTGGCAGGCCAGGGTAAATGCCTTGGGTCTGTGGGCCTTGATGGCGGCCATCGCCTCTTGCTGTGGCTGGCCGAGGGTCATCAGCAGTGCGGCGGCGACCAGACCGGTACGACCGCTGCCCCCTTTGCAGTGGATGACCAGATGTTTGCCATCCCCCAGCAGCTCGCGCAGCTGCGGCAGCGCCTGTTGCCAAGCAGCCTCGAAGTCGGTGTCGGGGGCCAGATCATCCTCGATGGGCAGATGGAACCAGCGCATCCCTTCGTGCTCGACCTGCTGGCCGAGCTGCGCCAGTTCGAGTCGGATTAACTCGGCGCTTGTCATCAGGGTCACCACTCCGTGGGCACCGGCCAACCGCAGTTGATCGAGCGCCAGGGTCAGCGGCACCTGCTGGGTGCCGGGGCAGGGGGTCAGCAGCAGCTGACCGTCGACACGGGGAACCTCAAGGCTCCAGAAAGGGTGATACGGGTGCATGGCGGATCCTCGCGTGGTGGTCGCAGGGCTGCGACCGGTGAATGGCGCCAAGGATAGGCGGGGCAGGGGGGATGTCAATGGCCGTTGTGTTTGCCCCGGTTTACGGGCAGAGTCTAAAAAATTGAGCGGTTCAAGGAGTTAAGATGAGAAACCTGGATCAACTGGATTTGGATATCCTGGCCCATCTGTTTCGGGATGCGGGCATGACCAACAAGGATCTGGCCGCGCTGGTGGGCGTTGCCCCCTCCACCTGTCTGGAGCGGGTGCGCAAGTTGCAGCAGGATGGCGTGCTCAAGGGAGCGCACTGCGAAGTGGATTATCAGGCCCTCGGTGGCCACATTCAGGCCATGGTCTCCCTGCAGCTGGCCCGCCACAGCCGCCAGATCATCGATGCTTTCCGCGATGCCATTCTGGCGCTGCCCGAAGTGATCAGCCTGTTCCACATGGGGGGCAAGGATGATTTTCTGGTGCACCTGTGTGTCTCCGATACCGAGCACCTGCGCAACTTCGTCTTCGATCACTTCACCTCCCGCGAGGAGGTGGTGCACCTCGAAACCTCGCTGGTATTCGAGCACAAGTTCAGCCGCTCCCTGCCCTGCTTTCCCCAGCCATAACGGCCTGCGGGCTGACAGTATGAATAGATAGAAAAAACCGCCAGCTGGCGGTTTTTTCCATTCTGCTATCGGCTGAATTTGCACGGGCGGCTCAATTGGCGGCGGTGCGTGCATCCTTGGCCGTCTGATAGAGACTCTTCTGATAGGCCATGCTGCCCCACAGGGCAAGACCAAGGGCATCCTCCTTCAAGGCGTCCGGCTGCGCCGCCAGGGTCAGCTTCTCGCTGGCATCATCGTAGACATAGCCCTCTGCCGCCCGTTCCGGTTGCAGGATCACCACATCCTTGCCGCGCATCAGGGCGAAGTTCTTGTCGTACTGCATGATGGCGCGCCCCGGCCAGTCGGCGGGCATGCGGGTCAGATCCTTGCCGAGCATAGGGTAGTCGGCACTGATCCCCATCAGTGAGAGCAGGGTCGGCGCCATGTCGATCTGGCTGACGATGCGCGGATCCCTCTTCGGTGCAATGCCGTCACCCACAATGACGCCGGGGATATGGAAGCGGGGAATTGGCACCAGACTGGCGCCACCGACCCGGCTGTCGTGGTCGGCGATGACCAGGAACAGGGTATCCTTCCAGTATTCGGACTGTTTCGCCCTCTTGAAGAACTCGCCGATGGCGTAATCCGCATACTTGGCCGCGTTGTTGCGGGTCTGCTTGGGTTGCTCGAACAGTTCGATGCGGTTGTCCGGGAATTCAAACGGATCGTGATTGCTGGAGCTGAACACCAGACTGAAGAAGGGCTTGCCCTCCTTGTGCAGCGCCTTGAAGGTCTCGTCGGCCTTGGCCATCAGATCCTCGTCGGAAGCTCCCCAGGAGCCTTTGAACACCGGATTGTCGAAATCCTTCTGTTCGACGATGGTGGTGAAGCCGTTGCCGAGGAAGAAGCTGCGCATGTTGTCGAAGTGACTCTCGCCGCCATAAATAAAGCTGGTGTCGTAACCCCGCTGTTTGAGCAGGTCCGCGATGGTGAAGAAGTTGGTCTGGCTCTTGCCGAGTTTGACCACCGCCTGTGCCGGGGTAGGCGTGAAGCCGGTCAGTACTGCCTCGATACCGCGCACCGAGCGGGTGCCGGTGGCGTAGAGCTGCTCGAAGGCCCAGCCCTGCTGCGACAGGGCATCGATGTTGGGGGTAAGCGGCAGGCCGCCGAGGGAGCCGACAAACTGGGCGCCCAGGCTCTCCTGCAGCAGGATCACCAGATTCTTCGGTTTACCCTGGAAACTCGCCTCATTGAAGGTCTGGCTGGGCAGCAGCTCGGAGTTGAAATCACTGGCCGGACGGCCACTCTCCTTGCGCATGACCTCGAGCACCTTCTGCTCCGTCATCTCGCCGTAAAACTGGCCGGCATCCTCCTCGGCGCCCATCTGTTTGATGGCAAAGAAGAGGGAGTAGGCAGAGTTGACGGTCAGGGCGTTGACCAGCGGATCCTCGGCAAAGGCGACCATGGCCGGGTTCAGGGCGCGGTGGCCGATACTGGAGCGGGCCCCGAGAAAACCGATTGCCAGAATGAGCAGGGCGAAGGCCGGACGCAGATACCAGCGGGGGAAGCTGAGGCCACGCACCAGACGGCCGCTCAGCCACCAGCCACCAGCCAGCACGGCGCCACTAAAGAGTACCGCCAGCAGCAGCTCGGCTTTGCGGCCCGCCCACAACATGGAGAGCACCTCCTTCGGATAGATGAGGTACTCCACATAGAGGCGGTTGGGGCGCACGCCATACTCGGTGACAAACGAGGGGGTGGAGATCTCGAGGAACAGCATCAGCCAGAGCCCGACGGTCAGCCAGACGCGCATCAGTTGCAGCCAACCCCGGCCGATGGCGTGGGGGCCTGCCAGCAGCAGAGTGAGCATGGCGGGGACACCCCAGACCCAGCAGAGGGTCGCAAAGTCGACCCGGATCCCTTGCAGCAGCATCTCCTGCCAGCCGGCCACGGCATCCACTCGTTCCAGTTGCCATATACCGAGTGCGATTCGGCTGAAAGAGAGAGAGAAAAGCGCGAGCGCGCAGAAGATGGCGAAGGGCCAGAACGGGCCGAGTCGCTGTTTTAGATCTGTCATTTTTGTTCCTGAATGAGACTGTAAGCGCCTGTCCACAGACGTTTTTTACTTGTTGTGAGGTTATGACAGATCGAACTGGTTAAGGTTGCATTCAATTTTGTTAAAAGCCGGAATTAACACATTTATCATTTAAAAATGTGATGTCGCGCGCTTAATGAGCACAGCATAACCTGCTGGATAAAATGTGAGCCACAGCGCGTATGGATGGGGGATGGGTGTTTATAATTGCCGCGAATTATCTCAATCGGAGCCGAAGGGATGCCGGTCTTTATCGATGTCGAGTATGTGCGGGGATGGCGCCTGTTTCTGGTGTTATCGGATGGCACCACGGGTGTGCTGGATCTGACCCCCTGGCGAACCCAGCCGCTGTTTGCAAAGCTGGAGACGGAGCGTCACTGCGCCCGGGTCTTCATCAACCGTCACCACCAGCTGGAGTGGCCTGTTGGCTGCACGCTATCCGCTCATGAGGTCTATCACCTCATCTCTCCCATCGATGAGCGGGAGGCCTTCAGCTAATCCCCATTTTTTGTGAGCCAACGCCAGATTCCTGTTACTGGAATGTTTGCCCGTTTGCCTTTCTGAGCCAACTTGGGTAAAACCTGCGCAACATTTTGCCAACTTGCCTTCGCTTCACCTGACAGAGGCTTGCCGCTTTCGCGCCGCAGGCCTTTTTTGCGGCCTGACGGCAAACCTTTCCCTTGCTGAAAGGTTTGATTGGTTGAATGAAAATAACAAAACAAACAAATACATAAGGAAAATGTATGGCTTGTCATATGCGCACACCCCTTGCCCTGCTGGTTGGTGGACTCGCCTGTCACGGCGCTGCCGGTCAGGAACCGGTGCAACAGCTGGATCCCATGGTGGTGGTGGCAACCCGCCCCGCCAGCACCCTGGAGGTGACACTGGATCCCAAGAAGCCCGGTTCCCCCATGCCTGCTGCCGACGGCGCCGGTTATCTGAAGAATGTCACCGGCATGAGCATGGTGCGCAAAGGGGGGCTCGGTGGCGACCCTGTGCTGCGGGGGATGGGGATGTCCCGCCTCAACGTGCAGATGGATGGCGGCATGCTGGCCGGTGGGTGTGGTGGCCGGATGGACCCGCCCACGGCCTATGTGTTCCCCCAATCCTTTGATCGGATCCGGGTGCTGAAGGGGCCGCAATCCCTGGAGCAGGGTGCCACCCTGGCGGGAACTGTGCTGTTCGAGCGGGACAGGCCCGAGTTCACCGCACCGGGCCTCAAGGCCGATGCCTCGGCCCTCTATGGCAGCTTTGGCCGTGATGATCAGATGGTGGATATGACGGCGGGCTCGACCGACGGCTATCTGCGCGGTCAGTTCACCCACTCCGATAGCGACGATTACCGCGATGGTCACGGTAACAAGGTGCGATCTTTCTATCGCCGCGAGAACGGCACCGCCCAGCTGGGCTGGACGCCGAGGGAGCACACCTGGCTGGAACTGACCGCCGAGCGCAGCAATGCCCGCGCCGCCTATGCGGACCGCACCATGGATGGCCCCATGTTTGATCGCGAATCCTTCGGGCTGAAGCTCAAGCAGGAGCAGATCACCACTCACTGGCAGCGCAGCGAGCTGACCCTGTGGGACAACTACATCGACCACATCATGGACAACTTCAGTCTGCGGCCAAACAGCGGCATGAAGATGCTCTCCAACCCGGATCGCCGCAACACCGGCGGTCGCTGGGCCAACGACATCGCCTTGCCAGCAGACTGGCTGCTGACCGCCGGGCTCGACAGCAACCGGGACCAGCACCGCAGCCGGAGTGGGGTCGACTATGCCACCAAGGATCGCCAGCGCACCCTGCGTTTCGAGCAGCAGGGCGGCTTCGCCGAACTGGGTCGTCAGCAGGGGGCTCACAGCTACAAGGGCGGTTACCGTCAGGATAGGGTAGAGACCACCCGCTATGGCGCCGGTGAACAGACCCTCTACAGCGATACCCTGAGTCTTAACAGCGGGTTTGGCCGCTACGAGTACCAGTGGTCGCCCCGCTGGTCCAGCTATCTGGCCTGGGGGCAGGCGGAGCGGGCGCCGGACTACTGGGAGCGCAGCAAGGACAGCACCCCGTTTACCCTCAACCCGGAGCGCAGCCGTCAGTGGGATGCGGGGCTGGCTTTGCGCAGCCGCGAGCTGGACCTGACCCTCTCCCTCTTTAGCGCCGACATCAAGGACTACCTGCTCTACAACAGCAAGTCGAACCAGGTGCGCAATATCGATGCCCAGACCCGGGGTGGCGAGCTGGAGGGGCGCTGGCAGTTTGCCGAGCAGTGGCGTCTCGATGGTGGTTTGGCGGTGGTCTACGGCGAAAACCAGAGCGACAACAAGCCGCTGGCCCAGATGCCGCCGCTTGATGGCAAGCTGGCCCTTGGTTGGCAGCCAAATGAGGCGCTGAACTTCACCCTGCTGGGGCGCGCGGTGGCGGCGCAGGATCGGGTAGATCTCTGGTCCGGTACCGTTGCAGGTCAGGATCAGGGGGAGACCCCGGGCTTCTTCACCATGAACCTGAGCGGCGCCTGGCAGTTTGCCAAGGGGTGGCAGCTCTCGGCCGGGGTAGACAACCTGTTCGACACCTTCTACTACGAGCACCTCTCCAAGTCGGTGCACAGCAGTCAGGCTGGGCTGGGCTACGAGCAGAGCGGCCGCATCCCCGAGCCGGGTCGCTCCTACTGGCTCTCGCTCAACTACCGTTTTGCCTCGGCAGGGGTGCTCTAACCAGTTGAGTCAGATAACGTTTTCAGTCACAGACACCGCTGTGTGAGCATCGCTATCATGGTGAAAAACAGGCGTATCAGACGCCTGCTCTCACAGCGGGAACATAACAATGAAACAGGGAACGTTACGCTATGGCGGTCTGCTCGGGGCCGCCCTGTTACTTGCGGCTTGCGGCGGCAGCGGTAGTTCAGGCGGGGAGAGCTCTCCCCCCGTCGTCAATCCGCCGGTCACTCATCCTCCGGTCGCCACGGCCAGTCGTGCCTGCTATGGCGACGATCAACCCGCCTGCAACCTGCGCATCTATCAGGTGATGGTGGAGTCGTTTGCCGATGGTGACGGCAGTGCCAACTATGGCGTCGGCTATGGCCCCTCCCAGCACAACGGCGATCTGCAGGGGATCATCGACAGTCTCGACCACATCAAGAGTCTCAACGTCAACGCTATCTGGCTCACCCCGGTGTTCGACTCCTGCGCGGGGCAAGGCGGTGATAACAGGCTCGATGCCACCGGCTACTTCGCCTGCGACTTTTTCACAGTGGATCCCAACTTTGGCAGCAATGCCAAGCTCAAACAGCTGGTGGACGGGGCGCACCAGCGCGGCCTCTATGTCTTCCTCGACGGGGTGTTTGGCCACGTCAACAAGGTGGGGGTGAGCAAGCCCTCGCCAGAGGGGCGTCTGCCAGCCCTCACCAGCGGCGGTGCGGGTTATCCCGGCCAGCTGGTGGATTACAGCAAGCCGGAGAGCCTCGCCTACTTCAAGGAGGTGGCCCGCTATTGGGTCGAGCAGTACGGTATCGACGGCTGGCGCCTCGATCAGGCCTATCAGCTTGGGCTGGATGATTGGCGCGCCATTCGCAGCGAGGTGGAGCAGGCCAGCGCAGCGCGCAAAGCGGCAGGGCAGCAGTGGGGCACCCTCGGCTATATGGTGGGCGAGGTGTGGAAGGGGGCTGACGATATTCGCGCTCAGGCTTATGGCAGCAGCGACAATCCGGCGCTCTCCTCGGCCTTTGACTTCCCGTTGCGCTACGGCATCGTGCAGGCGCTGGCGGTGGAGGAGTCCGGCAAGGGCGGGCAGGGGGCCAGCGTGCTCGATGCCAGCTGGAACAAGGTGGAGAACTACCCGAATCACGCCATGCCGAACCTGATGCTGGGCAACCATGATCTGGTGCGTTTTGGTGATCTGCTGGAGCGTGGCAATTTCACGTCGACCGAGTACTGGCAGCGCCACAAGGCAGCCTTCAGCTTTATGGCGGCCCGCTCAGGCCCCATCACCTTCTACTATGGCGAGGAGTTTGGCGACGAGGTGCCGGGCTTTGCCGCCAAGGTCGGTGGTGACTGCGCAGCGCAGGGCTTGTGCGACGACCATGTGGCCCGCAGCGACGGCAAGGTGCCCGCTGTCACCGGTTTTGTGCCGGGTAGCGAACAGGCCGAGCTGAAAGAGTGGCTGGCCCAGCTGCTGGCGATGCGTGCCGCGCATCCCGCTCTCTATCAGGGAGAGCGAGTCAAACTGGTGGCCGATGGCAGCCTCTATGGTGACATCAAGCAGACGGCAGGCGAACAGATAGTCTACCTGCTCAACCTCTCCACCACGGCGCTCAGCTACAACTTGCCGACGGGCAAACTGCGCAGCGGCAGCGCGCTGGTGGATCTGCAAAGCGGCGAGAGTCTGGCCATCGGCGGCAGCAGCGTAACGGTGGAGATACCGCCCTTGAGCGGGCGTTTCCTGCGTCTGCAATAAGACAGCCGCAGCACACTTTGATATGAGAGAGGGCCCCTTCGCGGGGCCCTCTCTGTCATTGGCGGCGACAAGGTCAGGACCGGTTATACGGTGGTCTGGCCCCGGTTTTCCAGCCGCTGGCGGAAGGCACGGGCCAGTCGCTCGTAGAGATCCTGCGCCTCCTTGTCTTCGATATCACCCCGGATCCAGGGGTTGTCGACGATCTCCAGCAGCACACAGTCACGCCCTTGCTGGCGCAAATCGAGCCCGTAGAGGCCATTGCCGAGCTGATGCACTGCGCGGCGGGCGGTCTGCAGTACCCGCTCCGGCACCTCGTTGAGCGGTAACGCCTCGATGCGGCTCATGTCGAGAGGGTGCTTGCGCCGGCGGATGCGGTTGCCCGGTTCGGGCCGGTAGCGGCGACAGGCAAACAGCGGCGAGCCGTCGAGAAAACCGATGCGCCAGTCGAACTCGGCGGGGATCCGGCTCTGCACCAGCAGCAGGGCGGAGCGGCCCAGCCCCTCGTCCAGCAGGCGGGCCAGCTGTTGCTCGTCGCTGGCCATGGCGAGATCGCGCCCCTGTGCCCCGTCGGGTACCTTCACCATCAGCGGCAGGCCGAGCCGCTGTACCAGCTCGTCCACATGGTGGCGGCCGCGGCGGGTCACCACCATGGTGGGCGGCATGGGCACGCCGCTGCGCACCATCAGCTCGTAGAGATAGAGTTTGTTGCTGCAGGCGAGGATGGCGCGGGAGCTGTCGATCACCGGCATCTTGAGCTGCTCGGCACGGTGGGCAAATTCGAAGGTGTAGTGGCCGACTGCGGTTTCGGCACGCAGCCAGAGGGTGTCGAACTCCGGCAGCCGCTCGATGGCCGACGGTGGCAGGATCTCGGCCCGGATCCCCTGTGCGGCGGCAGCCCGGATAAAGCGCTCCAGCGCCAGCCCGTCACTGCTGGCACGGCCATCATCGGGGTCGACCAGAATGGCGAGCTGATAGAGCGGCGCCGCCTGCTCCTCGTCACCGGTCCCCACCAGTGCCTGAGCGTGGTGCAGCATCAACTCTTTCTCGCTTGGGCTCAGCTCCAGCGGCGACAGGCTCTGCTGCTGGCGTACCGACCAGCCGTGGCGGCCGCGCTTGAGGGTCAGTTCCTGCAGCGGTAGCTGGCTCAGGCCATAGTAGTAGCGGGCCAGCCCCGCCAGCTCGCTCTGTTCACACTGGCCGAAGATGGCGCGCACTCTAATCCGATCCTCGCTCTGCTGGGCCAGCCATCCCTGCGCCTTGCGCCACAGCTTGGCCGGTGGCTGCTGGGGTTGCAGTCGGCTGATGGCTTGCAGACCAGGCAGGCAGTGGTGGCCGCGGGCCTGGGCCAGTAGCGAGCAGTAGTAGCCTGCGCTCAGGTGCTCCAGATTGCGGCAGAGGTTGATGATGCGGGGTCGGCCGCCGGTGGTCGGCACGCCATGTTGCAGATAGGTGCGGGCGGTCAGCAGATAATCGGCATGGCAAGGCCAGTCGCCCAGCTCTTCGACGATGACATAGGTACTCATATTTTCGGCTCCACAGATCAGACTGCCTGAACAGGCAGGATCCCCAGTGGGCTTCGATGCACCGACAAGCACGACAATGGCGCGAGGGGAAACAAGAGGTTACAGTGCCTAATATGACGCCTTGGTAACTTGTGATACAAGTCGCATTTTTGGTGCTGAGGATAAATAACCGAACAAGGACTCCCCGTGTTGACCGTACGTGCGGCCCGAACCGATGATCTGGGCGCCATCATTAATCTGGAACGCTACTGTTTTCCTCCCGAAGTCGCCTTTGGCCGCAGCCGCTGGCACTATCTGCTGGCCCACGCCAAGGGGCGTACCCTGTTGCTGCTGGACGAGAAACATCAGCTGATGGGCTATCTCTGCCTGCTGGAGCACAGAGGCTGGGATCGGCTGGTCATTCAGGCGCTGGCCATCCGCTGGACAGTGCGCCGTCTGGGCTGGGCCCGCCGCCTGCTGGAGCAGGTGATCTGCGAGGGCAAGGCCGCTGGCTGGGGGGCGATTCGCCTCGAAGTGGCGGATGCCAACGCAGAGGCGCTGGCGCTCTATCAGGGATTGGGATTTCGTCCCCAGCAGCGGCTGGCGGACTACTATGGCCGCGACCAGCACGCCCACCGACTGGTGCTGCCGCTGGTGAGCGACGATGAGCGTGAGCGGCGCAGAGTGGCTCGCACTCAGGCTCGCAAGCCCTCTTCACGGGCCAACTGATCATGTTGAACGAGCAGAATCGAGGAGCAGGATGAGCTGTGACAACTGCCTTGCCACCGCCATCAGGGCCAAGCTGGGGCGCTGCCCGGTCTGTGCCATCCAGACCTTTGTCATCGGTCTGAGTGGCTGGCTGGTCTGGTGGTGGTGCGGCGCTGATACCTCGGTCAACGCCCTCACCGGCCTGCTGTTTGCGCTGGGTGGCTCGGGCCTGTTGCTGCTCCATCTGGTGGTATTTGTCTGGCGCAAGGCGACCGGACGTGAATTGAGCGATGAATGAATCTGAATAGATTCAAACAGATAAATAACAATATCGGTGTAGATATGGAGGTTCAGATGATTGCAATGGTAACGGGCGCCTCGTCCGGGTTTGGTGAAGCCATCAGCCGCCAGCTGGTGCAGGCGGGCTACAAGGTGATCGGCACCGGTCGCCGTGCCGAGCGGCTGGCTGCGCTGGCTGACGAGCTGGGCGAGCAGTTCCTGCCGCTGGCGTTCGACGTGCAGGACAAGGCGGCCACCCGCGCCGCCATCGCCGGACTGCCAGCCGAGTGGAGCGAGGTGGATCTGCTGGTCAACAACGCCGGTCTGGCGCTGGGGCTGGAGCCGGCCCACAAGGCGGATCTGGAAGATTGGGAGCAGATGATTGCCACCAACATCAGCGGTCTGACCCTGCTTACCCGCCTGCTGCTGCCGGGCATGGTGGCGCGCAATCGCGGCCACATCATCAATATCGGCTCCATCGCGGGCACCTACCCCTATCCGGGCGGCAACGTCTACGGCGCCACCAAGGCGTTTGTGAAGCAGTTCAGCCTCAACCTACGTGCCGATCTGGCGGGCACCGCCATTCGCGTCACCAATGTGGAGCCGGGCCTGTGCGGCGGCACCGAGTTCTCCAACGTGCGCTTCCACGGTGACGATGCCAAGGCGGCCTCCGTCTATCAGGGGGTGGAGGCGATCCAGCCGGAAGATATCGCCAATACCGTGCTCTGGGTGAGCCAGCAACCGGCCCACGTCAACATCAACAGCATCGAGATCATGCCGGTGGCGCAGACTTTCGGCCCGCTCAATATCAGCCGTCGCTGATCGCTGCATTGGTTGAAACAAAGAGGCTCCCGTGGGAGCCTCTTTGCATTGGCGAGCCGATTAGAGGCTCATGATCTTCTTGAACTCCTCCGGCGAATACTTCTTCTCGCTGCGCTTGGTCAGATCCGTCATCAGCTTGTAGCGCAGCGTTTTGGCCATCTGATAGGCCTGCTCCAACTGGCCATAGGAGTAGTCGGCGGCCAGCCCGATGGCGGTAGCCTTGTCGCTGGCGTAGGCCTGCTTCAGGCTCTTGTCGAGGATGGCGACCTCCTTATAGAGCTTGTTGCTCTCCTTGCTCCAGACGCCGCGCAGCAGCGGCAGGTACTTGTCCGGATCGGCGCTGGCCAGCGCGGTCAGGCTGCGGAACTGCCAGTAGGCGGAATCATCGGAGTAGCTGTCGCTGCCGGTGCGATAGGGCAGGGGATAGTTTTCCAGGGTGTTGTAGAGCGGCACCATCACCGATTCGGCCAGCACGCCATAGCTCTGCCAGATGAGCCCCTGCAGCTCTTTGGGCATCTCCTTGCGCAGCTGGATGACGTGGGATTCCAGCTGGCGATCGACGCGGATCGGCCGCTCCGCCTTGCCGGCCAGCGGTGTGCTGTCATAGGTGGCGCTCAGCACCCTGGCTACGTCCGGCACGGCGATGGGGGCATCCGGCTTCATAAAGAGCGGATATTGCGCCTGCCGGGTCGCCTGTTTGTGGGAGGCCGTCAGCATGTTCTGGCCGAGCCACTCCCGATCCACGTTGTAGGGATCGGCAATCACTCCGAACGCCTTGGCGAAGTTGAAATCTTTCGGGTCGGCGTTATCCAGCAGTTTGTGCTCGCGCACGAACTCCAGCAGCTTGGGCGAGTGCAGCACATCGGCGCTGTCGAGATTGACGCCGTGGATCCGCAGACCGTTGGCCACCATGGCGTAGCTGTCGTCCGGGACCCGCACCGCAATCCAGTGGTGGCCGGAGCCAATTTCCATCAGCCAGGCTTCGTTCACATCTGCCAGATAGAGGCTGTTGCCCTCACCGGCGCCATATTGCTCCACATAGCGTCCAAGCAGCTCGACCCCCTCTTTGGCTGTTTTGACCTGCGGCAGGATCAGGGTCGGGATGATGGCCTCGATGACCCCCTTCTCGATCAGCGGGTCGGCTTTCCGGGCCTTGTCGTTGACCTCGGCACTGGTGGTGGCCGAGATGGCGACGTTGAACTCGTTGATGCCGCGCTCTTCATAATATTTGCCTGCCGGATCGCTGGTGGTGGCATCCCAGTCGTGAATGGCGGAGTAGGCGAAAAATGCTTTGGGCATCGGCACTTCCAGCCCGTTGCCCAGTTTCCAGACTTTGCCCTCGTTCTGCTGCGCGGGCCGGAAGGCGAGGAACTTGTTCCAGTTGTTGACGCCAAAATCCTCGTTTCTGGCGATCATTACGCTGCCGTCGGCGCTGGCCCCCTTGCCGACGATAAGGCCGGTACAGGCGTCGGCACTGGTGCCAAGCAGGGTGAGCAGGGTGGCGGAGAGAAGACTCAAGGTGTGTTTTTTCATAGGTGTACCCGAAGGGTTGTGGTGAGTGAGAGTCAGACGAGGGGATGAGGTGTGGGGAGGCTGCAACTCCGAACTGGCAGCGGAGTGAGCACGGCAGATTGGTCTGCCTGTTATTGGTTTTTCGAACAGATCATCCATGACACGGCTGGCTGGTTGTGATGTGCGCCAAAATTGTATTCCCGAGTGGTTGTTTATTTTGTGATCGAGCTGCGGTTCCTGACTTTTCTCTGGCGTCGTGGTACGCGGACGGCGAAGTGTGCCAAAACAGCGTGAACCGGCAGCAGATGAGTCATGATTCTGACGCCAGTTTGCGTGGGGGACGTGGTGAGATCCGCCATATCTCTGGATCTCGCACTATCTGACAAGTTGGCCTGTAACTTGCTGGTTTAATTGATAATGGTGGGGCCTGACGCCCCATGTGACCGGATCAGCCTGTGCCCATTGCCGCAGATGCGCACCGAATTGGAGCCCCCATGGATATCAAACCCTACAGCCAGCAGCTTGCCCAGAGCGCCTCCAACAACCGCGCCCTCGCCACCCTCAACAGTGCCAGTGGCGGCGGTCAGGGTGGTGGCTGGGAGGAGATGGTCAGCCTCTCCACCCAGCGCATGACCGGCCAGGCCCAGCAGGTGCTGACCTACGAACATCTGGCCAAGAACAACAAGTTGCCACCGGCGCTGGATATGAGCTCCGACAAGGGGGGCGTGGTGCAGCAGCTGGTGGACAAGGCGCTCGGTTTCGATCGCAAGAAGTTCAACGAGATCGAAGAGAAGCTCAAGACCATCGCCGATAACAAGAAGCTGACGCCGGAAGAGCGTGCGGAGCAGAGCAAGCCGCTCAACGAACAGCGAGAGGCGATGCTCAAGGAGGCGATGGATCGCCTGACCGGCAAGAAGAGCTCATCCAAAGATGAGGTCAAAACCGCCTGATCCTGCCGTTGTTCTGAGCTCTACCCGGTCGGCACCGATGGGCCAGTGTCGACCGCCGATGGGCAAGCTTCTGCCACCTCTTTTGACCTCACCTCCCCACAGGCGCACAATGTCCGCGCATTGAGCCAGTCGAGGAGTCCGCTGTGTACAACTTCCAATATGCCAATCCGACCCGCATCTGTTTCGGCGAGGGGCAGATCGCCAGCCTGCCCGAACTGATCCCGTCCGGCAGCCGGCTGCTGGTGCTCTACGGTGGCGGCAGCATCAAGCAAAACGGCGTCTATGAGCAGCTGACCCGGGCGCTGGAAGGGGTGACGTGGCAGGAGTTCTCCGGCATCGGCGCCAACCCCAGATTCGAGCTGTTGATGGAGGCGGTGGCGCAGGTGAAGCGCGAGCGCATCGACTTCCTGCTGGCGGTCGGTGGCGGCTCGGTAGTGGATGGCACCAAGTTTGTCGCGGCGGCCGCCTGCTATGAGGGGGATGATCCCTGGGATATCTGCGGTAAACAGGCGAGTGTGCACAAGGCGCTGCCGATGGGCTGTGTGCTGACCCTGCCAGCCACCGGCTCCGAGAGCAATCCCACCTCGGTGGTGAGCCGCGGGGATGTGAAGATCTCCTTCAGAAGCTCGCTGGTGCAGCCGCAATTTGCGGTGCTCGACCCGACCACCACCTACAGCCTGCCGCCGTGCCAGACCGGTAATGGAGTGGTGGATGCCTTCGTCCATATTGCCGAGCAGTACCTCACCTTTCCGGTCGGCGGCGAGGTGCAAGATAGGCTGGCGGAAGGTTTGCTGCAGGTGCTGGTGGAGAACGGCCCCAAGGCGCTGGCGGAGCCGACCAACTATCAGGTGCGGGCCAATCTGATGTGGGCGGCCAGTCTGGCGCTCAACGGGCTTATCGGTTGCGGAGTGCCGCAGGATTGGGCCTCTCACGCCATCGGCCATCAGCTGACGGCGCTCTACGGGCTGGATCATGGCCAGAGTCTGGCGGTGGTGCTCCCCTCACTGTTGCGTGAGCGGGCGAGCCAGAAGCAGGACAAGCTGGCCCAGTTTGCCGAGCGGGTGTGGCATTCGACCCGCGAGGACAAGGCCCTGCGCATCGAGGAGGCGATCATCCGTACCGAGCAGTTCTTCCAGAAGATGGGATTGGGGACTCGGCTGGCTGACTATGGCCTCAGCGAAAGTTGCATTCCGGCGGTCTGTTCCAATCTCAAGCGGGTGGGGCGCACCGCGCTCGGTGAGCAGCAGGATATCGACCCGGATCGGGTGGCGCGCATTCTCGCCCGGGCGCTATAAGCCGGTGTCGGTTTGTTTCCTTGGCTGATGCATTTTCCCAATTAAAGAGGGCCGCTTTTTGCGGCCCTCTTGCATGACGGGTTAGCCGATCACTCGGTGCGCGCCTTGAGATAACCGGCGTAGTCCGGGATCTGTACGCTGAACGCTTGCCGCATATGGGGGCTGTCCATGATGAAGTCGGCGGTCGCTTCGTTGGTGGCAACCGGGATATTCCACACCGCAGCCAGCCGCAGCAACGCCTTCACGTCCGGATCGTGGGGCACCGCATTGAGGGGATCCCAGAAGAAGATCAGCACGTCGATCTTCCCTTCGGCGATCAGGGCGCCAAGCTGCTGGTCGCCCCCCATGGGGCCGGAGAAGAGGCAGGTGATGGGCAGTTGTGCCTTCTTGCCGAGCATGGTGCCGGTGGTGCCGGTCGCATAGAGATGGTGGAGCTTGAGCTCCTCCTTGCGGCGCATCACCCAGTTCAGCAGAGGGGTCTTCATGTTGTCGTGAGCCACCAGTGCCACCCGTTTGTGGGGTGCCATCTCGCGTGCAATCTGTTCCATGGAAATCGTCCGTAGCATTGTTATTGGAAGAGAGTCGTATCCTAATCGAAAGCGGCGCCCGTTGCCTTGCCGGGCGCCGTAACTGTGATCACTTCGACTGTTCAATCCACTGCTTGTTCTTCTGCTCCAGCACCGAGATGGGCAACATGCCGTATTCCAGCACATGGTGGTGGAACGCCTTGAGGTCAAAGCCTCCGCCCAGTGCCTGCTCGGCCGACTCCCGCATCCGGATCAGCGCCAGCTGGCCCGCCTTGTAGGAGGTCGCCTGACCGGTGTAGGCCATGTAGCGCGGCACCTCGGAGCTGATGTCCCCCGCCCCCAGCGCCGAGTTCTCCTTCATGTAGTTGACAGCCTGATCGTGGCTCCAGCCATACCAGTGGATACCGGTATCCACTACCAGCCTCATCGCCCTGAGCATCTCCTCGTTGAGGCGGCCAAAGTATTGCAACTGGTTGTTGAAGGCGGATGATCCCTCGACCTTCACGTCTCCTACCGCCGGATTATAGAGGCCCCGTCCCTGATAGAGCCCCATGTCGTGATCCGCCAGGTACTCGGTGTAGAGCGCCCAGCCCTCCGCATAGGAGGTGTAGGAGGCGTTAGCCACGTACTGCGGGAAGTCGGGATCCTTGGCGGCTAGCTCCTGGGCGATGGTGATCTGGAAGTGGTGACCCGGCGCCGCCTCGTGGGCCAGCAGGGTGCTGATGTTCCAGCTCTGCAGACCATAGGGGTAGTATGTGTTGAGGAAGAACTGCCCCTTGCGGCCGGTCTGCGGGTTGCCGTCCTGATACCAGGCTACCCCGCCGTATGGCGCATCTTCATAGGAGACGGGGACCACCTCGTAATCCAGTTTGGGAATGGTACGTTCGGCATCGAAGAAGTCTGGCAGCACCAGTGCTGCTTTGCTCTTGAAGACGTTGTACTCCTGCAGTGCCCGCTCGTGTTCGGCCAGCGCCTGCTGCTGTGGCCCGCTCAACGTCGCCTCGGCTGCATTGTCTGGGTTGAGGCCGGCGGACCAGACCTCTAGCGGGTTCTGATAGAAGAAGGCCGGCTCGTTCAGATAGCGGAAGAAGGCGTAGATCTGGCCGCTCTGCTTGCTCTGGCTCACGTCGTCGCTGTCACACTTGCCGACGGAATGGCATACCTTGACCATGGCAGCGAAGATCCGCTCTACCTCGCTCAATCCCAGCTCATGTACCTGCTCGGGTGTCATATTGGTGGTGGTGTGCTTCTTCAGCAGCCAGCGATACCAGTCTCGCCCGTTGGTCATGCCACAGAAACCGTCGTCACACTCGCCACTACCCAAGCGCACTGCATAGGCGCCGCCATGCTGGTAATCCAGATAGTCGCGCAGCGCCAGATAACGGCTGTTGATGCTGTCCAACACGGCTTTGTAGTCTGCTCGCAGTGTGGCATCTGCATCCCCTGGCAACTGCTGCCAGCCGAGGTAGGAGCCGGCGATCGCCTCCCCATCCAGCTTGCTGTTGAGCTGGGCCAGCAGCCGGTCTACCAGCTCATCAGGCAAGGTGTTGCCCTGAACACTGGCCAGCTCGAATTGGTGTTTCACCTCGGCAAGATAGACATCATAGGCCTTGAGCCAGGTGAGGTGTTCCTGATACCAGGCCAGCGGGGTCATTGTTGTCTTTGCTCGAGTTGCCATTGCAGGTGCCGGAGCTGTGTCTGTGCGGTCGAGATCCCGTCGCCATGCGCCATCACCCGGCGTGACCCTGTCGGCCGAGCTGTGCTCGAAATAGTCGAATTCACCGCTGACGGTGCGAGCCGCTTTGCCGCTGGTAGGGGCTGCTCCGACGTCATCTGCCAGATCCACCACGCGGTTGCGGAAGTGATGGATCGGGATCTGGGATTGGGGTAAATCGTATCCTTCAAGATTGATCTGCAAGTCCCAGCGGATCATGTCGTAGAACAGCCGATCCCGCTCACTTAGCACCGTAGGATCCAGAGCATTCAGTCGTTGGATCAGTGAACTGTCGAGTGTTTTGCGCTTGGCGATGCTGGTGGCATCGATGGCAAAACCGTAGGGGTCGAGCGACTGGCTCTCGCGCAGGGCTTCATCCATGGTCTGCATCAGGGATGCTTTGGTGGCTGCGGGATCTGCAGGTGCGTTCGAGCTGTTGTTATTGCAGGCGGCAAGAGACAGGGCAATGGCGCAGGCTAGCGCGAGCTTGTTGGGTAGGAAGTGCATGATGTAGTCCTTTCACATGTTGTTATTGTATGTCCCTGTGAGGGGCCCCAATAGTGCAACTCCCAAGCGTCTGTTTTTGCGATCTGAATAGCAAAAATACGCTTATTTTTCATGCTGATAAGTGGTGTGAAAAGCTATGCAGCTAGACATTAAAAAACCCGCCTGAGCGGGTTTTTTAATCATTTTTTCATGCCATAACTATTCATGATGAACCGTGGTGCAGTTGCGACTGCTGGTAGTTCTCCAGCCCGATGCGATCGATAAGGTCTAGCTGGGTCTCCAGCCAGTCCACGTGCTCCTCCTCATCCTCCAGGATCTCCTGGAACAGGCCGCGGCTGATGTAGTCCTGCACCGACTCGGCATAGGCGATGGCTACCTTGAGGTCGGGGATGGCATCCATCTCCAGCGAGAGGTCGCAGCGCAGCATCTCTTCCACCGTTTCACCGATACGCAGCTTGCCCAGATCCTGCAAATTGGGCAGCCCTTCGAGAAACAGCACGCGCTTGACCAGCTCGTCGGCGTGTTTCATCTCATCGATAGACTCGTGATACTCCTTGTGCCCGAGCGCCTTGAGGCCCCAGTCATCGTAGATGCGGGCATGCAGGAAGTATTGGTTGATGGCAATCAGCTCATTGGCCAGCACCTTGTTGAGGTGGGCAATGATCTTGGGATCTCCTTTCATCGACTGTGCTCCTTGGTTCGTGCCTGAGGCTCCGATCGTTAGAGCTTAGTCCAGAAAAGTGACAATAAGAGGTCTGGCGAGCCAGCTCGCCTGAGAAAAGGGGTGACCCTGTTGGCGGGTCGCATCAGAAAAGAGGTGTCCGGATCAGGCCACTTCGTAGTAGAGCACGGGTTGCTCCTGCTCCATCTTGTCGAGTTCGGCGGCGATGATCTCCATGGTCATGCGTACGCATTTGCCACACTGGGCGCCCACCTCGAGCGACTGCTTGAGCTGGCGGAATTCGCTTTTACCTGACTGCACCGCTTTGCGGATCTGGGAATCTGTGATGCCGCGGCACAAACAGACGTACATGATGGTCACCTCTTGTGGAATGAGATGAAATCTAAATGAGAATGGTTCGTAGTGCAAATGGCCATTGGTAATAAGATCCCCTGCTTGCCACTGTGTAACCCCTTGGGGACAATGCTGGCAACCAGAGGAGATCACCATGCTCAAGAAACTGTTCAGCGCCCTGTTCGGGGGCGAGCCGACCAAGGCGCCGGAAGTCACTCCCACCGAATATGCCGGCTATCTCATCTATCCGGAACCCATGGCCGAAGGTGGCCAGTACCGACTGGCAGGGCGGATCACCAAGGAGCTGGACGGCGTGTTGCAAACTCACCGTTTCATCCGCTCCGATCTGTTTGTCAATCCGGCCGATGCCGAGCGTTTCATGGTGCAGAAGGCTCACACCTTTATCGATCAGATGGGAGATCGCATGTTCGAGCCCCGCAAACCGGCTGACAGCCAAGCTTCATGACACAGCAAGAGGTCACCCTGCTGCGCGAGGCGCTGGCCCGCGCCGGTGAGCGGCGCATGATCTGGCTGGAGGGGGAGGAGGCCGAGTGCATTGCCCGCGCCCAATCCCTGCTCGGCGAGACCGTCTTCTGGCTGGGTGCCGGGCCCGAGAGTTATGCCCCGCAACCCGCCGCCAAGGCGCTGCAGCGGCTCGGTCAGGAGTGCGACACGCTGGTGTTCAACGCCTTCAGCGGCTTTCATCCCGACGCCTTCGGGGCGCTGGCGGGCACTCTATGCGCCGGTGGCTTGCTGTTGCTGCTGACGCCGCCCAGAGTAGAGTGGCCTTCATGGCCGGATCCTGACCGGATCCGGCTGGTGGCCCAGCCGGAGGAGGCGGGCCGGGCCGGCCACGGCTTTATCGCCCGGTTGGTACGGTTGCTGGAAGGTGATCCTGCCCTCTCTCTGGATCCGCCGGTTTGCTCGCAGCCGTGGCAACCGATTGGGCCGGAGCGCAGGCTGAGCAGCGATCAGACACGGGCACTGCCCGCTATACACAAGGTGTTGCACGGCCATCGTCGTCGGCCGCTGGTGCTAAGTGCCGACCGCGGTCGTGGCAAGAGTGCGCTGCTGGGGCTGGCTGCCGCCGAGCTGCTGCGCCAGCAACCCGCGCTGAACATAGTGGTGACGGCCCCCTCGCAGGCAACGGTAGCGACCCTGTTTGCCCACGCAGCTCGCGGGCTAGATACCACGCCTGAACAGCTGACCGGACTGAGCTACTGCTCGCCGGATCGGCTGGTGCACGAGGCGATGAATCCCGATCTGCTGCTGGTGGATGAAGCGGCTGCCATTCCGACCCCGCTGCTTGAGGCTATGCTGGCCCGCCACAGTCGCATCGTGTTTGCCACCACCGAGCACGGTTACGAAGGGACGGGGCGCGGTTTTCACCTGCGTTTCAAGCGGGTGCTCGATAGCCAGACCCCGGAGTGGCAGGAGATCCACCTCTCTGAGCCCATTCGCTGGAGTAAGCGCGATCCGCTGGAGCCGCTGATTTTCCGCCTGCTCGGCCTCAATGCCGAAGTGGCAACTCCCTTGCCGCCGACCAGCCCGAGCTGGCGTCTGGTCAGTCAAGAGGCGCTGGCGAGCGACGAGGAGTTGCTCAACCAGCTGTTCGGCCTGTTGGTGCTGGCTCACTACCAGACTACGCCGAGCGATCTCAGGTCCCTGCTTGAGAGTCCGGATCTCGACATCCATCTGCTGGAGCAGGATGCGAGCCTGCTGGGAGTGGCGCTGGTGGCGCGGGAAGGGGAGATAGAGCCCGAGCTGGCCGAGGCGATCTGGGCCGGTCGCCGCCGTCCGCGCGGCCATCTGCTGCCCCAGTCGCTGCTGGCCCACGCCGGTTTCAAAACGGCGGGGGGGCGCAGCTACGCCCGGGTGATGCGTATCGCCATCCATCCCAAGCTGCACCGGCACGGACTGGGTTCGCTGTTGCTTGGCAGGCTTGAAGTGCATTATCGTCAGGTGGGGATCGATTACCTCGGTTCTGCCTTTTCGGCCAGCGCCGCCCTGCTCCCCTTCTGGCGCAAGGCAGGACTGACGGTGCTGCGCATTGGTCTGCAACGGGATGCCGCCAGCGGCTGCCACGCAGCCCTGCTGCTAAAGGCGCTGAAACCCGAACATGAGCCCGAGTTGGATCAGTGGCAGCAGCGTTTCATTCGCCAGTTGCCGACCCTGCTGGCAGTCGAGCTGAAAGGATTGGATCCCGAGTTGGTATGGCAATGCCTGCAAGGCCGCACCGTCACCGCGCCGGAGCTTGGCGAGTACGAGCGCGATGAGGTTGAGTGCTTTGCCCTGCATCACAAGCCGTTCGAACTGAGCCAGTCGAGCTTGCAGTTGTGGCTGGCGCGCAATCTGGCAGTGCTGGCTTCACTGACTCCTGACGAACGTTCTCTGCTGATTGCCCCCATCTGGCAATACGCAGAGTGGGGGGCGTTGGCTGCGAGGTTGCAGTTGGCGGGTAAGCCAGCAGTTATCAAGGCGCTGCGGGCACTGCTGGCACGTCTCTTGGGTTCCCCTACCACTCGATAGGATTGCCCTGCCAGTCGAGAAAGCTCAGTTCACCATCCGGTTGCAGCCGGTTCATCAGGTTAATCAGATGGTCGGCTACCAGCTCGGGACTCTGCACATTTCCTGGCGGTACATTGGCGTGAAACGGGCGAGAGAGTTGGGTATCCACTGTGCCGGGATGGAAGGCTAGCAATTTGACGCCGGGGGCCCGCCGGGCCAGCTCGATGGCGGCACACTTGAGCAGCATGTTAAGGGCGGCCTTGGATGCGCGATAGCCATACCAGCCGCCCGCTCGGTTGTCGCCAATGCTGCCGACCCGAGCGCTGAGAACGGCCAGAGTGCAAGGCTCGCGGCCAAACAGCGGTAACAACTGGCTGATCCAGCGCAGCGGCAGCAGTGCGTTGGTCTGGTAGAGGCGGGCCATGGCATCGAGATTGATTGTTTCGAGTCGCTTCTCTGGCTGGATTTCCCCCTGATGCAGGATGCCGTTGCAGATCACCACCCGATGCGGTCTCGGTGCCAACTCCGCGATGCGGGCTACCGCAGTTGCCATCTTCTCATCGCTGTAATCACAACATAGCCAGTGCAGACCCGGCGATGAGAGGCCAGCAGGTGCGGGCTGACGGCTGATGGCAATCACTGGCCCGACACCCGCCGCCAACCAGTGTGTCACCAGAGCCGCCCCGATCCCGCCAGAAGCGCCAATCACGACGATGCCTTCACTCATCTCAGGCTCCTTGTGAGTACATGATGGATTTCTCCATCTGCCAATGTTGTCCTGATTGGCAGATACGATCGTGCCAGCCTGCGGGATCAAGCGGTTAACGCTGCAATCTTGCCGAGATCCGAGCCGTTGGGTGAATTCCATTCCTATACTGAGGGAAAACCGCAGCGGTCTGCTGCCCGCGCAACCAGAATGAGAGTCACCATGATGTCCAAAGATGGGGAAGAGCGTAAATCTATCCTGACCGAAAGTGGCACCAACGAGCTTGAGATCATCGAGTTTCACCTCAAGAAGCAGCTACCGGACGGCCGTGAAAAAACCGCTTATTACGGGATAAACGTCGCCAAGGTGCGCGAGGTGATCCGGGTGCCGGAGACCACAGATTACCCCAATGCCCAGCGCCATATGGTGGGGGTCTTCTCCCTGCGGGATCGGCTGATCCCGCTGGTGGATCTGGCGGGCTGGCTCGGCATCAAGACCAACCCGGACCCCAGCCACAAGGTGGTGATCGTCACTGACTTCAACAAGATGGCCAACGGTTTTCTGATCGACAGTGTCAGCAGGATCCACCGGGTCTCTTGGGAGGATGTGGAGTCCCCCAGCCAGTTTCTGGAAGCGGGGGAGAACGACTGCGTGGTGGCTGTGGTCAGGCGCGATGGTAACCTCATCATGATCCTCGATTTCGAGAAGATCATCGCCGACATCAATCCCGAACTCAGCATGGAGAAGTACGACGTCACTCAGGACCGCAAGGTGCTCATCGACGATCGCATGATGGCGCTGCGCCAGGGCAAAACCATCCTGGTGGTGGATGACTCGGCCTTTATCCGCAAGATGATCGAAACCACCCTGCGCACCGCCGGTTACAACGTGATCACGGCCAAGGACGGGGGAGAGGGGCTGGAGATGATGACGGATTTCGATCGTCTGGCCCAGGAGGAGAGAATGCCGGTGACCGGCTTCGTCAATGCGGTGATCACCGATGTGGAGATGCCGCGCATGGATGGCATGCACCTGCTCAAGCGGCTGCGGGATACCCCCTCCTACAAGGAGATGCCCATCGTGATGTTCTCCTCCCTGATGAGCGATGATAACCGCCAGAAAGCACTGCAACTGGGGGCCAACGATACCATCACCAAGCCCGAGATAGGGCGCATGGTGGGGATGATGGATCACATGCTGCTGGGGATCGCCCCGCCTTCGCCCGCCAACAACATCTGACCTGCCGTTAACTTCCAATTGTCCGGTCGAATCCACTGACCGGTTGCCTCAAGCGGCCACTCCTTGCCAAGGAGTGGCCGCGCTGTTTTGGCTGTTTGCTGCGATCCCGACGCCCCTTGTCTCCCGGATATGATTCGTGCAATGATAATTATTATCATTTGTTGGTGTGGAGCATATGACAGCAACTTGGGTGAAGGGGTGGGTCGAGTCGACCGAAGGTGGCAGCAGCATGAGTCACTGGAAACAGCAGACCAGAGAGGGCAACCGGCTGTTTGACTGCGGCGAGTATCATCAGGCGCTAGCTCATTATCAGCAGGCGCTCTGGCTGGCTCGTCAGCAATTGGTGCAGTGGCATGACGCCGATGAGGCGGTGGCGGCGCTGGTTGTGGCTCACCACAATCTGGCGGATCTGCTGGTGGCCATGACTCTGCCCGATCGCGCCGCCGACCTGCTCTGCTATGTGCACGACTGCCTGCTGGCGACCTGTCACTCCCCCGCTTGCTCCTCTCGCCTGCGAGAAGCCGCGTTGCGCCATACCCGCACAACCCGTGCCGAGTTGCTGACGTTCGTACAGCGCCACGGCAGCCACGCCGGGATCATGCGTTCGCTCGGTCACTGCCTGTGTCAGAGCGAGCCCTCATCCCGGCTCCATTAATCCGAACAGAGGTCATCATGAGCCATACCCTGCCTGCCCTGAACTATGCCTACGACGCACTGGAACCCCATATCGATGCCCTGACCATGGAGATCCACCACAGCCGTCATCACCAGACCTATATCAACAACCTCAACGCCGCACTGGAAGGGGCGCCAGAGCTGGCCGCACTGCCGGTTGAGGATCTGCTGCGCCGCTTCGACACCCTGCCAGCCGCCCTGCAAGGGGCGGTCCGCAACCATGGTGGCGGCCATGCCAACCACTCCCTGTTCTGGCTGGTGATGAGCCCGCAGGGGGGCGGTGAGCCGGGTGGTGAGCTGGCTCTGGCCATCGAGCGGGAATTGGGGGGATTTGATGCCTTCAAGCAGGCTTTCACTCAGGCTGCCCTGAGCCGCTTTGGCAGCGGCTGGGCCTGGCTGGTGGTGGACAAGGCGGGCAGATTGCAGGTGGAGAGCAGTGCCAATCAGGATAGCCCCCTGATGCATGGCCATACCCCGATCCTGGGGCTGGATGTGTGGGAGCACGCCTACTATCTCAAGTACCAGAACAAGCGTCCTGACTATATCGCAGCCTTTTATCAGGTGGTGGATTGGGCCGAAGTAGTCCGCCGCTATCAGGCGGCGCGAGGCTGACTTGGTCGCTGTGAATTGGTTTGCAGTACAGCCGCCACAACCCGCGCTGTAATAACAAGACCCGCCAGTTGGCGGGTCGTCTGTTTATGGTGTGGCAGTGCTGACGCTGGCGGCTGAAGGGGTCATCGGCAATGTGGGCAAGGCCGCGCTGGGCATCTCGGCGGCGGTTTCTGCCGCGGATTTGGCGGGAGTGACCGGCTCAGTGGCTGCCGCAGCGGATACAGCAGGGTTGAGTTGTGCTGTCGCGGCCGAGGCAGATGGAGTAGCCGACTCGGTGGTAACCGCGACAGAGACTGCCGCTGGCTTGGCCTCATCCACCGCCGGTTTGGGTTGTTTTAGGCAGGGTTGCAGGCTGCCGATGGTGCTCAGTGACTGGCAAGGTACAGGCAGACCGATGGGGACCGGTGCCCCGAGGAACTTGGGCCCCTTGTCCAGTACATAGAGGTCGAGCAGCCCCATCAGGCGGGCAAAGACTTCCCGCACCCGGGTGCGGATCCCCTGATAGGCGCTGGGATCCTCGGCATTGAAGCCGACCGCATCGATACCGAAATGGCGAGCGATGAAAATGGCCCGCTCGTTATGAAAGCCTTGGGAGACCACGGTAAAGCGCTCCTGGCCGAACACCTCCTTGGCGCGAACCACAGAGTCGAGGGTGCGGAATCCGGCGAAATCCATATAGATGGCAGAGGCGGGGATGCCCGCCTTGATCAGGGCGCGGCGCATCTGGCGTGGCTCGTTGTACTGCACGGTGGCGTTGTCACCGGAGACGATGATGAAGTCCACCTTGGCATTGTTATAGAGCTCGGCCGCCGCCTTGATACGGTATTTGAAGTAGTGGTTGGGGCCGCCACCGGAGAGATATTTGGAGGTACCCAGCACCACCGCAACCCGGTTGTAGGGCACCTTGTCCACCCGATCGTAGGTGTAGTGACGGGCATCCGAGACGATCCACTCGCTGTAGCCCAGCAGCATGGCAATCAGGGCCAGCAGCAAAACGAGGCAGGCGAGGAGGATCTTGGCAAACTTCTTCATGCGCGGTGCGGTCAGGGTCTGAAGTTGGGAGTGGCTATCGGCATTCTATTACAACTCGGCCGCTGGCGTCAGGCTTGATAACGGGCGGGCACCTCATTCGGGCAGAGGTTGTCGCAGCAGAAGAGGGAGTGCGGGGGAAAAAGCGAGGGGCTGCGGTGGCTGCCCCTCTTTGTGTTGGATGTCTATCAGTGGGCGGAGTCGTTACCCTTGCAGGCGTCTGACTCCTTGTTGGCTTGCCACCAGGGCAGCAGATCCCGGGCGAGCCACGCCTGATAGGCGTCGCTGTCGTTGGCGATCAGGCGGTCCAGCTCCCCTTCGAAGTCGCTCATCGCCTGCTGTCGATCCGGATTGCGCAGCGCCTGTGCCAGCGCCAGCCAGCTGGCGCCGCGACCGGTATCGTTGAGGAAACGGTGCACGGTATAGGACCAGGAGTAGACCATCTCGCCACCCTGGTCGTAGTCAAGGTGGAGGATCGCCGCCAGTGTCGGGCGCTGGTTGGCGGGGCGGTTTGCCACGTTATCCAGACCCCGGGCAAAGCACTGGCCGTGGGCAATGTACTCTGCAATCCCCTCGGCCCACCAGGTGGTGCGGTTGAGTGGATAGTGGCCGAAGCTGCCGTACTGGTTGAAGCGGCCATCCAGATAGTGAACGTACTCGTGGCGCAGGTTCCACACCTGGAAGGCAGGGCGTTTCCACTCCGCCTCATAGGCGAAGAAGCGGGCCTGATTGCCGGGGCGAGCCGGATCCCCCTCGATATAGATGCCGCCATTGTCGGTGGAGACGCCAAACAGCGCGCTGCCGTAGCGGCCCCAGTCGGCGGAGGAGTTGAAGATCACCAGCTCCAGCGCTTCGTTGTGATCATCGGCCACCGGTTGCCAGCCAGTCTCCATCTGCTGATGGAAGCGCAGCTCTTCATCACCCAGCTCGCGGCAGATCCCTTCGGCCTGAGCCTGGGTCAGATCCTGGGCGCGCAGACGCAGGGTGGGCGAGCAGGTGTGCTCGAACGGCAGAATATCTTCCATGCGGATCGGGGTACAGAGCCCGGCGAACTCGCCACTGATACAGGCTTCGCTGGTGCGATCCGTGTAGGTGAGGTAGTAGCTGGAGAGGGTCAGGGAGACCTCTTCCAGCATGGCAGCCGGATGCAGGCCACCCGGGACCAGCCCCTGCTGGCGCATGATAGCGATGACATCGCGATCCAGCTGCTGGCGATAGGCGATCGCCTTATCCGGGCTGGTGTGATGGAGGTAGCGCATCATCTGGTAGAGGCGGCTGTGGGCATCGAGGATGTTGTTGAAGATAAACAGATCCCGTGAGCCATCGCGCTGTTTCCAGAGGGCCAGCTCGCTCAGGCCCAGTTGCAGCAGGCTCTGGCGCAATGTCGCCTCCTGTTGCAGCACTGCTGCGCTGAAGTCAGCCTGCTGACCGTAAGAGGCGCTCTGATCGACCAGATTGAGCAGCTCGAACAGGCCATCGGCCCAGGGTTTGTGGCCATTGATCTGTTCCGCATGTTGCACCGCATAGCCGAGCGCCTGGTTGAGCTGGGCCAGCATGGGGGCGGCACTCTGGCGGAAGGCGGCTTGGCCAAGTTGTCCCTGCGCCGCTACGCTCCAGGCTTCCAGCACTGTGCCAGCCTGATCCTGTGGTTCGGCACCCAGCAGCAGGGGGTGGTTGAGCAGATCAATCATTACCCCGGCCAGAGCCCGGGCGGCCTGATCACTCTCTTTGCCAACGCCGCCATGGTAGTTATGGGCGCGCACATAGTAGAGCAGCTTGTCCATTGCCGGATGGGTCGGCTGGTTGGCCGCCAGCAGGGCACGCATGCCGCGAACCACCGCCATCAGCTTGGCGTCATCGTGGCCGTAATCCGCCTGCCAGGCAGGGCTGTTCTGGCCGCTCACGTCGGCCACCAGTTTGGCGGCATCGCTGTCGAGCAGATCCACATCGGGCTGCTCTGGCTCGGAGCAGAGACGACCGTTGGCGCGGCGGCACTCCAGCTGCTCCTCCTTGCTGGCCAGCACGATGGGGCGATTGAGCACCCGACTCTCCTGCCACTCTTTGCTCTCTGGCAGGGGTTGCCACTCGCCGCCGGCGACCGGGTATTGGTAGCCGCTATCTTGCAACGTTACCTGAACCTCGTTGCCAGCGGGGATCACCTGACGGCAGATGCGATAGCGGATGGTGTTGCTCCCCTCCTTGCGCTCCTGCGGCTCATCACACTCCTGCTGAGGAGTGAGCTGATCCAGCTGCCACTGATAGCGGCGCCAGACATGGAGCTCGCTGACCTGAGCGGCAGCCTGACTGCCTGCCACCGGTTGCAGACGGAAGAAGATCTGCTCCAACCGGCCATCCCGTTCACTCGGGGTCTCTTCAAGTACCTGCAACTGCTGCCAATCCTGCGGCTGATAGTGCCACTCCGACTCGGCGCAGCGGCCCTGTGCGTTGAGTTCGCAGCGATCCAGCTCCCTTTCGCTCTGACCCAGGATGATGGCTTGTGGCAGCGGCAGACGATCCTGCCGCTGGGCGGTCGGCGTGCCCGCCAGCTGCTCCCAGCGACCCTGCTTGAGGCCATAACCAAAGTCATAACTGCTGGCGGGAATGAGCTTGCCCGCCGGAATCCGATCTTCACAGCGCATGAAGCGGATCTGCCAGCCCGCATCTACCTTGAGCTGCGGCTCGCCACACTGCTGTTCGGCGAGGGCCGCGAGATCGCTGCTCTGCCAGTCGAAGCGACGGTAGACCCTGAGCTGCTGGTAAGGAGCATTGCTGCTGCGCGCCTTGAGCTCGTAGGTGATCTCGGTGATGCGAGCGGCCAGTTGCCGGCTCGATTCGCCAGTCAGCTGATACTGTCGCCAGTCATTGGGGGAGTAGTTGGCTTGCGCCGAGGATGTAGCCAAAAGCAGGGGGCCTGCCAGCAGCAGCCACCCGGTACCTGAACGGTTCATTTTTATCCCTTTGTTCTTGTTTGTGTATTGTCTTGCGAGTAATCGCAAGGCAATTTAAACAGTTCCAAAGGGATATCAATTGCCAATTAAAAATCAGATAAATCAATAAGATGGTGGCTTTTTGAGTCTGATCGAATTATCGTGGGTTGGCGCCGCAGTGAGGACTCACATGTTTCTTTTTTGTTTTCAAAGAAGATCGGGAAATTGTGAGTCCGATCTCATTCAGCTTGTCGTGCCCGAGTGGTCTGTTGTCGGGCTACCTTGCCCAGCAGTTGGCGAGAAGGCTTGAGATTGCCGCCAAGATCGGGCCAGGGGAGCCAGTGGTCGGGCACCATAAAGCCGGGCAGGGCGCTGCGGATCCAGGCTGCCAGTTCCGAGTCGGGAACAGGTTCGCCGTGCCAGTCGATAAAGGCGGCGGGGCGTTGCCCCCACTCGTCGCTCGGCACCGGCACCACCAGCGCCTGGGCGACAGCGGGATGATCTACCAGTCGCTGCTCGATGGTTTCGGGCTGGATGTTTTCGCCACCCGAGATAAAGAGGTTATCGAGCCGCCCCTCTACCAGCAGTTCCCCTGCCGCAGTGAACCTCCCCTTGTCGCGGGTATGAAACCAGCCCTCGTCATCGAGGGGTCGTTCCAGCTCGCCATCTCGGTAGTAACCGGCAAACAGGGTGGCGCCGCGCACGCAGATCTCCTGCTCCCTGATGCACACTTCCCGTCCCGGTAGCGGTTTGCCAACTACGCCTGCATCGCCGGGGATAGCGGTGCAGACCTGGCTCCCCATCTCGGAGAGACCATAACTCACCTTGGGTTCGAGCCCCATGGCGCAGAGGCGGCTCACCAGCGGCTGCGGGATGGCGGCTCCACCGAGCAGCAGTTCACGCAATCGGGTGCGAGCAGGGTCAAAACCCTCTGCGAGCAGGCGCCAGAGCTGGGTTGGCACCAGCGAGAGATGGGTAATGGGTTGCTGTTCAAGCCGCGCCTTGAGCGGCTGACTGCGATCGTCCAGCACCAACGTGGCGCCCGCCAGAAAGACCCGAAACAGGATGGCATAGCCGCCGGCATGAAACAGCGGCAGGGAGAGCAGCCAGCCGCAGGCCTCATCGAGGGGAATGAGGCTGGCAGAGCCGCGTGCCGAGGCAAGATGGTTGCAGAGCCGATGCACCACAGCTTTCGGCGTGCCGCTGGAGCCCGAGGTGAGGATCATGTTGTTGAGCTGGGTCGATTCCAGCGGCCACGCTTCCTCGCTTGCCGGCAGTTCGCGCGTGAAGTCGAGCTGCAAGGGCTGCCAGTTGTCTGCCGGGATCTCCCCTGCCGACCAGAAGGCATCGGCATCGAGTTGCACCGCCAGCTCGCGCTGCTTTTCTAGGGGGAAGGCGGGGTTGAGCGGGCAGAACACCACGCCGCTGCGTACGCAGGCCCACGCCAGCAGCACATCTTCCAGCGCACCGCGCACCACCGCCGCCAGATGAGCGCCACGGCGCACTCCGGCTTGTTCCAACTGTTGGCACAGGCTGTTAAGGCGGGCATCGAGCTGGCGATAACTGAGGGGCGAGGCTGTGTGGATGGCAATGCGGTTCGGGGCTGTGATTGCCCGGTGGCGTACCGGGCAAGGTGTCTGTTCGGGTGAACGTGTGGGTTCAATCACGGTAATACAGTTGCTCCAGTCGGCTCAGATCCGGTTTGCCATCTTCCCCCAGCAGGTTGCCCGCCATCCAGCGGCGGGTATCCAGACCCGGCGCCTGTTCGGGAGCCCATTCGCTCGCCAGATGAAAGAGCTGGTTCAGGCCCAGATCCGATTCGAAACAGGAGGAGATGATCACCTTGAGCCGCAGTTCGCGGGCGCGGGCGATCAGCGCTTCGCAGTTGGCGAGTGAACCGAGCAGGGTAGGCTTGAGCACCAGCGCGCGCAGTTGCGGGATCGGCTCCCACGGCTTGCCTTGCGCCAGCAGCTCGTCCAGCGCCACCGGCATGCCGGTGCGGTTGGCGACAAAGGCGATGTCGGCAAAATCGGCACAGGGGTCTTCCAGATACTCGATGCGATTCGGGTCGAGGTGGCCGCAGAAGGTCCACGCCTCCTCGCGAGTCCAGCCCTGGTTGGCGTCCAGCACCAGCTTGAGGGAGGGGAGGCGATCGCACAGCAGGCGGATCAGTGCAAGCTCGTCACGCATCGGGTAGCGCGCCACCTTCAGCTTGGCCTTGCCGGGCGTGCGGTGCAGCCACTCTTTCCAGTTGCGCAGCAGCTCCTGGGGGGAGCCTTGAATGAGGGGATAGGGTTCCGGCAGCGGGTTGCGCTGCTCGGGCCATGTCCGGCGCGCGCAGTCGAGGCCAAATTGCACCGACGGCAGCACGGGGTTCGGGGTATCGCCGGCGGCCAAGGCCGCCAGCGTGGCAAGGGCTTCCGCCTCTGCCTGTTGCAGGCTCTCTTTCGAGAAGCCGGGCAGGGGGGCGATTTCCCCCCAGCCGTCGTTGACGCGCACCAACAGCCCCTCTCGCGCCACCTCCACCTTGCCGTGAAAGGTCAGTGGCTGGGTAAAAGGCAGTTGATAGCGATACAGGGCGAGTGTCATCAGGGGTTCCGCTTGTATTTGGAGAAGTCGGGGCGACGCTTTTCGTTGAAGGCGTTGCGGCCTTCCTGACCCTCTTCGGTCATGTAGAACAGCATGGTGGCATTGCCAGCCAGCTCCTGCAAGCCCGCCTGACCATCACAGTCAGCGTTGAGTGCCGCTTTCAGGCAACGCAGCGCCATCGGGCTGTTTTGCAGCATTTCACGGCACCAGCGCACGGTTTCGCGCTCCAGTTCCGCCAGCGGCACGACAGTGTTGACCAGACCCATGTCGAGGGCTTGCTGAGCATCGTACATGCGGCAGAGGAACCAGATTTCGCGGGCCTTTTTCTGGCCGACGATGCGAGCCATGTAGGAAGCACCCCAACCGCCATCGAAGGAGCCCACTTTCGGGCCGGTCTGGCCAAACTGGGCGTTGTCGGCGGCGATGGTCAGGTCACACATCATGTGCAGCACGTGGCCGCCCCCGACTGCGTAGCCCGCTACCATGGCAACCACAGGTTTCGGGCAGGTGCGGATGTCGCGCTGGAAGTCGAGCACGTTGAGGTGGTGAGTCCCCTCGTCATCCCGGTATCCACCGTAGTCGCCACGGATCTTCTGGTCGCCGCCGGCGCAGAAGGCTTTCTCGCCAAAACCGGTCAGGATGATGGTGCCGATCTGATCGTCATAACGGGCATCGGCCAGCGCCTGCAGCATCTCTTTGACTGTGCGGGGGCGGAAGGCGTTGCGCACCTGGGGACGGTTGATGGTGATCTTGGCAATGCCATCGTTGGACTTGTGATAGAGGATGTCCTCGTAACCGGCGGAGCAATCCTGCCACTCAACCGGAGCGTACAGTTCCGCTTCCGTCATTGCTTCAATCATGGTTTTTTCCTTCTGATCTGGGAGAGTGCAGTTGAGCACCGAGTTGAACTCTGAGTTGAGCAATCCTGGCATGTTGAACAGGTGCATACAGTTCAGCTTCCGTCATTGCTTCAATCATGACTCGTCTCTTCTTGTTGGTTGACCCACTCCGCGAGGAGTCGGGCAAAGTTATCAGGCTGATGGGCGTGCAGATTATGGCCGCCATCCAGCACCAAGTGGTTGATTCTGCGATTTTGGTTCGCCAGCTGGCAAGCCAGCTGATGGAATTTGTGATCCCGCTTGCCACTCACATAAGTAACCGGCAGCGGGCATGCAATGAGCCAGGGGGCGAGATCCGGCTGCTTGCCTAGCGAGGTGGCGCGTAGCATGGTGGCGATGCCCTGACCGTCGTTGCCAAGGCGGCGGGCGATCTGGCTGGCCCGGGCCGCATCATCGAGATCGGCAAACACCCCTTGCCGGTACCAATCTGCCAGCACGTCAGCCAGGGGCTCACGCTCGAAGCGCTGCGCCCACTGTTCATCGTGCTGGATGCGGGCGGCCCGCTCACTGGTCGGTAACCCCGGGTTGCAGTTCTCCAGCAGCAGCCCCCGCAGCCCGGTGGGCTCGCGGCTGGCGTGATAGAGGGCCAGTCGCCCCCCCAGCGAATAACCCGCCAGCAGATAGCGTTCAATGTTGCGGCTTGCCAGCTCGGCGACCAGCCACTGGTGGCTCTGCTCAAAGTCGCTGACGGTGAGAGCGCTATGCTGGCCGTGACCCGGCAGATCGAGGGCGATGCAGCGGATGGCGGGCAGCCGGTCGATCACCGGTTGCCAGTCGCCGCCATCCCCCAGCAGGCCGTGCAGCAGCACCAGCGGCACATTGGCATCTTTATTTGCCACGGATGGCGGCCCCCAGCGCCTTGAGATCATCGGCCACCTGCTCGCTCGGTACTCGGATCTCGATCAAGGTAACGCCATGTTGGAGGGCGGCGCGGTAATCGTGCTCGAACTCGGACAGGGTGGTCGGCGCCCGATAGGCGAGGCCAAACATGGCGGCAGCATGTTCAAAACTGAGGCCGTGGGGCAGCCGGTAGTAGCTCTCCAGCAGCTCCCCTTCGGTGGGCACCGGCAACATACGGAAGATGCTGCCGCCATCGTTGTTGAGCAGGATCACCACCAGCGGTCGGCTCGCCTTGCTGAGCAGGGCGAGGCTATTGAGATCGTGCAGGGCGCTGAGATCCCCAAGCAGCAGGGTGGTGGGCTCATCACTGTCCTGCTCGATCGATTGGGCAAACCCGTAGGCGGTGGCGAGCAGGCCATCGATGCCGGAGGCGCCACGGTTGGTCATCACCCGGCTCGGCCCCTTGCCCGTTTCGCCTAGCATGTCCATCAGTCGGGCCGGCATGCTGTTGCCGACAAACAGTTGCCCTTCGATAAGGGAATTGAGTCGATGGCAGACCCCGAGTTCGGAGAAGTGCTCGCAGGCAGCGGTGATCTGCTGGCTGGTGTTGTGTTGCAGCTCGGCCAGCCGGTGCCAGGGAGCCTGCGCTGTGGTGACCGGATGGGCCGCAGCAAAGGTGCTGGCACTGCAGAGCAGCCGGTTGCGCAGCCGGTAGTCGGGATCGAGCCGCGCCGGTTGCGGATCCACCAGCCAGTAATCCTGCCATGAATGGTGTTTGATGAACTGGCCAAGCCGCTTGGAGACAAGCCGCGCACCAAATTGCAGCAGCACCTCGGCGCGGCCCAGCTCGGCGATGAATTCAGGGTCGTTGAGCGCCATATCCATGTGGATGAGGTTGCGGCTGTCGAAGCGGATCTGGCTCTGCAGATCTGCCAGCAGCGGCCAGCCGAGTTGCTCCGCCAGCGCGGCGGCGGCCTGTGCCTGCTTCGGGTCGGTAATGCGGCCAGCTACAACGATGCCGCGCTGTTGCCGAAAGGTTTCCCACTCCGCCTGAGGTGGGCAGGTCGGCTCGTTTTGCTGCCACGGGCTCCAGGGCTTGTGTGAGCCGAGCCAGTCACCGAGGGGGGCCAGATAGTCGGAGAAATCCTGATAGTGCTCGCCCGGGTAGAGGGGCTCGGGGTACATGCAGTTGAAGTGCACCACTCCGGGAGTGAGCGCCTGTTTGGCCAAGGCTTGGTCCACCGAGCTCAGCACAAACGCCGCCGGAATGGTCGGGGTGGGGCTCGGCAGGTTCTGTTGATAGACGGGGTAGCGGCCGAAGATCCCCTGCTGGTCGATCGCCTGATTGGCGCCGTTGTCGATAAGCTCGTGAGGGCGATCGGCGGAGAGAATAATCAGCGGCACGCCGGTGAGCTGGGCCTCAGCCACGGCGGGCCAGAGGTTGGCTACCGCGGTGCCCGAAGTCATGATCACCGCCACCGGCCGGTTGCTCCCCTTGGCCAGACCCAGCGCCATAAAGCCGAGGCCGCGCTCGTCAAAGTGCAAGTGACGACGAAAGCCCTGATGGGCCGCGGCTGCCATGGTCAGCGGCGCGGAGCGGGAGCCGGGGGCCAGCGCGATGTCGCGCACCCCGAGGCGAAAGAGCTCCTCCAGCAAGAGGGAGGACCAGACGTGGTTGAAGGTGGCGTGCTGGCTCGAAAACGGGGGGCAGGCAAACTCTTCGCTGGCAGGCTCTTTACGGGTGGGCATAGGGGCTCTCGTAGCGTGAAAAGGGTGAATGACTATCCCAGCAGGGAGAGCACATTGGCGATCTTGTTGTCGAGTTCGGCCCACTCGGCGACAGGCTCGGAACCGGCGACAATGCCGGCACCGGCAAACAGGGTGACGCTGCCCGGCTGAATGCGGGCGCTGCGAATGGCGACCGAGAACTCCGAGGTCTCCCGACTCAGCATGCCGCAGGCTCCGGCGTACCAGCCCCGATCATAGGGCTCGAACTCGCGGATAAAGGCGAGCGCCGCCTCGCGCGGGGCGCCGCCCACCGCCGGCGTCGGGTGGAGGGCATCGAGCAACTGCCAGTCGCAGACGCCGGGCTTGAGCTCTGCTTCGATATCGCACTTGAGATGCTGCAGCAGCCGCAGTTTGAGAATGCGCGGCTCGGTCAGGGTGGCATCGTGGGTCAGTGGCGCCAGACGGCTCAGGATGTCGGCGTGTACCAGCCGGTTCTCCAGCCGGTTCTTGCTGTCGGCCAGCAGCTCGGCAGCCAGTTGGGCATCCACCTCTTCATCGCCGGAGCGGCGAATGGTGCCCGCCAGCGCCTCGGTAAAGAGGTGGCGATCTTCCCGGCGATAGAGCCGCTCGGGGGAGCAGGCGATAAAGGCCTGCTCGGGGGAGAATTGAAAACCGAAGTGGAAACAGTCCTGGGCGTGGCGGGCCCACTGGTCGAGCATGGCCCAGGGATTGATGTCTGCATCATGGTTCGGACTGGTCAGCACGCTCTCCCGCGACAGCACCACCTTGGGGGTGTGGGCCTGAAAATCGGGGGCGGTGACGCGCTCCACCAGCGTCTGCCACTGGGCGGGGCCGGGGCAATCCTGTCGCTGCCAGGGCTGCTTTTGCAGGGCGGGCAGCGGGGCTTCCGGGCGCAGGGCATCGAGGGCGGTGTCGGCCGCCTGCAGTTCGGCCTCGAGATTGTTTGCATCCAGCCAGAGGTTGAGGCAGAGACTGACGCACTCGCCACGGCGCACCAGCTCGATGCGGGGCAGCACGAAACGGCAGGGGCCAAACCCTTGCCAGCCGGATTGGGCCGGATCAAACGCCAGTCCGCCATAGTAGCGGGGGCTGTCGTCATGATGCTGGTTGGCTGTGTTAGTGCACACCTGCTTGATGGCGTGCGGCTCGGTCAGTTCATGGATGGCGCCCAGCGCGACATACTCGGGACGAGCCTCTCCACGGGCCTGCCAGTAGATGCGGGGATAGAGGGTTTGCGCCGCGAGCCAGCCCAGAAAGGAGCGGATTTCGATCGCCACTCGCAACCGTACGAAGCCGCTGACGTTGCTGTGACGCAGGGCGTCCAGTTGTTGCTTGATATGGGTCTGAGCCAACATGGATTCTTTTCTGAGCCGGGTAGTAACGAGCGATCCGGTAGCTGGATGCCGTAGGTTTATGCCAAAGGGCGATGATTTCCTATATATTATCTGCCCATTCGTCCATGTAAATCGCCCGCGGGAGCTTCACTCTCCGGGGCCAAGTATACCCAAATCCGGTTCGATAACCCTTAACACGATCAATATCCGATTGTTTGGCCATCACAAAATGACAAATACCTTCTCTGTTTGGTTGCTGGCGGCGCGTTTGCGAACACTGCCGCTCGCCTGCTCTTCCATCCTGCTGGGCTCGGGGCTGGCTGCCAGTCGTGGTGCCTTCGATGGCACCATCATGGCGCTCTCCCTGCTGACCGCCATCTTGCTGCAGATCCTCTCTAATCTGGCCAACGATTACGGCGATGCGGTCTCCGGCGCTGACAACGGTGAGCGGATCGGCCCGCAGCGGGCCGTGGTCTCCGGCCTTATCACCAAAAAGCAGATGTGCGTGGCGATGGGGCTGACCGCGCTGGCGGCGGTGGCCAGTGGCCTGCTGCTGCTGGGCTGTGCCTTCGGTGGCCAGTGGCTGCAGATTTTGGCATTTGTAGTACTGGGTGGCGCGGCCATTGTCGCGGCGGTGACCTACACCGTGGGCAAGACCCCTTACGGCTATCGCGGGTTTGGCGATATCTCGGTGTTCCTCTTCTTCGGCCTGCTGGGGGTGCTCGGCTCCTACTACCTTTTCACCAAGAGTCTGGAGTGGGATCTGCTGCTGCCCGCCACCGCCTGTGGCCTGCTGGCAACCGCCGTGCTCAATATCAACAATGTGCGCGACATCGAGACCGATGCCGCCAGCGGCAAGATCACCCTGGCGGTGCGCCTTGGCCGCAACCGTGCCATCGCTTATCACTGGGTGTTGCTGGGGGCTGCGCTGCTGGCGACCATCGCCTTTATCCTGACCCAGCCCGCCAGTTTCTGGCCGTGGATCTTCCTGCCCGCCATGAAGCCTCTCAGCGATGCGGCCCGCACCTTGCGCGAAAGCTACGATGGCGAGGTGCTGACCGGTTCCCTCAAGAAGACCGCCATCAGCGCCTTTCTGTTCAGCCTGCTGCTCTCCATCGGGTTGGCGCTCTCCTGACAGCTGGTCGCAGCTCGCCAAGGCGAACAATAAAAAGGGCTCCCGAGATGGGAGCCCTTTTTGGTTTTGGCGGGTTTAGCTGGCGCGCACCACCCTGAGGGGGAGGCGGGAGAAAATCAGGGTATCCAGCAGCCAGATGGCGACCATGGAGGCGCCCACCAGCGGGAAGGCGATCCCCAGCAGGATAAGCAGGGTGATGGCACCTCGCATCGGCGGGAGTTTGGCAGGTAGCGGCGGCGCGGCGAGACGGCCCTGCGGACGACGGCACCACCAGATCCACAGACCACTCACGGCGCTGGCCAGCACCATCAGGCAGATGAGCAGCATGGCGAGCTGATGGGGCCAGCCGTAGAGCTTGCCCATGTGCAGCATGACGCCGCTCTCCACCGTTTTGGCGACCGGGCCGTAATCCTGCCAGCGCACGTCGGCCAGCACCTTGCCGCTGTATTGATCGATATGCAGGGTGGCGTCGTTGCGCGGATCGTCGGCAAACAGGGCAATGGTGTAGACGCCGGTGGCGCCGACCGGCGGGGTGATGCTGTAACCCGGTTGGACTCCCCGCTCATGGGCGATCTCGACCACCTGTTGCAGCGCAATGCGCTGGCTGGCCATCACCACTCCCTCATGCTCGCCGTGGTTCATGGCGCCGTGATCGTGCCCCTCATCGACCGGCTGCGAGCTGGGCATAGGGGTGTTCTCCACCGCCCAGGGGACGGTCTGCTCATGGGCCTGATTCAGGCTGCGGGCCAGCGGTGCCGATTTGGGCACCTCGTTCCACATGGCGGCGGGGAAGCGGTTCCAGACCGCGGCAAATTGGTCACCCCAGAAGCCGGTCCAGGTCATGCCGCTCAAGAGCAATAGCAGCAGGAAACCGGCTCCCCAGAAGCCGACCACAGCGTGCAGATCCCGCCACCAGAGACGTCCGCGCTGGCTCACTCTGGGCCAGAGGATGCCGCCCACCCCGGGCCCCTTGCGTGGCCACCAGAGGTAGAGGCCGCTCAGCAGCAGTACCAGCCCCCAGCCTGCAGCCAGTTCGATCAGCCGATCTCCGGTGGTGCCGAGCAGCAGGTCGGCGTGCAGGGCGCGGGCTACCGATTGCAGATTCCACTTGTTGTCCATGGTGCCGAGCAGGGCGCCGCTGGCGGGGTCCATAAACAGGGTCAGCTCGCGATCCCCCTGATTGACGATGAACTGGGCGCTCTGGTCGGGTGCGGCAGGCGGCAGGTATTTACGCAGGCTGGCATCGGGCATGGTCATCATCGCCTTGGCCAGCAGTTGGTCGGCACTCAGGGTCTGGCTGGCGGGGGCGACCTTCATCAGCTCGGGGTACATCAGGTTGTCGAGCTGGGGTTTGAACAGATAGACGATCCCGGTCAGTGACAGCAGGATCAGGAAAGGGGCGACAAAGAGACCGGCGTAGAAGTGCCAGCGCCAGATCCGTTGGTAATGACTCGAGTCCCTGTTTTTCATTGCACATCCTTGTTGGGGCGCTAAACCTTTCGGCAGGTGGAATGTTTGTGGCGGCGCGGATAATAGCAGTAACGTTTCGTTAACTGCAATCGCACATCTTGAGATCGATTCAGTGCGGGATGTCGGTAACATAAGGTGCCGACGGCTTGCTGGATAGGATGAGCCCGCTTTGGGGAAAGCCTGTTTGCTGCTGGACTTTTCCTTATAAATTATTACCTTGTGGTAACAATTTGCAGGCGATGGTGGTGGTAACGGAATGGGAGCAGTCATGCAGCCACATGGGCAATTCGACATGGAGCGCAGGGGCCAGATGCTGATCTGCCGCCCTAGTGGCCCCTTCAATCTGGCAGGTGCCATGGCCTATGAGGCGCGCTTTCGTCACGAACTGGCCGGATTGATGGATGGCCCCTGGGGGATTGTCGAGGTCGCGACCGAGTTTGAAGCGGCCGGGCCCGAGGTGCTGGCCCGTTTTCGTCGCCAGTTTGGCTGGTGTGCCGAGAGTGGCTGTCAGTTTCTGGCGGTGGTCTTCGTGGGGGGCTTCAAGCGCTATCTGGCGGATAACATCTTCAAGGGATTACCCTTTCGTGCGGTACGTTACTTCGAGCAAGAGGCAGAGGCTATACAGTGGCTGGGAGAGCAGCTCAGCACCGCTCCCTGTGAACCTGCGAGCGCTTGACCACCCGTATCTGGCCTTGGCTCAATCCAGCTTGATAAACCACTTGTCCCGCTCGTCAACGCAGTCGGGTTCACCCATCTCGAATTCGCGGCAGATCAGCGGCCGCACCTCGTAGATACGGCACATCATGGTGTTGCGGTCGAGGGCGGCGCACCAGCCATCGTCGAGCCGGCGCATGACCGGTATCTCGCCATCCCGTTCCAGTACATAACGGTCCGGCACGCCGGTATCGGTAAAGAGCATCACTTCGAGGCGGCAGCAGCAGGCTTCGCAGTTCTGGCAGCTCACATCGGTTTGGATTGCTTGGGTCATGGTGCCTGTCTTGCCGCATGGCGGCATCGGAGATATGAAACAGGCGCCTGTCAGGCGCCTGTGGTCTGGCTAACGGCTTGCAAAGAACCTTAGCCCAGTTTGCGGGCGCGGTAGCTGCGACCCTTGATCTTGCCTTCCTGCAACCGCTTGAGAGCGGCGCTCGCCACGCTGCGCTTCACGGCGACGTAGGAGTACTGCTCGGAGATCTGGATCTTGCCCACGTCGGCGCCGGCAATGCCGCCTTCACCGGTCAGGGCACCCAGAATGTCACCGGCCCGCACCTTGGTCTTGCGACCTGCATCGATGGAGAGGGTCACCATCTGCGGGGCGATCGGCTTGATGTCGCGGCCGATGCTGTCGAGATCACCCAGCGGCATCGGAGCCTGCTGGTACTCTTCGATAAAGTTGACGCGCTGGGCCTCGTTCGGCTGATAGAGACTCAGAGCCAGACCCTGCTGGCCGGCACGACCGGTACGACCGATGCGGTGCACGTGCACTTCCGGATCATAGGTCAGCTCGTAGTTGATGACGGCGCCCAGCTCCTTGATGTCGAGGCCGCGGGCCGCCACATCGGTGGCCACCAGAATGGTGGCACTGCCGTTGGCAAAGCGCACCAGCACCTGATCCCGCTCGCGCTGTTCCAGATCGCCGTTCAGCGCCAGCGCCGAGAAGCCCTTGGCGGCCAGATGGTCGGCTACGTCGTTACAGGCGCGCTTGGTGTTGCAGAACACCACGCAGGAGCTGGGCTGGTAGTAGCTCAGCAGCCAGGTGAGGGCGTCGAGGCGCTGACCGGCAGGCACTTCGTAGAGCTTCTGTTCGATGGCGCTCCCCTCGTGCAGGGACTCCACGCTCACCTCGACCGGATTGCGCTGCACGCCACGGCTCATCTGGGCGATCCCTTCCGGATAGGTCGCGGAGAAGAGCAGGGTTTGGCGCTGTTGGGGGGCATAGCTGATGACCCGGTTGATATCTTCGCCAAAGCCCATGTCCAGCATGCGATCCGCTTCATCCAGCACCAGCGTCTTGAGGCCGGATAGCTCCAGCGTGCCTTGCTCCAGATGCTTGAGAATACGACCCGGGGTGCCGACGGCAATGTGGGCACCAAAGCTCAGGGTGGCGGACTGCGGTGCGGTCGGGGTGCCGCCGCACAGGGTCACCAGCTTGACGTTGGGCAGGGCGCGCGCCAGACGACGGATCTCCTGAGCCACCTGATCCGCCAGTTCGCGGGTCGGGCAGAGCACCAGCGCCTGCACTTCGAGGCGGTTGACGTTGAGCTTGGCCAGCAGGCCGAGGCCGAAGGCGGCGGTCTTGCCGCTGCCGGTTTTTGCCTTGGCGATCAGGTCTTTGCCATCGAGTACCAGGGGCAGGCTCTGGGCCTGGATCGGGGTCATCTGCAGGTAACCCAGGCTGGTGAGGTTCTCTTGCAGGGCGGGGGAGAGATTGAGGCTGCTAAATTCGCTGTTGTTCACAAAAGGACTCTATTTCGGAGAAAACGGGGATGCGCGAGCGCTAAGGCCGCGCATCATACCAGAATGTGGCACCGGATGTGGCGGATTTTTGAACGGCTGGTCACGAGGGGCCATGAAAGGTTCATTTGTTGCCAAACCGATCGCGGGCGAGCACTGACAATGTAATAAGGACTATTTTTCAAACACACATCTAATTATTTATCGCGGATAAACGTTTTCTATTTTCAGTATTTTAATATAATGGTTGGAAAATATTCTGCGAGTAGTTACTGCGCCACAAGGAATGTTGCGAAAATGCTGATTAAATATTTTCAAAGAATATGAAAACGGCGCCACAACTACTCAAGATTATGTTTTAAAAGGATTTATGTTATCTGTGTTGCGCGATTAATATCAGTTCATTGCACAATTAATTTAAAAACGTTTGTATTATCCTGCCTCCATAATATTGCGCGGGATTGTGATGGCTATCTGATTTTTAAATGTGCAAATGTCTATGATGGCGCCGGTCAAAAATTACAATTTACTCAGGTGCTACAGGTATGGAATACGTTCACTTTGTGCTCGGACTGGTGATGGTCCTCGCTCTCTCTCTGCTGGCTAACCGCCACAACTGGAAACAAATCAAGCTGCGTTATATCGGCCAACTGCTGGTGGTCGAACTGGCGCTGGCCTGGTTCATGCTGAACTCCGAAGTGGGTCTGGCGGTGGTGGGTGGCTTCGCGGCTGGCTTCACCAAGTTGATGGAGTTTGCCAAACAGGGTACCGACTTCGTGTTCGGTGGCCTGGTCAACGAAGGGGCCTTCTCCTTCTTCCTGATGGTGCTGATGCCCATCGTCTTCATCTCCGTGCTGATCGGTATTCTGCAGTACATCCGCCTGCTGCCGCTGGTGATCCGCGGTATCGGTACCGTGCTGGCCAAGATCAACGGCATGGGCAAGCTGGAGTCTTTCAACGCCATCAGCTCGATGATCGTCGGCCAGTCCGAGAACTTCATCGCCCTCAAGAACATCCTGCCGCACCTGAACGAGAAGCAGATGTACACCCTGGCTGCGACGGCCATGTCTACCGTCTCCATGTCCATCGTCGGTGCCTACATGCAGCTGATCGAGCCGCGCTACGTGGTTGCCGCGCTGGTGCTCAACATGTTCAGTACCTTCGTGGTGCTGTCGCTGATTAACCCCTACGAGCCGGATAACTCCGTGACCGACATCAAGGCCATTGCCGAAGGTGACGAGCACCACACCCCGAAGAAAGAGAACTTCTTCGAGATGCTGGGTGAGTACATCATGGCCGGTTTCACCGTTGCCGTTATCGTGGGTGCCATGCTGGTGGGCTTCATCGCGCTGATTGCCCTGATCAACTACCTGTTCGAGATGGCATTTGGCGTGAACTTCCAGTTCGTCATGGGTTACCTCTTCTACCCGATCGCCTGGATCCTGGGTATCCCGAGTGGTGAAGCGCTGCAAGCGGGCTCCATTATGGCGACCAAGCTGGTGACCAACGAGTTCGTGGCGATGATGGATCTGGGCAAGGTGGCTGCCGAGCTCTCTCCGCGCACCGTCGGCATCCTCTCCATCTTCATGGTCTCTTTCGCCAACTTCAGCTCCATCGGCATCATCGCCGGTGCGGTAAAAGCGCTGAACGAAGAGAAGGGCAACATGGTTTCCCGCTTCGGTCTGAAGCTGGTCTACGGTTCTACCCTGGTCAGCCTGCTCTCTGCTGTTATCGCAGGCATCATGATCTGATCCTCTAGTGGTTCGCACCACTGCTTGGGCCCCTGACCTTGTCAGGGGTTTTTTTATTTCTGGCTTACAGCCGCCAGCCGCACCACCAGCCAGCGACCAGCAAGGTTAGAGTGCAAAAGCCGGTTTCGATGGCGCCGCCGCTGCGCAGCGGCCAGCCCGGCAGCCGGAAGCGGCGTTTGATGGGCCAGAAGAGCGGAATGCCCGCCGGGGTGAGCCAGTCCCCCAGCAGATGGCTGAGGTAGCCGACGATAAGCGCATCCTTGACCCCCATGGGCAGGGTGTCCGGCGGCAGGCTCTGGTTCAGCCCCCAGACAGCGGCGGCGACTGCCAGCAGACTGTGGGTGAAGCCGCGATGGCCGAACAGTCGCGACAGAGGTTTCGAGATCCACGGCAGGCGCTGCCCCAGCACCGATTTGGGGTGGTCGAGGTCGGGCAACAGGGCGCTGGCCAGCGCGGCAGGGATGGTCTGCCACAGGCTGGAATCGGCCAGTGCCGGAGTGAGCTGCAGTTTGTGGGCGATCAGGGTGCAGGTAACGGAGAAGAGCAGGTGCCCTTGGGCGGTCATGATGATTACGGCGTGGACAAGATGGCGGCGCATCTTACCAGCCTGACGGTTGTGGTCAGCTCTTATTTTAAAAATCAGGATGTTACGGCGAAAAAGCGCCCATGTTGGGCGCCTTTAGGGTCTCTTTACAGCTTGCCTTTGACCAGCCACTTGTCGAGGGCATTGGCGAAGCGCTGCTTGTCGGCGGCATTGAAGGGGGCCGGGCCGCCGGTCTGCACGCCAGCCGAGCGCAGCTCTTCCATAAAGTTGCGCATGCCGAGCCGCGCCTTGATGGTCTCGCGGGTGTAGATCTCGCCACGGGGGTTGAGCGCCTCGCCACCGGCATCGATCACCCAGGAGGCGAGGGGGATGTCGCCGGTGATCACCAGATCGCCGGGCTGAACCTGCTGGGCGATGACATGATCTGCCACATCGAATCCCTTCTCCACCTGCTGGGTTTTGATGAAGGGCGAGGGGGGCACCCGCAATCCCTGATTGGCCACCAGGGTAGTGACGACCTGGGCGCGGTGGGCGGCGCGGTAGAGGATCTCCTTGACCGGAATGGGGCAGGCATCGGCATCAACCCAGATGGGCATGGCATGGTTTCCTGTAGTGAAAGCGGATGGAAAACGAGAGTGGTCATGTTAGCACAGGCCTTCCCTTCCCGGCGCGGGGCTGAGTCGGCCCAACCTTTGGTGTAAGCTGGGGCCAGCACATGAAACGAGAAGGAGACGAGATGGATCGGGTGCCCGGTGAAGTGATTTATGCCCTGACCCTGGATGGCAAGGGTGGCATGGCGCCGCTGACGGCGGGAAGCGAAGTCCCGGCGGCACATCCCGGCTGGCTGCATCTGGATTACGGCAATCCCGATTCGGCACGCTGGCTGTTGCAGACCCCCTTGCTCAGCGAGGCGGCCAGGGAGTCGCTGCTCGGCCAGAGCAATCGTCCCAAGCTGGTGCGGATGGGGGAGACGGTGCTGCTGATCCTGCGCGGCATCAACCACAACAAGGATCACAGGCCCGAAGAGATGGTGGCGCTGCGCATCTTCATCACCCCGGATCTCATCATCAGCAGCCGTCGTCGTCCGCTGCTCTCCGAGCAGGATGTCTTCAACCAGCTCAAGCTGGGTGGCGGCGCCGATACCCCGGCCGACTGGTTGGTGGAGATCTGCGATGCCCTGACCGATCGGGCGGGGGAGTTTGTCGAGGAGCTGCACGACAAGATCCTCGATCTGGAGGAGATGGTGCTGATGCGCGATATGCCCGCCAATGGACGGCTGGCGCTGATCCGCAAGCAGCTCATCATGATCCGCCGCTACCTCTCGCCGCAGCGGGATCTGGTGGCGCGGCTGGCCAACGAGAAGATCAGCTGGCTGGATGAGGATGATCGCCGTCGTCTGCTCGATATCGCCGACCGGCTGCGGCGCTGGCTCGATGACCTCGATGCCGGGGTGGCTCGCACCGCCGTGCTGGCAGACGAGATCAACAATCTGATGGCAGAGGCGACCAACCGCCGCGCCTACCAGATGTCGGTGATGGCGCTACTCTTTTTGCCTGCCAGCTTCCTGACCGGTCTGTTTGGCATCAACCTCGGTGGTATCCCCGGGGCCGAGAATCCGACCGCCTTCTGGGTCTTCTGTGGTTCGCTGGTGGCGCTGGCCAGCGGGCTGGCTATCTGGCTCAAACATCGGCGCTGGTGGTAAGGAGGCATAACCCATGTGGCAATCAATTGGCCTGACCCTGCTGCTGTTGCTGGGGCATACCCTGATCCGGCGGCTTATTCACAAGAGCCTGCTGGCGCTCGGCCAGAGCAGGCAGGTGAGCGAGAACCGGGTGCTCTACGTGGCCCATGTGTTCCACTTCCTGCTCGGCTGCGCCACCTTGCTGGTGCTGGCCGGGGTGTGGGGGCTCGACTTCTCCCGACTGGTAGTGCTCGCGTCCTCCTTCTTTGCGGTACTGGGGGTCGCCATGGTGGCCCAGTGGTCGATCCTCTCCAACATCACCGCCAGCATCACCATCTTCTTTGCCTTCCCCTACAAGATTGGCGACCGGATCCGTATCCTCGACAAGGATGATTCTGTCACCGGCGTCATCACCGAGATCGGCCTCTTCTACGTGCGGGTGCGTGATGACAACGGCGATCTGGTCACCTATCCGGCCAACCTGATCCTGCAAAAGCCGGTCAGAAAGCTGGAGGGCAAGGTGGCGGAACCGCTACAACCGGAATAGAAAGCAACCGGAATAACAAAAAGGCTCCCTCGGGAGCCTTTTTAGTGTGCTGTGGATGGCGCTAGCGTTCGAAGAATCGGTAGAGGTGCTCCACCTGAACAGGGCAGTCGGCAACCTGATGCAGATGTTCGCGGGCCTGCTCGACGGTGCCGAAACTGACCGGGCAGCCGAGGGTGTCGGTCAGCTCGTAGAGGACGCCATCCTTGCCTCTGAATTCGATGAGCCAGCCGGGAATGGCCACGTCGTGGAGGATTTCGGCCTCGTGCAGGATCTGTTGCTGATAGAGCTTACGAAGTTCACTGACTGTCATGATGCTCTCCTGTGGGGAATATCCAGCTCCAGTCTATGCCTGCCCTTTATATGCGGCAACGGGATCATCCCCGCAGGACCTCCCATGCCCAGCGGATGCGGATAAAGGTCTCTGCATTGCCGCCCCGATCCGGATGGTGCTGTAATGCCAGCTCCCGCCAGCGGCGGCGGATCGCCTCCTGACTCGTTCCTTCATTCAACTCGAACAGGGCCAGCGCCTCGGCTTTGTGCCCCTCCCCGTCATAAGCGCGCCAGAAGCGGTTGAGCAGGGCCTCAACTTCAGCACGGTCGGTCTGCCAGAACACCTGCCAGTCGAGATAGTAGCTACGCAGATTTTCGCCAACAGCAAAGCCGTGGTTGGCCTCCTGATTCCCGGCCAGCGGTTCGAGCCGGATATCCAGGGTGCTGATCACCAGCCACCATCCCTCTTGCCAGAGCTCGGCCTGCAACTGGTAGAGGGCGTTCATGATCAGGAAGTTGACCCGAAACAGCTGCAGTTGCTCATCGTCGGCCAGTACCGGAATTGCCCCCTGCTGGCGCAGATCAGCCATCAGTTCATGCACCTTGTAGCTGCCCGCCGCCTGTTGCAATAGCACCAGCAGAGGGGCGATCAGCGGATTGTGGTTGGCTTCGCTCATTCGGCGCCCTGTTCTCTGGGCGGTTGCAGGGCGATCAGCAGCTCACCCGCCTGCGGGGTGACGGGGCCGGTAACGATCTGGGGCTTGCCCTTGCCATCTATGATGAAGAGCGGGATGGCGCCGGGATTGGCGGTCTGATACTGGGCCCAGTCGAACGCCTCGCTCAGGCGGGTCGCCTTGATCTGGCCACCTCGGCTCAACAGGCCGCTCAGCCGGGCATAGTTGATGTCGGGGCCGAACAGGTTCTGGCGAGCGCGAAAGGTGGCGCTCTCCCGGTTGGCCTTGCCGTGCTGCTCGCTGGAGCGCAGGGAGTAGACCTGCTCCTCGCCGTAGAGGTGGGCAAAGTGCAGCACCCCGAGTGCGTTGTTGTGGCGGTTGGGGGAGAGCGCCAGCACGGTACTGATACTGGTGAGCGGCAGGTGCAGCTCGGCATGTTCCGACTGGGGGTTGCCGAAGTAGCAGGGGAGGTTGCTCATCCGTGCCTGTTTGCAGAACTCCCAGGCGGGATCGCAGAGCTGTACCGGCACCCCCTGATCCGCCAGCGCCTTGCCGATAGCCCGCGCCACCGAGTTGGCCCCTATGATGAGCCAGGTGTTGGGGGCGCTCTGGCGCATCTTGAGCAGGCTGGTCAGCGGTGCCGAGGTGAGGCTCTGCAACACCACGGTGGAGATGATCACCGCAAATACCAGCGGCACCAGCTTGTCGGCATCGGGGATCTCGGCCTGATGCAGGCTGATGGCAAACGAGGCACTGACCGCCGCCGCGACTATGCCGCGCGGGGCGATCCAGCTCAGCAGGGCGCGAGCCCGCCAGGAGAGATCCGAGCCCCAGGTCGAGACCAGAATACAGAGCGGGCGCGCCACGAACTGCACCACGCAGAGCAGCGCCAGCACCATGGGGCCGAGCTGCCAGAGCTGGGCCAGATCGAGGCGGGCCGCCAGCAGGATAAACAGGCTGGAGATGAGGATGACCGCGAGATCCTCCTTGAACGCCAGCACCTCCTCCAGATCCAGCCCCTCCTGATTGGCGAGCCAGATGCCGAACACGGTCACTGCCAGCAGGCCGGACTCGTGGCTCAGCCAGTTGGAGAGGCTGAAGGTGACCAGCACCAGCGCCAGCACCCCGAACTTGTGCAGGCTGACCGGTAGCCAGTCCTTGCGAATGAGCAGGGTGGTGAGCCAGCCCGCCACTACGCCGATCAGAGAGCCGACCCCCACCGTTTTGGCCAGAGCCAGCAGGGTATGGCTGATGAGATCCCCCTGACTGCCGAGGCGTACCGCCTCGAACACCAGCACCGCAAACAGGGCGCCGATGGGGTCGATGACGATCCCCTCCCAGCGCAGGATACGGTCCACCTCCCGGGTGGGGCGGATCACGTTGAGCATGGGGGCGATCACCGTCGGGCCCGTTACCACCAGTACAGCTCCGAGCATGGTGGCGACCCGCCAGTCCAGCCCCAGCAGGAAGTAACCGGCGCTGCCGATGACGGCGAAACTGACCAGCATGCCGGTGGAACAGAGATTGCGCACCACCTTGCCGATCCCCTTGAGCTCGGCGAGATGGAGGGTCAGCGCCCCCTCGAACAGGATGATGGCCACCGACAGGGAGACCAGCGGAAACAGCAGCTCCCCGAGCAGGGCATCGGGGTCGAGCAGGCCGCTGACCGGGCCCAGAGTCAGGCCGGTGAGCAGCAGAAATAGGATGGCGGGCACCCGCAGCGACCAGGCAAGCCATTGGGCCAGCACGGAGACCAGGGCGATCCCGGCCAGAGAGAGGGCAATCATGCAGACCTCGATTCAGGCAGTGAGTATGGAGCTAGTGTAGTGGCTAAGTTGGTCAGATTGACACCCGAAGGTGCGGGCGTCATGGCCGGGATGGGGAGATGTGCGACAGTCGGCGTCATGGTGGCTGGCGGTGGTGTGAAGGGCGCCAGCCAGACGCCAACCGTGGTGATGGTGTGGCCTCGGGGCCGGATTAGATGGGGCTCTCCTTGTGGAGCTCGCCGACGCAGTCGGCCAGCGCCAGTACCAGTGCGGAGCGCACCATCTGATCGAGCCGGTTGAGCTGCATCTGGTAGAAGGCCCAATCCTCTTCGCTGGCGGGGGGCTCCAGCTTCATCATGCCGCCCTGATTGACCCCGTGCAGGCGGTCGAGCAGGTCGCGGATCGGTTTGTCGCTGAAGCGGTAATCCTTGGGGTCGCGCACCAGAAAGTCGCGGATCTTGATATAGGCTTCGATATCCTGATAGCGCTCGAGTGAGATGAGGCCGAGGGCGAAGATGAGCTTGAGGCGCACCTCCAGCTGGCCGAGGGGGCCGCTCTGGTTGAGCAGGGGTTCGATGGCGTATTTGACGGCATACTCCTCCTGACGGAACGCGCGTCGCATCAGGGAGTCGACCGCCTCTTCCAGGATGGTCACGGCTTCGAGAAAGAAGCCGCGGGGGCCATCCTGCTCATTCAGTCGTTCCAGTACTTCATCTTCCTGGTGTGTGGTCATAGGTGCATTGGGTCCAGCTGACAGGGAGAGAGTGGGCCTCTCTCCCGGTTTTTATCATATGGGGCACATTCCCTTGCCATTCAAGCGCTTGGCGCGCTATCAGTGGTGGCTGAATGCGCCGCAAGCAGGGTTATTACAGGGTTTCGTAACGGGCGACGATGGCGCGAACCACTTCGCTCTCTTCATCCAGTCCGGTGACGCGGGCCAGCGCTTTGGCCGGGCCAAGCTCCGCCAGCAGGGCTTGCAGCTCCACCGCCTGCGGGTCATCGGCATTGCGATAGTGGAGCGCCGCGGCGATCCCCTCCTGCAACTGATCGCTCGGCAGGCCGTACTCCAGGGTGCCCAGCAGCGGCTTCACCAGTCGATCTCCCGCCGCCAGCTTGCGCAGCGGCTGACGACCGACCCGGTCAATCTCGTCCACCAGATAGGGGTTGGCGAAGCGGGCCAGGATCTTCTCGATGTAGGCGGCGTGCAGACGCGGGTCGAAGCCGTAGCGTTTCACCAGTACGGCACCGCTCTCCTCCATGGCGCGGCGCACCTTGCTGCGGATCACCGGATCTTCGATCGCCTCGCGCACTGTGTGGTAGCCCCGCAACTTGCCGAGGTAGGCGGTGACGATGTGGCCGGTGTTGAGGGTGAACAGCTTGCGCTCGACGAAGGCCATCAGGTTGTCGGTGGGCTCCATGCCTGCCACCTGTGGCAGCTCCCCCTTGAACTGGGTCTGGTCGACGATCCACTCGCTGAAGCTCTCTACCGTCACTTCCAGCGGATCATCGTTGGCAGCCGCGGCGGGCGGCACGATGCGATCCACCGCCGAGTCGACGAAGCCGATACAGGATTCGAGCGTGGCATGATACGCGACCGGCAGGTACTTGAGTACCTCCCGCTTGAGGTGGCTGGTGCCGCGCACCATGTTTTCGCAGGCGATCACGTTGAGTGGTGTCAGGTTGCCGGCATCGAAGCGAGCTTGCAGCCCCTTGGCCAGGGTGCTGGCAATCTTGTCCAGAATGTTGGGGCCTACTGCCGTGGTGACCAGATCGGCGGTGATGATACGGGCGATCACCTCGTGACCGGCGGAACTCACCGCCGCCACGTTGCGCACCACGTCCAGCTTCTGATCCGCCCCTACTACATGGACCTTGTACTCCTGACGGTGGTTGAGCTGGTCGATCAGGGGGTCGTTGACGTCGGCGAAGGTGACCTGATGGCTGGCATCCGCCAGCACTTTGCCGATAAAGCCGCGACCGATGTTACCAGCACCAAAATGCAATGTTTTCATGATATTAACCTCTTGAACCAAAGACGATGAAAGATGATTACGCAGCCTGTTCGGCACCCAGCAGATCCAGGAAGGCCTGGGGATCCGTGGTGCTGGCCAGCCGGTCGATGAGACCGGGTTCATCCAGTGCATTGGTCAGGCGGGTTATCACCTGCATGTGTTCGTCGTTGCGGGCGGCGATGCCGATCACCAGCCGCGCTACCTCATCGGCAGCCTCGCCAAAGGCGACCCCGGCCGGGTACTGGCAAATGACGATGCCGGTACGCTTCACAAACTCCTTGGCGGCTATGGTGCCGTGGGGCACGGCGATGGATTCGCCGAGGTAGGTGGAGACCAGCTGTTCACGCTCCAGCATGGCGTTGACGTAGTCGGGCGCCACGTAGCCCCGCTCCGCCAGCAGTCGGCCTGCTGTCAGGATGGCGGCCTCCTTGTTGTCCGCTTTCAGCCCCAGATGCACGTCATGACGGCTCAGGGTAAAGACTTCGGCTGCCTGCGGCTCGTAGCTGTCGTCGTTGGCCGCCACCAGTAGTTGCGGGTTGGCGACATCATCGTTGGCAGCGCGGCTCAGGCTCTGTACCAGCTCCTGATAGAGGCCGTTGTCGAGGAAGTTGGTCAGGGAAATATGATGAGCATTCGGCGCATGGCGACGGGCCCGCTCGGTCAGATCCTTGTGGGTGATGACCCAGTCCACCTGATCGTCGAGCTGATCGATGGCGCGGTTGGTGACGCTGATATCGAGCCCTGCGGCCTGCACCCGCTTGCGCAGCATGCCGGCGCCCATGGCGCTGGAGCCCATGCCCGCATCGCAGGCAACCACAATATTGCGTACCGCCATCAGTTCGCCGCCCGGCTTCTTGGCCGCTGCGGTTTCGGGCTTGCCGCCCTTCATGGCTTTCATCTTGCGGGTGGCTTCACCGAGGGCATCGGCCTCGTCAGCCTCCGGCTGCTGGGCGCGGACGAACACGGCGGCGACCAGGAAGGAGACCAGGGTGGCGCTGATGATGGAGAGGGCGACTCCGATCAGGGAGGCTTTCGGCGTCATCAACAGCACGGCGAAGATGGAACCCGGTGAGGCAGGGGAGACCAGACCGGCATTGAACAGGGTCAGGGTAAAGACCCCGGTCATGCCGCCGGCGATCACCGCCAGAATAAGGCGCGGGTTCATCAGCACATACGGGAAGTAGATCTCGTGGATGCCGCCGAAGAAGTGAATGATGGAGGCACCGGCTGCGGACTGCTTGGCGGCGCCGCGACCGAACACCATGTAGGCCAGCAGCACGCCCATGCCCGGGCCCGGGTTCGCTTCGATCAGGAAGAAGATAGAGCTGCCGTGCTCGGTCGCCTGCTGGATCCCCAGCGGCGAGAAGATGCCGTGGTTGATAGCGTTGTTGAGGAACAGGATCTTTGCCGGCTCGACGAAGATGGAGGTGAGCGGCAGCATGTGGTTATCCACCAGGAAGCCGACGCCACCGGCCAGCACGCCGGAGAGCACCTTGACGAAGGGGCCGATCACGAAGAAGGCGAGGATTGCCAGCAGCATGCCGATAAGACCGGCAGAGAAGTTGTTGACCAGCATCTCGAAGCCGCTCTTGACGCGACCGTCCATCGCCTTGTCGAAGCGCTTGATGGCCCAGCCACCGAGCGGGCCGACCATCATGGCGCCCATGAACATGGGAATGTCGGTCCCCACGATGACTCCCATGGTGGTGATGGCACCGACCACGCCGCCACGATCACCGCCCATCAGCTTGCCGCCGGTGTAGCCAATCAGCAGCGGCAGCAAGTAGGTGATCATGGGGCCGACCAGCTTGGCCAAGGTTTCATTGGGCAGCCAGCCGGTGGGGATAAAGAGGGCGGTAATAAAGCCCCAGGCGATAAAGGCGCCTATGTTGGGCATGACCATATTGGACAGGAAGCGTCCAAAATTCTGTATCTTGACTTTGGTATCCGGTGATAACATGTCGGGACCCCGTTTTAAGCCTGTTTGATTAAAAGTGGTAGTTCGGGATGGCCGGTTTTGCCGAACCTCCATCCCTGTCGTCTAAGCAACTTCAATCTACCAGCTTGCGATCAAATTAGGCTGAAAACGGGGTGTCTTGTGATCCAGATCTCGGATACCCAGCGATACCCCCTCCATAACCAGTGACCCACATCACATTCCCATGCTGTAATTCGGCTACATTTCGATCTTTTCTGTTTTGCATGGTCATTTTTTGTGACTCAAATCACTAAAGTTGTTTTGTGGCTCTCTTGCTGAATAGTGACTTTCGTCACAAATTCAATTTTTGTATTCGAATGGGACAAATCACTCAATTACTCATCAGTGGGTAGTGACGATGGATCTATCGCAACACTCCATTGCTTACCAATGAATCAATAAATTTGTAACCCGCTTTCAGTTTTTACGGTCGGTGATGAGGGCTCTTTTGCTGCTGGCTGATGGGAATGGGCGCCAACATGCAGGATGTTATCGAGCGGCAGATGTTCGGGGAGCTTGCTTAGCAGATAAAAACAAACCGCCAGCAGGCGGTTTGTCGGTTTTTACGAGCTATCCCCTGTCGGGGGCTGCGGTTTAGTAGAAACCGGCATCCTCGGGGGAGGGGCGGGTCTTGAAGCGGCGATGGAGCCACATGTACTGCTCCGGCGCCTTGCGCACAGCGGCTTCAATCTCGCGGTTGGCGCGGGCGGCATCGATCATGTCGTCACCGCTGGGGTAGTCGGCGAGCGGTGCCCCGATATGCAGGGTGTAACCCTCTCTGGTGCGGATGTTGTAGCAGGGGAGGGTGACGGTGTTCTTCACCCGCGCCAGGGTGGCGGTGCCGGTGATGGTGGCGGCCTGCTCCACCGCGAAGTAAGGCACGAACACGCTGGCGTGGCTGCCGTAGTCGTGATCCGGCGCGTACCAGAGGGCGTCGCCGTTGCGCAGCGCCTTGATCATCCCCTTCACATCCATCCGGTCTACCAGATATTTGTTGGAGGCGCAGCGACCGTGATACTGGGCATACTCCAGCACCGGATTGGTGTTGGGGCGATAGACCCCCACGCCGGGGCGCACCAGCCCGAAACAGCGGGCGTTGAGTTCCAGCGTCAGGAAGTGGCAGGAGAGCAGCAGCATGCCCTGACCTTTTTCCATGGCGGCGATGACGTGCTCTTCCCCTTCCACCTTCATCAGGTTGCGCATCCGCCAGTCTGGCCAGAACCAGGCGATTCCCACCTCGAACACGGCGCAGCCCACGCTCTCGAAGTTTGCCTTGAGCAGTTTCTCCCGCTCATCCCGGGTCAGCTCGGGCATCGCCAGCTCCAGATTGCGACGGGCAATCTTGACCCGGGACTTCAAAATCTTGGCGGCGAGGCGACCGAGCTGACGGCCCAGCCACATCTGGCTGCGCCACGGCAGCAGGGTCAGCAGCCAGAGCAGGCCGAGGCCGAACCAGCTGGCCCAGTAACGGGGATGAAACAGGCGGGGCTCCAGGCGGGGAGCGTTGTCATGGGCCATGGCTAATCTCTTGTTCGCAAACACAATCGGGGGATTCTAGCCGAAAAGAGGGGGCGGGGGCGAATGGCTGTGTGCTGGTCAGAGGGGTAGCCTGCGTCCGGTTAGCGTGACAGCGGCGGCAACTGCGGTCGGCTTTTTCTACACCGGATAAAAGAGTGTGATAAAATCGCCCGCTGATTTTTCAGGTTTTGAGAGTCGATACAGATGAAGATCACCCTGCCCGATTTTGAAAAAGCCCGCGTTCTGGTCGTTGGCGATGTCATGTTGGACCGTTACTGGCATGGCCCTACCGGTCGGATCTCCCCCGAGGCGCCGGTGCCCGTGGTCAAGGTTGAACACATTGAGGAGCGTCCCGGTGGCGCGGCCAACGTGGCCCTCAACTCCGCTGCCCTTGGCGCCCACGCTGTGCTGCTTGGCCTGACCGGTCAGGACGAGGCTGCCGATGCCTTGGCTGGCCAAATGGCTGGCGTCAAGGTGGCCTGTGATTTCGTTCGTCTGGCCGACTTCCCGACTATCACCAAGCTGCGGGTGCTGTCCCGCAACCAGCAGCTGCTGCGTCTGGACTTTGAAGAGCCCTTCCACTCCGTCGATGCCACTCTGCTGATGAGCAAGGTCGAGCAGGCGCTGCCAAACAGCGACGTGATGATCCTTTCCGACTATGGCAAGGGTGCTCTCAACGATGTGCCCGGCATGATCCAGCGAGCCCGTGCCGCCGGTATTCCGGTGCTGGTCGACCCCAAGGGTACCGACTTCGAGAAGTACCGCGGTGCCACCCTGCTGACCCCCAACATGTCCGAGTTCGAGGCCGTGGTGGGCAAGGTGAAGAGCGAAGAGGAGCTGGTCGCCAAGGGACTGGATCTGGTCAAGCGTTTCGAGCTGGATGCCCTGCTGGTTACCCGTTCCGAGAACGGCATGACCCTGATCCGCGAAGGTCAGCCGGAGCTGCATCTGCCGGCTCAGGCCCACGAGGTTTATGATGTGACCGGTGCCGGTGATACCGTCATCTCCACTCTGGCTACCTCACTGGCGGCAGGCAAGAGCCTGGACGAAGCCTGCGCGCTGGCCAATACCGCTGCCGGTATCGTGGTCGGCAAGCTGGGTACCTCCACCGTCAGTCCGGTCGAGCTGGCCAATGCACTTTACACCGAGCAGGAGACCGGCTTCGGCGTCATGTCCGAAGCCCAGCTGAAAGTAGCGGTTCGTGCCGCCCGTCTGCGTGGCGAGAAGGTGGTGATGACTAACGGCTGCTTCGACATCCTGCACGCCGGCCATGTCTCCTATCTGGCCAACGCCGGCAAGCTGGGGGATCGCCTGATCGTGGCGGTCAACACCGACGAGTCGGTTCGCCGTCTGAAAGGGCCGGGTCGTCCGGTCAACCCGACCGAGCGTCGCATGGCCGTACTGGCTGCGCTGGGCGCGGTGGACTGGGTTGTGCCCTTCTCCGAGGATACCCCGCAGCGCCTGATCGCCGAAATCCTGCCCGACCTGTTGGTCAAGGGCGGCGACTACAAGCCGGAAGATATCGCCGGTTACGCCGAGGTGACCGCCAATGGCGGCCAGGTGCGAGTTCTCAACTTCGAGGATGGCTGCTCCACCACCGACATCATCAAGACGATCCGCGAGCGCGGCTAACGCGCCACTGGCCCCGCAATCTGGCGGGGCTCTCTATCGGCGGTAGCAAGCCGACAGAAATACGGATAACAAAAAGGCGACCTTGCGGTCGCCTTTTTCATGTCCGATAGCGGCTATCAGCCTCTGGCTTTTGCCGTGGCAGGCATTAGACCCTGGTTTACTTCCACCAGATCCTGCGCTTCCAGAATACCGGCAGCCTGTTTCAGGCTCAGGATATTGAGAATGTAGTTGTAACGGGCTTCGGAGAGCTTCTGCTTGGCCTCGTACAGCTTGCGAGTGGAGTCCAGCACGTCGACGATGGTACGGGTACCTACTTCGTAACCGGCTTCGGTCGCCTTCAGGGCGCTGTCGGCGGAGACCACAGACTGGCTGTAGGCGCGCACCGAGCCGATGCTGGCGTTCACGTTGTTGTAGGAGGAGCGTACTGTGCTCTGCACCGAGCGGAAGTTCTTCTCCAGCAGTTCACTGGCCGCTACGTAGTTGTATTGAGCCTGCTTCACCTTGGAGCTGGTGGCGCCACCGCTGTAGATGGGCAGCTTGAAGGTCAGACCGATATTGGCCTGATTGTCATTGCCGCCCGGAATGCTATCCAGCTTGTAATCGGTATTGCTGGTTTGCAGTCCGGCACCCAGATCCAGAGTCGGCTCATGGCCGGTTTTGGCCAGATCGATCTGCTCCTTGGCAATGTCCTTGCTGATGCGGGCACTGTGCAGTTGCAGGTTCTTGTCCAGCGCCAGCTCCAGCCACTTGTCGGAGCCGAAGGCGGTCTTCTGCGGGCTGAAACGATCGGTGTTCAGCACGTCCAGATTGCGATGATCGATACCGGTCAGCTCGCGCAGGGTCTCGTAGCTGTTGTCCAGCGAGTTTTCGGCATTGATCTCGTCAGCCAGCGCCTGGTCGCGGGAGGCTTCGGCTTCATGGACGTCGGTGATGGCGGTCAGGCCCACTTCGAAACGCTGCTGGGTTTGCTCCAGCTGACGCTCTACGGCAACCTTGTTGGCACGGACGAACTCCAGGGTATCCATCGCCTTGAGCACATCAAAGTAGGCTTTGGCGGTGCGCACCATCAGGTTCTGGATCTCGAGGTTGTAGGCGACATCTGACTGGGTGGCCTGCTTCTCGCTGATATCCAGATTGACCCAGTTACTGCGACGATAGAGGGATTGCGACAGCGTCACCTCGCCCTTGGCGTTGGTATTGCTCTGGGTATCGTTCTTGTTTTGCAGATAATTGAGCCCGGCACCCAGATCGATCTGGGGCAGCAGAGGGGCACGGGATTCGTTGATCTTCTCGAAGGCCTGGTCGCGAACGGCTTTGGACTGCAGCAACTGCGGGTCTTTGATCTGGGCTTGCTGGTAGATGTCGAGCAGGTTTTCGGCATGGGCACCGGCACTGACGCCCAGCAACACCATGACTGACAAAAGTGTTCTTTTCATAGATCGTTTTAACCTTATGTAGTAACCCAAACTGGTTGCTGGAGAGGCAAATATTGTCACCGACCAAGCTTGATTGCAGCTTAATCACTCTACTATAAGCAAAATTTAATGCTAAGAGTCTCAGGTCCGGTGACGGGAACGTCAAGAACCGGACGCAGTTTTCTCCCCGCGCGCCTAGCCAAATGGTCTGTGGCTGCTAAAATCCACCCCTCATTACCATGGCACGCCGAGTGAATGAACGTTCATTCATGTTCCTCGGATTTTATGGTCAAACTGATACAAGTCAAGCTGACGGGAGCCCCGGATGTCGCAGCAACCCTTGCCGCAAGATCGGCATTACGCCGCCGATGATGTAAAAATCATTGAAAAATCAGCTGGATATAACGGCTTCTTCAAGGTGAACGTCTATCGTCTGCAGCATCGGTTATTTGCGGGCGGCTGGAACCAGCCCATCGTGCGCGAGCTGTTCGAGCGGGGCCATGCTGCCGCGCTGCTGCCCTATGATCCGGTACGCGACCAGATCGTACTGGTGGAGCAGTTCCGTATCGGCGCAATGGAGACCAGCCCGACCCCTTGGCTGCTGGAGCTGGTGGCCGGCATTATCGACGAAGGGGAGACCGCCGAGGCGGTGGTGCGCCGCGAAGCGGTGGAAGAGGCCGGGATCGAGGTGGCCCGCTGCGAGCATGCCATCAGCTATCTGGTGAGCCCGGGCGGTAGCACCGAGCGGATCGAGGTCTTTGTGGGCGAGGTGGATGCCAGCAAGGCGAGTGGTCTGCACGGTCTGGCTGATGAGGGCGAAGATATCCGGGTGCACGTGGTGAGCCGCGAGCAGGCCTATGCCTGGCTCAAAGAGGGGCGCATCGACAATGCGGCCTCGGTCATCGCCCTGCAGTGGCTTGCTCTCAACCACGGCGAGCTGCGCGCCCGCTGGCTGGCGGATCGCTGAGGTGGCGCTGACCCTGCAACAGAGCAGGCGCTATGTGCCTGATCTGATGTCCTTGCAGCGTACCTGCGAGGTCAACTACATGGCGTTGATGAAACTGCTGCCGCCTGATGGGGAAGTCGGCGCCGAGCGCCGCTATCGGGTCGGCAACGATCTGCAGTTCCAGCTCACCATCATTGGCGAGAGTCGCTTCACCAATCAGGTGATCCTGAGCCAGCACAACCCCGAATTGCCCGAATATTTACAAGCTCAGATAGAGATTCGTTTGTATCACGATGTGCGGATGGCGGAAGTGTGTGCAGCGCAACAGATTTCCCGTTTGCAACCACGTTATGATTATCCCAATAAAAAGATGCACCAGCGGGACGAAAAGGAGCAGGTAAATCTGTTTCTGGCCGAATGGCTAAAATTTTGTCTCAGACATGGTACCAGCCCGATCAATATCTCCAGTTGAACAAATAAAAAGAAGCGTGATTTTGGAAACAGAGCTCCCCCAGGCGCAGGACGGCAGTGTGCGCCTGTTGCAAATTACCGACACCCACCTCTTCGCGAGTGCCGAAGGGCGGCTGTTGGCTGTGCGCACCGCAGAGAGTCTGGCCGCCGTGCTGGAACAGGTGCAGGCCAATGAACACCCCTACGAGGTAATTCTGGCGACCGGCGATCTGTCGCAGGATCACAGCCCGGAATCCTATCAGCGTTTCGCCTCCATGATGGCGCCCCTGGGCCGCCCCATCTACTGGCTGCCGGGCAATCACGATGACAGCCCGCTGATGACCGAATATCTCCATGCCGCCGGGATCAGCGAATCCAAACAGCTGGTGGGCGACCACTGGCAGGTGATCCTGCTCGACACCCAGGTGCGCGGCAAACCCCACGGCATGATTGGCGATCACCAGCTGGCCGCCCTCGACCGTGCCCTGCGTCAATATCCTGATCGCCACGCCCTTATCACCCTGCACCATCAGGCGGTACCGGTGGGCTGCGCCTGGCTGGATCAGCACAATCTCAAGAATGCCGATGACCTGTTCGCCGTGCTGGCTCGTCATCCGCAGCAGAAGACCATCCTGTTCGGCCACGTTCATCAGGAGTTTGACGAGGTGCACCGCGGGGTGCGGCTGATTGCCAGCCCCTCCACCTGCATTCAGTTCAAACCGCTATCCGACGGCTTCGCGCTGGATGAATCCGGCCCGGGCTGGCGCTATCTCACCCTCTATCCGGATGGGCGGGTGGCCAGCGAGGTGTGGCGCCTGCCGGTGGGACAGTTTGTGCCCGACCCCAACGCCACCGGTTATTGAGGAGAGCATTCCATGAAGTCGGTTCTCCTTTATCTGCACGGTTTCAACTCCTCACCGGGCTCCGCCAAGGCGCAGCAGATGGCTGCCTGGGTGGCCGCCAATCGGCCCGACATCGAGGTGATCATTCCGGCTCAGCCCAATACGCCGGCGGCGGCTTGGGCGGCTATCGAACAGACCATTGCCGATCTGCTGCGTCGTTATGGTAGTGAATTCAAGCTCGGCGCCGTGGGCAGCTCACTCGGCGGCTTTATGGCGACCCGGGTGAGCGAACAGTACGGCTGCCGCGCGGCGCTGATCAATCCGGCGGTGCGCCCGCACGAGCTCCTTTGCGACTACCTCGGCCCCCAGACCAATCCCTATACCGGTGAGCAGTATGTACTGCTGCCTGAACATATGGATGAGCTGCGGGCACTGGCGGTACCGGTGGCGGCGCCGGAGCGACTCTGGATCCTGCAACAGCAGGGGGATGAGGTGCTCGACTATCGCAAGGCGCTGGATGAGTACCGCTTTGCCCGCCTCTCGCTGGAGTGCGGCGGCAACCACGCCTTTGTCGCGTTCGAGCGCTACCCCGCCCAGATCATCCGTTTCCTCGGGTTATAGTCAGGTTTGAGTCAATAAGGGCGGTCTCGCCCTGCTTGTTCTTCTCCAGATCAAGCTTTCGGTGCGGGGAGTTTGTTCTACCCCCGCCTAGCAGTTAAGATTCCCTCCAAACGTCAATTCGCAAGGCCCTCCATGTCTACTCAATACAATGCGGATGCCATTGAGGTCCTCAATGGCCTTGAGCCGGTGCGTCGCCGCCCCGGCATGTATACCGACACCACCCGGCCCAATCACCTCGGCCAGGAGGTCATCGACAACAGCGTCGATGAAGCGCTGGCAGGTCACGCCCGCAATCTGGAGGTGATCCTGCATGAAGACCAGTCCCTCGAAGTGATCGACGACGGCCGCGGCATGCCGGTCGATATCCACCCGGAAGAGGGTGTCAGCGGGGTGGAGCTGATCCTCTGCAAGCTGCACGCGGGCGGCAAATTCTCCAACAAGAACTACCAGTTCTCCGGCGGTCTGCACGGGGTGGGTATTTCGGTGGTGAATGCCCTTTCCGATCGGGTCGAGGTGACGGTACGTCGCGACGGTCAGGTCTATGACATCGCCTTCGAGCGTGGCGAGAAGGTGCAGGAGCTGACCATCACCGGCACCTGTGGTCGTCGCAACACCGGCACCCGGGTGCGCTTCTGGCCGCAGGCGAGCTACTTCGATTCGCCCAAGTTCTCGGTCACCAAGCTGGAGCACCTGCTCAAAGCCAAGGCCGTGCTCTGCCCCGGCCTCACCATCAAGTTCCTCGACAAGAACACCGGCATCAAGCTGGAGTGGTGCTACGAAGATGGCCTCAAGGATTATCTGGTCGACGCGGTCAAGCAGTTCACCTGCCTGCCGGAGCAGCCTTTTATCGGCTCGTTCAGCTCCGAACAATCGGCGGTGGACTGGGCGCTCTGCTGGTTGCCGGAAGGGGGCGAATGCCTCGCCGAATCCTATGTGAACCTCATTCCCACCGCGCAGGGCGGTACTCACGTCAACGGCCTGCGTCAGGGCCTGCTCGACGCCATGCGCGAGTTCTGCGAGTTCCGCAACCTGTTGCCGCGCGGGGTCAAGCTGACCCCGGAAGATATCTGGGATCGCTGCGCCTATATCCTCTCCATCAAGATGCAGGATCCGCAGTTTGCCGGCCAAACCAAGGAGCGGCTCTCCTCCCGCCAGAGCTCGGCGTTCGTCTCCGGCGTGGTGAAGGATGCCTTCAGCCTCTATCTGAACAGCAATACCGAGCTGGCGGAGCAGATCGCCGAGATCTGCATCTCCAGCGCCCAGCGCCGGATGCGCGCCGCCAAGACGGTGGTGCGCAAGAAGATTACCCAAGGCCCGGCGCTGCCCGGCAAGCTGACTGACTGTAACTGCGCCGACCCCATGCAGGGGGAGCTGTTCCTGGTGGAGGGTGACTCTGCGGGTGGCAGCGCCAAGCAGGCGCGGGATCGCGAGTTTCAGGCGATCATGCCGCTGCGCGGCAAGATCCTGAACACCTGGGAGGTGGAGGCCGGTCAGGTGCTCGCCTCGCAGGAGGTGCACGACATCTCGGTCGCTATCGGGCTCGATCCCGACTCAGAGGATCTCAGCGGCCTGCGCTACGGCAAGGTGTGCATCCTCGCGGATGCGGACTCGGACGGTCTGCACATCGCCACCCTGCTCTGCGCCCTGTTCGTGAAGCACTTCCGCGCGCTGGTCAATCAGGGCCACGTCTATGTCGCCATGCCGCCCCTCTACCGGATCGATATCGGTAAAGAGGTCTACTACGCCCTCGACGAGGACGAGAAGAACGGCGTGCTGCAGCGGGTCGAGGCCGAGAAGAAGAAAGGCAAGGTGATGGTGACCCGATTCAAGGGTCTGGGTGAGATGAACCCGAAACAGCTGCGGGAAACCACCATGGATCCCAACACTCGCCGTCTGGTGCAGCTCACCATGGGGCCTGAGGCCGAAGGGGATGAGACCCTGCAGCTGATGGACATGCTGCTGGCCAAGAAGCGGGCGAGCGATCGCCGCGAATGGCTCGAAGAGAAGGGCAACCTCGCCATCATTTAAGCCGTCGGTCACCTGCCGACCCGCATTTCAGGCGTGCCCTCCAGGGGCGCGCCATAGCAAGAGAAAAACATATGAGTGATGCTATCGAGCTCAGTCTGGACGGGGTAGAGCGCCAGCCAATGCGCACCTTTACCGAACAGGCTTACTTGAACTACTCCATGTACGTCATCATGGATCGGGCCTTGCCGCATATCGGCGATGGCCTCAAACCGGTGCAGCGGCGCATCATCTACGCCATGAGCGAGTTGGGGCTGTCGGCGCTCTCCAAGCACAAGAAGTCAGCCCGTACCGTGGGTGACGTGCTGGGTAAGTACCACCCCCACGGCGACATCGCCTGTTATGAAGCCATGGTGCTGATGGCCCAGCCCTTCTCCTACCGCTACCCGCTGGTGGATGGTCAGGGCAACTGGGGTGCGCCGGACGATCCCAAATCCTTCGCCGCCATGCGTTATACCGAGGCGCGGCTGTCGCGCTTCTCCGAGCTGCTGCTCTCCGAGCTCGGCCAGGGCACGGTGGAGTGGACGCCGAACTTCGACGGCACCATGAAAGAGCCGGTGGTGCTGCCTGCCCGCCTGCCGCACATCCTGCTCAACGGGGTGACCGGCATCGCGGTGGGGATGGCGACCGATATCCCACCCCACAACGCCCGGGAAGTGGCCCACGCCTGCGTGGAACTGCTGGATAATCCCAATGCTGGCCTGGATGCCCTGATGGCCCATGTGCAGGGGCCGGACTACCCGACCAATGCCGAGATCATCACGCCGCGCGACGATATCCGCAAAATCTACGAGACCGGCAAGGGTTCTATCAAGCAACGGGCGGTGTGGAGCGAAGAGGATGGCGACATCGTCATCACGGCGCTGCCCCATCAGGCCTCGGGCGCCAAGATCATGGAGCAGATCGCCGCCCAGATGGTGGCCAAAAAGCTGCCCATGGTCACCGATCTGCGCGATGAGTCGGACCACGAAAACCCGACCCGTCTGGTCATAGTGCCGCGCTCCAATCGGGTGGATGTGGAGGGGCTGATGGCCCACCTGTTCGCCACCACGGACTTGGAGAAGAATTACCGGGTCAACCTCAACATCCTGGGTCTGGACAATCGGCCCCAGGTGAAAGACCTCAAGACCATCCTCACCGAGTGGCTGAGTTTTCGCCGTGAGACGGTGCGCCGCCGCCTGCAGTATCGCCTCGACAAGGTGTTGGCCCGCCTGCACATCCTCGAAGGTTTGCTGATCGCCTACCTCAACATCGACGAGGTGATCGAGATCATCCGTACCGAGGAGGAGCCGGGCCGGGTGATGATGGAGCGTTTCAATATCAGCGAGACCCAGGCCGAGGCGATCCTCGAGCTCAAACTGCGCCACCTGGCCAAGCTCGAAGAGTTCAAGCTGCGCGCCGAGCAGAACGAACTGGCGGAAGAGCGCGACAAGCTGGAACTGATCCTGGGTTCCGAGCGCCGTCTCAGCACATTGCTCAAGAAAGAGATCCTGGCGGACGCCGAGAAGTACGGCGACGATCGCCGCACCCCGCTGGTGGAGCGCGCCACCGCCGTGGCACTGACCGAGAAGGAGCTCACCCCGAGTGAGCCGGTTACCGTGATCCTCTCTGACAAGGGGTGGGTGCGCGCCGCCAAGGGCCACGACGTGGATGTCGAGGGGCTCTCCTACAAGGCGGGGGACAGCTATCTGGCCCACGCCTGTGGCCGCAGCAACCAGCAGGCGGTGTTCCTCTCCACGTTGGGCCGAACCTACGCCCTCGAATCCCATACCTTGCCATCCGCCCGCAGTCAGGGCGAACCGCTCACCGGCCGCTTTGCGCTGGGGGCTGGGGAAGAGGTGCGCCATCTGGTGATGGGCAACGAGGGCGAGCCGTATCTGATCGCCAGCGATGCCGGTTACGGCTTTGTCTGCACCTATGACGATCTCATCGGCAAGAACAAGAACGGCAAGGCGCTGCTCACCGTGCCGGAAGGGGGCCAGGTGATGGCACCCCAGAAGATCGGCTCGCCGGAGACCGATCTCTGCATGGCCATCTCCAACGAAGGGCGCATGCTGCTGTTCCCGCTCAACACCTTGCCGGTGCTCGGCAAGGGTAAGGGCAACAAGCTCATCAGCATTCCGTCGGCTCGCGTCAAGGCGCGGGAGGAGTTTGTGGTGATGGCCGCCGTGATCCCGCAGGGTCAGTCGGTCACTCTGTTTGCCGGCAAGCGCAAGCTGACCCTCAAACCGTCCGATCTCGACTACTACCGTGGCGAGCGCGGCCGCCGCGGCGCCAAGCTGCCCCGCGGTTTGCAGCGTGTCGATCGTATCGAGATTGAACCCGCCGCCGGAACCGAACCGGTAGCCGGAGAAAATCAGGAAGGGTAATTAATATAGAAGGGCGCGAAAGCGCCCTTCATTTAAAGGAACCGTAGATAAAACCTATTATTTATCTTAACTGTGCAGCAACTGCGTCTATATCTAACAGTGTTAACCTCCCACCACACATAAATAAAGATTGAAATCTCTCTCCTAATGCCGTTAGTTCCATCTTAGATGGAACAATATCAGACCATCCAAGTAAAGCTGAGTATCCATTACCATCATTAGTTCTGCAGGCAACGAGCCCCAGTTTATCTAGTTCAAACACTTCTTGAAGTAAAATAGCCTTGGTGGCCAGCATACTGTTGTTATAAGTTCGATAATCCCTATCTCTTAGGTTTTGGAAGTCAATATGGTATGGTTTCATGAACGCGAGACAGATAATACATAGTTGACGATATGTGATCGCATCAAAAAGTCTTAAATAATAATTGGCCTCATCTACACTGACTCCCGACGAATAAGCTACGTTTGCATAAAAATTCCCTAGAAACTCTAACTTTTTCTCTTCATACTCGTCTCGAGCTTTTTTAAGTGTTCCTTCAAGGATCTCTTCTGATTGGCTACGGGAGCCATTCTTTGAGCTAAAAAAGTCATCTTCCCTTGGTTTTAATCCTGCTTTGTTATTTTTATTTATCTTATCAAAAGCAATTGCTGCAGTTGCTCCCACTCGTGTTTTTTCCCTGTCAGACATAACCCGATCTGCAATATCTCCTAATAACTTTGCACCTGCCTTAGCTAAAACAACACCAAGTGATCCTGCTCCTGCTGCGCCGATGGGGCCTGCAGCAAAAAATCCAATAGCGCCGCCTACGGCAGCACCGGCTATTTCTGAGCCCGTAGATATGAGTTGTTTGGTTTTTTCAACATTGTTCTCATTGGACATATTTACGCCAGCTCTTAACTTTCTAATTGAAAGGTGGGAATGTAATTATAATGTTTTTGTTTGTTTGAGTATGTGACGGGTTAAACATAATTGAGGTGTCAATAAATACTGAGGCCCGTAGGTCTGATTAGCGAAGCGTAATCAGACGATCGCGAAAACAGGTTGCCGCTATTCTGCTGGTACGCCAGCAGATCTCTTCTCTATGTCCATAGCCATCGAGATTGCGGTGCGGACGATTACGCTTCGCTAATCGACCCTACTTCTCTCTGTTTTCTTTAACGTCCTGCTGCTTGTCGGTGGTTTGCTCCCCTCATCCCCGGCCCTTCTCCCGCAAGGGGAGAAGGGAGCCCAGATCGCAGCAATTTTGGAATGCGTGACAGCTACGACTACAGGTTGGCAGGGGCTGATCCCCTCTCCCCTTGGGAGAGGGTCAGGGTGAGGGGCCGTAGATCCGACTAGCACAGCGTAATCAAAAGCTCACGAATGCTAAAAACTGGAAAGCGCCTTTTAATATTTTGAAAAGTCAGCCTGACCTGTTGAGGCTTTACCGATTTTAGCTACTGATAGCTCATAATATTTTGTCGTACGAACTCAATAAATACACGCGTTTTAGCTGGAAGATATTGGCGATTTGCATAAACAGCAAACAACTGCAATGGGGCGGCGGGTAGCTCAAGTTCAATTTCAACCAAGCTGCCATCATCAATAAACTCCTGGCAAGATACCTTGGCAAGAATGGCAAAACCTATACCAGCTATGGCTGCTTTTAACGCCAGTTCGCCACTATTGACCCGATAGTGTTCATTCACCTGGATGGTGGAAAATTCACTGCCTGTGCGAGTAAATTGCCAGGGCATCCCTTTCAGAGCGCTCACCGTAGTTATGCAGGGGAGAGTTTTGAGTTGTGATGTGTGGTTGGGAAGCCCCCACTTCTGGATCAATGAAGGGGAGCCAACAACAGTACAGGGAATGGTGGTCAAATGGCTGGCTATGTAATCGCAATCATCCATCTTGCCTCTGTGAATGATGATTGCCATATCCAAATCCTCTCTTAATGATTCAAGTCCGGAGAGATTGGTAATGCAGCTGATCGTTATTTCAGGATGTTGGCAGGCAAAGTCGGCAATGGCAGTACCGAGCAGTTTTGGCCCAGCCTCATTGGGGATGCAGATGCGTAATGGCCCTTTCAGCTGAATCTGCTGTGATGTCAATTCAGCCTCGGTTTGCTCCAGTGATTCCAGCTGTGGTTTTACTCGGGTATAGAGCAGTTGCCCTGATTGTGTGAGCTTCATATGGCGGGTTGAGCGTTCAATCAGTTGAAGGTTCAAGGCTTCTTCCAATTGAGAAATACTGCGGCTCACATTTGAGGTGGGGATATGAAGGGTTTTAGATGCCCCGACAAAACTGCTGTTTTCAACCACTGCAATGAAAATTTTCAGCGCATTCAATTCCATGCCGGTACGCATTGATTATCCCTAATCTGATAAAAATTCATGCCATTTTAACGAATAAAATTAAAATGTGATAGTGGTTATACTCTTTATCTCTAAAGATTGAGAGTAAACACCATGATGCTAGATAAAAATAATGTGGGTAAAAAAACTCACAACAATAGTTCGGTTATGGATTTTAACGTTGTCTGGTTGGCCGCATTGATTCAATTGGTCAGTGCGCTTGATTTTATGATGATTATGCCTCTCGGGCCTGATTTATCTCGCGCACTAAATATAAGTCCAACCTATATAGGATATTTAGGTGGTGGGTATGCACTGGCCGCCGCACTATCATCGTTGTTATGTGCCAGATATCTCGACCGATTTGATAGAAAGCATGTCGCACTGATCACATTGTTGGGTATCACGCTATCCACTTGGGCCTGTGCTTTGGCATGGGATATGGAAAGTTTATTCTTTACCCGCTTGCTGGCCGGTATGTTTGCTGGCCCTGCAACATCCATTGCTCTGGCGATCGTTGTGGATGCCACGCCAATAGATCAACGTGGTCGAGCAATGGCCATCGTGATGGGGGCATTTTCGTTGTCAGCGATTGCCGGTGTGCCGTTGGGATTGGAGCTGGCAATGTTGAAAGGATGGAGTGCGCCTTTCTATGTTTTAGGTGGCTTGGGATTGTGTATCTGCGTGGCGGTATATACAAGGCTGCCTGGAATGACGGCCCACTTGGGATTGAACCAGAAGGCTTTTTCATCCATTGAAATGTTGAAGCGACCTGTGGTGTTGAATGCGTTTATGGCAATTGGGTTGGCAATTTTCAGCACCTTCCTTATTGTTCCCAACATAGCTGCTTATTTTCAATTTAACCTTGATGTCCCTCGCGGCGATATGAGTCAGTACTATGTCATGGGCGGTATTTTTAGCCTGTTTTCAATGCAGCTTGGCGGATTGTTTATTGACCGTTTTGGCGCAATGAAAGTGACGATTTTGATGGGGGCATTGACGATAGCGGTTGTTTGGGATGGTTTTTGGCATGAGCCTGGGTTGCCGACCATAGTGATTTTCACGTTATTCATGGTGGTTACATCGACCCGAACGATCACCGTAGCTGCTGTTAATAGTCAAGTGGCAGCGCCTTGGGAAAGGGCGGGATTCATGTCATTGCAAAATGTTTTTCAACATATATTCAGTGGCTCGGCTGCCGTAGTGTCTTCGATGATTTTAACAAATGTCGATGGTCACCTTGGCAACATAACTCTATTGGCTTGGCTAACCATAGTGTTGACGATTATTCAGCCACTTTTTCTATATCGATTGCTCAAGCTGCTGCGTTTGGGAACCCCAAATCGGATGTTTGATCAACGAGACCTGTAGGGAAATAGGCTTGATTGACGAAGCCTAAACGGGGGCTCGCCAGCCAGATTAGGGTCACCCATCCCGCCAAAAGAGAAGGGCCCCGCCATCCATGATGGCGGGGCCCTTCGCATTATCAGCTGCATTGCCGATTCAACCGTTCGCGCTGGCAGGGGCCAGTGAAATGGCTGGCCCGAACCCGATTATACAGGGATTGCTGTCGCCGCAGGTTGCGGGGTTATTTTCGAGGCGATCAGTTGGCGCAGGCGGGGCACCAGCAGTAGCAACACCACGCCGCCTGCCAGCGACCCCCAGCCCAGCATATTGAATACCGAGCTGTAACCCGGGTTGGTGGCCACCGGGATGCTGCCGATATTTTGCGGCATGGCGCTGGAGACATAGCCCGCCAGCACGGAGGCAACGCCGGTCACCATCATCCAGCAGCCCATCAGCAGACCTTGCAGGCTGGCGGGGGCCAGCTTGCCAATCATGGCGTAACCGATGGGGGAGATAAGCAGCTCGCCAAAACTCTGCAGCACATAGCTGATGGCGATCCACTTGAAGGCGACCAGCCCGTCGGCCCCCGCCAGATGGATGCCGAGCGGCAGCACCAGCATGCCGAGCCCCATGCAGAACAGGGAGGCGGCAAACTGGGAGGGGATGTCGATATTCCAGCCCTGTTCGCGCAGCCGCTTGAACAGCAGCGCCATCAGCGGGCCACCGATGACGATGACGAGGGTGTTGATGTTCTGGATCCACTGGGGAGCAACCCGCAGCCCGAACACGTTGAGGTTGATGTTGTGCTCGGAGAAGAGCATCAGCCCCATGGGCGCCAGCTGGTAGAGCGACCAGAAGATGAGGGAGCCGAGGGCGAGGATCAGGTAGGCCACCATGCGGCTGCGCTCGGCGGCGTCCGGGTGGCGGGCGGTCATTACGCAGAGCAGCACCAGCATCACGGCCCCCAGGATCAGCACGAAGCTGCCGCTGAAGCTGGCGTGGGTCAGCAGCAGGCGCAGCGCCGGCACCAGCATGGCCAGAATGGCGATCCCGGCCAGCATGCGGCGGTAGAAGCCGCTCCCTTTGACATGGCGCAGTGGGGTGCTGATATCCGCCAGAATGGGCCAGCAGGCGAAGGTGGCGATGATGGCGATGATGTTGCCCAGCGTCGCAAACAGGAACAGGGTGCGGTAATCCTCGGTGAGCTGGAAGTAGCCCGCTACCGTGAAGCCGATAAAGAAGCCCAGATTCATCCCGGCGTAGTTCCACAGGAAGGCGCTCTCGCGGCGGTGATCATCCGGGGCGAAGCGCTGGGTCAGCATCATGTTGAGGCAGGTGACGTTGAGGCCGCTGCCGGTAAGGAACATGGCGAGCCCCCAGTAGAGGCCGGTGATCCCCATCTCGGCGATGAAGTAGCAGCCGATCACCTGCAGCACCATCCCCATCACGAACAGGTTGCGGTTGCTGAGGTAGCGCCCGCCTAGATAACCGCCAAACAGGTGCAGGCCATAGTTGAAGGCCCCGAAGACCCCCATCATGGCGTTGGCTTGGGATTCACTGAAGCCGAGCCGCTTGGTGGCGTAGAGCACCAGCGTGGAGTAGAGCACGGCAAACCCCAGGGTCGAGAAGGTCTGGATAAAGAACAGGGCGCCTGAGCCGGGTGGGACGGCGGCGTGATGAGGGTGTGGTGTCGAAGCGCTCACGGTCTGTCTCCTGTGAGAAGAGAAAATCACAACTCATCCTGAGAGCGTACCGGTCTGCTGCCGGCTAGCCTTGTGCGCTTCCATGCTGGTCTGAAGGCCGGTCTGTCATTTAGCGGCCAAGCGGTACAAATAGCCATACCTGAAATTTAATCTGGCGAGATTAATTGTCTTTTATTGATCTATTCCGGTTTTTTATGCGGTTTTGGCTGCTGAAAAGCTGGCGCTGGCTGGGTAGGTATCAGAGTAGTCGAGGTTGAATGGAACCCATTTTGGCCTGAACTGATTTGATAGTGAGATCACCATCCCGCTTTTGGCTGCTCTTTCGCCATCGCCGCCGGCATGTTGAGTAGCAGCTTATTTATTCAGCTTCACTGTTTGAGTGAATAAATATTGAAAATGAGGGCCTGTCAGAACCTGATGGTGTGGGGGATTTTTGAGCGTTTCATCGCAGGGGATAATATATATTCTTGTTGTAATAACGTGATACAGATTAGTTTCGACAGATAGGTGACTTAAGATAGTCGAATAATATATCAATCAGAGCATTTTGGGGCTGATAATCGTGATGATATTTTTATAGAAATATATTGCCTTGGCATGGTTTGAGTATTTTCCTCAGAGATAAAATCTGATTATGGTGAGAAAAGATCGTAGTCCGGTGTGATAATAGAACCTTTCCGATAGGTCATATAGACAATAGTCCCTTCCTCATCGACCATGGCATATGGCCATTTTCCGTTGGCTCCATACATGGCCACATAGAGTGGGTTGAAATAATCTTGAGTCTGACCACCCGGGTCATACGGGAGTCGAACATGATAGATTGGATATTTACCATCGTTACATAACTCGACTTTTTTTAATATAACGCCTCGTTCCAGTAATACCTTTCTGGTCGGATGTTGCCAATTTTCCAAATCTACATTTTTACAATTATTGGTAACTTCTCGATAAAGGCGGGTATCTGACAGTAGCGGAGTATTGGCGCTGATAAGCATTAAAAGTGGCAGCAGCATAAAAATCTGACCTGTATTATGACCGGTTTATTCAGCCCTGAATCAGGGGCGCAGTATAGCTGCGAACAAGGTTTGAATGAAGCCATCTGAACTGGTTGCATCCCGATTTGTTAGGTCAATCGTGGGGGCTGATGACGTAGATATTACAACGCCCGGCGGGCCGGGCGTTGTGGTGCGACTGATGGGCGGCGAAAGCGGCCTTAGAAGTCGTGGTAGAGCGGCCAGCCGAGCAGCGGGTGCTTGAGACCGGCGCGCATCTCGATGTTGTCGAGCTTCTCCGGCGAGGCGTTCTCTTTTTGCAGCAGCTGGTACTGGCGGACAAAGCCGAGGGTGTGCAGCAGGTTGGGCACAAAGCCCGGGCTCAGCTCCTGACGCAGGGCGGCGGCCATGTCGGCGGGTAGCGCGCTCAGCATCAGGGTGAGCTGGGCAGCGAGGTAGTCGGTGTCGTACCAGCCCTCGACGAGCTCAATCTCCCGCGCCAGCTTGCGCTTGAGATCCTGCTTCACCTTGAGCGGGGCGGCGCCACTGCCCTTGCCGCAGAGGATGCGGTAGAGCAGCGCTTCGGCCAGCTTGTCCTCCATGGTGGGGTGGTCGCTTTCGCAGGCGAAAAAGTGCTGGTCGATGAGCTCCATCAGGCGGCTCTTGTTGTGCTCGGTCAGCGCCTTCTCGTACTCCTGCCACCCTTGCCACTCCTCCACATCGGGGGGGCTCGAGATCTTGTCCAGCAGGCGGGCATCCACATCACCATAGAGGCTGTTGCCAGCCTGTTTGGGGCTGACGGTGATGAGCATCGACCAGCCCTTCTGGAACGGCTTGATGGGGCCTTCCGGCGCCTGCAGCAGCGCCAGCGCCTTGGCCGGATCACGCGCCGAGAGCTCCTGCAGACCGAGGCTCACCACGCCGATGACGTCGTGGGCCGCCTGCTCCAGCAGGTGCATCTTGTACTTGTTGTAGTACTTGTCGGCGAATTTGAGGCTCATCAGCACCGCCTTGCCCTTGATGGCGGCCAGCTGTTGCTCGGTCAAACGTTCATTGTCGCGGCCAAAGCGCAGCACCTGGGTCAGAAAGGGGCCCTGGTTGGCATCGCGAATGACTAACTGCATGAATGGGCTCCTTAATCCAGAAAGCTGAACATGTCGTCGACGTCGCCGTACTCGTCTTCCTCGACCTTGTTCTTCTCTTTGGCCTGCATCACCAGCTCGGCGGCAAACTTGTTGATGATGCCGTCCCAGCTGGAGTGCTCGTTGCGCAGCAGCGCCTTGATGGCTTTCTCCACCTCGGGGGCCAGCTCGCGAATGAGCATCAAGAGGCTGCGCGGGTCATCCAGCGCGAAGTCGTGGACATCCTCGCTCTGCTGGCGTTCGCTGTAGCGCAGGGACTCTTCGAGATCTTCCTCTTCGGCGTGCAGCACGTCGCGATAGCCTTCGTCCTCTTCATAGCGATCGCCGCGATAGAACTCGATAAAGGGGATGGCGAGGTAGAAGAGACCGGCCGGATCTTCGGCCACGCACTCGAGGATCTCGCGCTGCTTGGCTTCGCTATCCTGGGTGCGGATCAGGTAGTTGAGAAAGTCGAAGGTGTGCTGTTGCAGCTCATCGGCGTTGTTCTTGATCGCCTCTTCCCAATAGAGCGGCTGCTGGCAGACGATGTCGCGGATCCGCTCCGGGGTCATCAGCTCGGAGATGATGGAGGGGAAGGAGATATCGTGCTGGCCGTTAATCTGGGTCAGGGTAACGATATCAATGTTTTCAATCACTTCTGCCAGCTGGTCGTCAGACATGGTCTTGGCGATCAGCTCGAACTTCTCGCTGGCCTGCTTCGGCTCGATAACGGCCAGCTCTTTGATCTCGATGGCGGTAATTTCTATCAGACTGTTGCTCATGCCTTGCCCCAATTAGAAACGGACTTCGTCGTACATATCTTGATCGCCGTCGTCATCACCATAGCGGTCACTGCCACCATGGTAGTCGGCGTCGGCATCTTCCCCGTCTTCATCTTCTTCGTCGCGCAGCTCATAGTCGTCATCACCGCGGTGGCTACCGCGGGGTAGCGGGTTGTCGAGCAGGAACAGCACGGCGCAGGCTTCCATCAGCTGATCTTCGCTCTGGGCCCGCACCGCCTTGACCAGCGGCAGGGCGGCGTTGTTGAAGCCGACGCTCACCTTGAACTCGTCCCAGCCCGGCTGCTCGCCGCTGGCGAGCCACTTGTTCCACTGCGACTTGGCCTTGGCCGGGAACTGCACCCGGCCATAGAGGGCCAGCGGCAGATACTCGGGCATAAACTCCAGCATGCTCATATCGGCCAGCAGCAGGCTCTTCATCTGGTCGGTGAACTGTTCCAGCCCCTTGGGGTCGTCCTGATCCCGGTAGGATTCGATGTTTTCGCTGGCATCGCTTTGCAGCGACTTGAGCCGCGCCTGGTCCCATCTCTTTTGCATAGTTGCTCTTTCTGCCTGCTGTTTCAGGGGTAGAACTGATCCCACATCTCCTGCATGGCGGAGGCGGGGTCGGTCACGATGACGTTGTTGAAATCCTTGATAAAGGCGGCCCGCTGTTTCGGATCGGACAGCACTTCATAGGCCTGCTTTACCTGGTGCAGCTTGATGGCTGCCTGCTCTTTCTCTTCTTCACTGGCCCCGTGCAGCTTGTCGGGGTGGTACTGGTTTGAGAGCCGACGATAGGCTTTCTTGATGTCGTTTTCGCTGGCGTTGGACTTGACGCCCAGCACCCGAAAGTAGTTGTTCATGGCAGATCCTGCATCACTGGCATCATAGGATTCACGCTGCGAGTGCCTGATGGTGGGGATTGGCAAACCAGGCACGGCAAAAACCCGTCATTTTAACGGAAACAGCCCGCCAACGCGATGAGTTGGGCGATCAATTAACGGGCTAGATGAAGAGGGGTCAGTTGAGTGCCTATTGTTGCCAGTCGGTCTGGCCAGTGCAAGGGCGGCGGGGCAAAAGCGATGAAAAAACGGGCAGAAAAGGAGCGGGCGGCAGGCCGGGGCGAGGCTGCCGCCGCAGGGGTTACTCCTCCCAGAAGGAGGCGGAGGTGTGGTAGATCATCTTCTTGCTCATCCCGCCATCGACCACCAGATTGGCACCGTTGATAAAGTCGTTGCGAGGATCCGCCAGAAAGAGGCAGGCGCGGGTGATGTCGTCGGGGCGACCGACCCGGCCACTCGGGTGCTGGCGGTGATCCGCCTCGGTCAGGGTGTGGTAATCCTCCGCCTGGATCCAGCCCGGACTGATGGCATTGACCGTGATGGGATGGTCGGCCAGCGAGTTGGCGAGGGACTGGGTGAGAGCGACCAGTGCCCCCTTGGAAGCGCCGTAGGCATCCCAACCTGGTTCGTTCTGCTGCCAGCGGGTGGAGGCAATATTGATGATGCGGCCATAGGGCAGATCGCGGTTGGCCTGCACAAAGGCGCGGGCGCAGAGCATGGCGCCGCGCACATTGACCGTCATCACCTGATCGAACTGGGCTGCGCTCAGCTCCTCGAAGCGGGTGTGGAACTTGCTGATGGCGCCGTTGTTGATCAGCAGGTGGATGCCGCCATGCTGCGCGCGCACCTCGGTAAAGAGGCGCACGATGGCCTGCTCATCCCGCAGATCGAGCGGGTGAAAGTGGATCTCGGGATGGTCGAAAGCGTGAGAGGCCAGATCGGTGGCGATCACCCGATAACCCGCCTCGGCCAGCCCAATGCAGAGTTGGCGGCCAATCCCGCCAGCGGCGCCGGTGACCAGTGCGATTTGTTTACCGTTCATTGTGCCGCTCCATTGCGCGCCCGCAGCACCTTGATCAGGGCCGACACCTCCTGCTGACCAAACCCTTGCGCCACCCCTTCCTCAAACAGATCGGCGGCAAAGCGCGGGAAGCGGCTGTCGATCCCGGCATCGGTGGCGTGACCGGCGAGGCGGCTGATGGCGGCGCTCCAGGTTTTCAGGCTGGCGTAGGGGTGATCGAAATCGCCGCTCGCCAGCGTCTTGCCAAGGTGGGCCACATCGCCACCCAAAATCGGTGAAAGCTCGCTGAACTGGGCGCACACCTTGGCTACCGGTAGTCCTTCCGCCTCGCAGATCAGCGCGCCGTGCAGAGCACCGAGCAGACCACCGGCAAAGTAGGCGGCAACTGCACAATCTTGCGCCGCGGCGGCGCCTACCGCCTCGGCCACATGGTCGAGGGTGGGGGCGAGCAAGCGCAGCACCGGCTCGGCCTCGCTAAAGGCAGCGCTGGCCCCCGAGCAGATGATGCTGGCATCGCTGGTGCCTATTTGATCCGGGAAACAGAGAATGGCGCCATCGAGATAACGGGCGCCGCGGGCGTGGCACCAGCTCTCCAGCGCTCTGGCCCCCTGCGGGCTGCCGGTGGAGAGCTGCACCAGCAGCTTGCCCGCCACGGCGTCGCTCGCCTCATCCAGCAACTGCTGGCTGACGGCGTAGTTATCGACGCAGACAAGGGTGATATCGCTTGCGGCGATGGCTGCGCCAACCGAGGGGGCGAGTGTCGCACCCAGCGCTTGCAGCGGGGCCGCCTTGGCGGCGCTGCGATTCCAGACGGTGACCGGATGGCCCGCCTTGATCAGGGTGGTGGCGAGGGCGGAGCCCATGGCCCCGAGGCCGATGACAGAGAGATGGCGCATGATGGCTCCTGGCAGTGTTGATAGACGCTGATATAGAAAATTGGGATGCCTTGTGGCAGGTAAGCCACTATATTTGCCCAGTGTCGCCGTGAAAAATGGCTTTTATGATTGTCTGGTATAGGTGAATTCTATGGATGTGCGAACCCTGCGTGCGTTTGTGGCTGTCTTCGAGGAGCGCAACATCACGGCGGCCGCTACCCGCCTCTTCATTACCCAGCCCACCCTCTCCACCACCATCAAAACGCTGGAGGATGAGCTGGGGGTGACCCTGTTTGTGCGGCAGGCGCGCGGGGTGGAGGGGACCGAAGCGGCGCACCGGCTCTATCCCCGCGCCAAGCGGCTGATCGCCGACACCGACTCCCTCGCCCGCGAGTTTCGTGAAACCTCCCCCTGCCTCGAGCTGACGGTGGGGATTGAGGCAGACCTTGGCGATGGTGTGGTGGGGGCGCTGGTCAACGGGGCGCTAGCCCACGAGGAGATCCTGCTGACTCTGGAGGAGGGCTGCTGTGGCGATGTGCGGCTGGGGTGTGAATCCCTGCGTTGCGGTGACGAGCTCTTTATCCCCCTGCTGGAGGAGGAGTTTGTGCTGGTGCTGCCGCCGGATCACCCGCTGACGGGCAAGGGATCGCTCACCCCGGATGCGCTGGCGGACGAGCCCTGGGTCACCTGCCCGCGCCACGACTCCCACCTGCGGCTGATCGCCATCCTCGGCAATCAGGCGCCACTCTATCCACGGCGGGCGGGGTCGCTGCGACTGGCGGCGACTATGGTGGCCGCCGGGGCGGGGATCGGCTGGTTGCCCCGTTCGCTTTGCCCGCCCGGTTGTACAGTCACCGAGCTGGCGGCCTCTTCCTTCAAGCGGCGGGTGGGGCTCTGCTACGCCCCCGATGCGCTGCGCTCGGCAGCGGTGACCGCCCTGTTGGAGCAGGTGCGCGGGATGCAGCTCCCCGTCTGATGTCGGGATAAATATGTCGGCATAAAAAAGGGCCATCCGGTGGGATGGCCCTGTTAAAGGCAACGAAGTTGCGTGGCTAGAGCGATGCCCACCAGAGCCGCAATTGCAAGCCCCACTTCGAGCTCCAGCCGGTGGTGCTGCTCACAAGCGTCCCATCCCTGATGACGAGGAAAGTCGGGGTGACCCCTACCTGCCACTTGGCGGCCAGCGCTCCCGACTCGTCGTTGTGGGTCGGGAAGGTGAGCCCCTTCTTGCTCATCCCCTTGGCTAACTGCTCCGAATTGCCGGAGCGCAGCGCCACCGTCAGCACGTTTTCCCCCTCTTGCCAGAGCTGCTGTACCGCCGGGGTGGTGAAACGGCACACCCCGCACCAGCTGGCCCAGTAGTAGACCAGCAGTGGCTTGCCTTGGCTTAAGGTAGCGAGATCCGTGCTGCTGCCATCCTGCAGGGTGACGGGGGCGCTCATCGCCCCCTCTGGCAGGGTTGGGCTGCGCCACAGATCGAGCAGGGTCGAGATGATCAGCGCCATCAGCAGCAGCCAGAGCGCCTCCTTGCCCCAGCGGCGCCAGCGGGGTTGAGGATTGGTGGTCATCCTTTACCCCTGCTTGGCCAGTTCGGCCTGCACTAGTTGCTCCAGCTCCTCATAGGGGATGGCGCCCGGTACCAGCTGGTTGCCGATAAGCGTCGCCGGTGTGCCCTGTACCCCCAGAATGGTGCCGATGCGCAGGCTGTTGCGCAGCTCCTCGGTCGCCTTGGCGGCCGGTTTGAGCGCGGTGTTGCCGGTGGAGGCCAGCGCCTTGTTGATGTCCGCCTCGGTCAGCATCCCCTGCTTGCTCATCAGCTTGTCGTGCAGGGTGAGGAAGCGGGCGGGATCTTGCTGCCACAGGGTCAGGCTGTATTGGGCCGCCTTGGCGGAGGTCTGCCCCTTGAACGGCAGCAGCTTGATCACCAGCCCCAGATCGTCCGGATAGGCCTTGAGCAGCTTGGTCAGCTGGGGATCGAACTGCTTGCAGTAGGGGCAGTTGTAGTCGGTGAACAGCACCAGCGTCAGCTTGGGGTTTTTGGCTCCCAGACGCGGGCTGGTGGCGCTGTTGAACAGCACATCCTTGTTGCCCTTGATGAAGTTGCCAAGCTGCGCCTCCTGGGCTGCCGCGTTCTGTTTCTCCCAGGATTCGGCGGCCTCGTCGAGGATCTTGGGGTTGGCGATCAGGGTCTCGCGGATCAGCTCCTTGATGCGCGCCTCCTGCTCCGGGGTGAAAGGGGCGGCGTGCAGGGCCGGGGCCAGCAGGGTTGCAGAAAGGGAGGCCAGCAGGGTCAGGGCGCTCAGAGTCGGTTTCATGATTACTCCTTAAAATCGGGTGGTGCCAGCCTGAAGCAGGCCAGCCTTGTGCAATGTGGTCAGCAGATCGTCCTTGTCGAGCAGGGGTGACAGCGTGACCCCCTGCGGCCACTCCGGGCCGTAAATCTGGTTGAAGGGGACGGCTGCCGCACCCCGCTTACGCAGGAAGGCGGCGATGGTGTCGCTTGGTTTGCTCCAATCGCCGCGCAGGGCCACCACATCGGGGGCCGAGAGGGCCTGTTGTACCTCATCGCGCAGCAACACGTTGTATTTGTTGGCCTTGCAGGTAACGCACCAGTCGGCGGTGACATCGATAAAGACCCGTTTGTTCTGGGCCAGCGCATCTGTGATGGCGCGTTCGGAGAGCGGCTGCCAGACCACCTTGTCAACGCTGGCCGAGCCCTGCGCGCTAAAGGCGCCGCTCAGCAGCAGGGGGCTGCCAATCAGGGCGGTAAGGGCGATCGCCAGCGTGAAGCCGCGCATGCCGTAACGCCAGATGATGCCAGCCAGCAGTGCCAGCAGCATGGCAACCATCAGCCAGCCGGTGGCATAGCTGCCGAGATGGTTGTCGAGCAGGCTGGTGAGCCAGAGGCTGGAGCCCAGCATCATCAGGCCGAGCAGGATGCGCAGATGGTTCATCCAGCGCCCTGGTTTCGGCAGCCAGAGGGCGAGCCGTGGCAGGGCTGCCACCAGCAGCCAGGGCAGGCTCATGCCAATTCCCAATGCCGTGAAGATCAGCCAGAGCTGGCCAAGTGGCGCCGCCAGCGCAAAGGCCACCGCGGTGCCGAGGAAGGGGGCCGAGCAGGGGGTCGCCAGCAGAGTGGCGAAGCTCCCCTGCAGGAAGTGACCGCCGAGGCCGTTGCCGCCGCTGGTGGCGAGGCGGGTGCTGAGGGCGCTGGGCAGGCGGATCTCGAACAGCCCCAACAGGTTGGCGCAAAACAGCAGGGTGACTAGCACCATCAAGCCGATAAAACCGGCGCTCTGGAACTGGATGCCCCAGCCGACGGCCCCTTGCGTGGCGCGCAGCAGGCTGCTCATGGCGGCCAGCACCCAGAAGGAGGCGATGATCCCGGCGCTGGCGGCGAGGAACTGCTTGCGCACCGTTCCCTGTTCACGCTCCTGATGTTGCAACACAGTTCCCAGCTTGAGCGCCAGCACCGGCAGCACGCAGGGCATCAGATTGAGGATGAGGCCGCCGAGCAGCGCCGCTCCCAGCAACCAGAACAGCGAATGGCTCTGGCCGGGCAGTGCGAGCGGCGCGCCGATTGTCTCCTTACCCTGCCATGCCTGTTCGCCACTGGTGAGCAGCAAGCCGAGGGATTGGCCGCGCAGATCCGGCGCATCCCCCTGCCAGCCATCGCTCACCGGCACCCGGGCGATCAGGGTGTTGCCCTCTACCTCAAGCGCCGGTTTGCCAAACTCGGCCCCCTCCAGAGCGTCGATAAAGAGCGCTGGTGATTGCCAGCCCTCTGCCCGCTCGGCGCGCAGTTGCAGCTGGTTGTGCTGATAACCGAGCTCGACCCGGGTTTCGGCAGGCAATTGCTGGGGCAGGGTACTCATCGCCTTCGCCCAGGCAAAATCGAAGTCGGCTGGCGCTCGCCCATCCACCGTGAGGGTGAAGGGAAAGTCGGTCAGGATGCAGACATTGCTGCAGGTGGAGAGGCGTAGAGTCCCCTTGAGCGGTTGCCCGGCGGGATAGTTGAGGCTGAGAGGGAAGGTCACCTCCCACTGATAACCCTGGGTGCTGAGCCCGGCTACCTCGAAGTGGCGTGGCGCCGGCCAGCGCCACTGAAAGGCACCGACCGGCTCATCCCAGAGGATCTGGGGGGCAATGCCCCCTTCTCCCGGACTGTGCCAGTAGGTTTTCCAGCCTGACTCCAGCTCGACATCGAGCAGGATGCGGGTCTGATCTGCCGTGCTGCGGTCGGCCTGCAGCCGTACCCTGGCGTGATCATTCTGTGGGCTGGTTAGCCAGCCCGTGTCGCTGGCCAATCCCATGGATTGCCACAGCAGACCGCCCAGTAGCAGGGCCGCCTTGAAGAGATTCGACATCTTTTTAGTCTCGCAAAAATTGAGTGACAGCTAACGAAAGAACGCTGCCGAACTCATTCCCGCCAGACGCAGAGGGTGAGGTGCAGACGCCGCTCGGGCGGCGAGATGACTCTGGGAGGGGGCAGTGGCGGTGTGTAGCGCCAAAGGGGGGCCAGCAGGGCGATCAGCACGGCCACGGCAAAGAAGAGCTGTTCGACGCAGAGCAGGGTGGCGGCGCTCAGCCACTTGCCGTTGAGCTGGCAGCTGGTGGGCTGCGGGCTGGCCGGTTTGGCATCCTCTTGATCTGTTGCCGAGCCTGGAACAGGCAGTGCCTGACAGCTGAGGGCGTGATCGAGCAGGGCAAGCCGGGCCAGCGGCTGGGCCGCACAATTGAGCACCAGCAGGCAGACCAGCAGCAGGAGATGTTTCGCTACCCGTTGTTGCAAAATCATGTTCGCCCCGTCCATCAAGATGGGGCCATCCTAACGACCAATGGCGGGTGGGGCAAGTCGGCGGCGTATTGATGAGCAGTACTATGGGTGGCGCGACGGGGAGGGTGGTCGGTTCTGTTTGGCGAACGCTTGTTCGCTAAAAGGGGGATCAGTATACTGCGCCGAGTTAAAACTCGAGGTGTTCGATGCTCAAAATTGCCCGTGTGCTGCTGCTTGGTCTGCTGCTCATTTTCTGGTTCCTGTTCGGCCTGCTGCTCTGTCTGGTTCGTCCGCGCCATCCCAACAACGTCTATGTCTTCGCTCGCATGTATCACGCGGTCTGCCCGCTGATCGGGCTGCGAGTCAAGGTGACGGTGGCCGACGAGGTCAAATCGGTCGGCCCGGCGGTCTACGTCTGCAACCACCAGAGCAACTTCGACATCTTCACCGTGACCGGTGCGGTGCAGCCCGGTGTGGTGGCGGTGGGCAAAAAGAGCCTGCTCTGGCTGCCGCTGTTCGGCCTTATCTTCTGGCTCTCCGGCAACGTGCTGATCGACCGCTCCAACCGCTCCCGTGCCATCGGCACCATAGGTCAGGTGGTGGATCGCATCAAGAACCGCGGCACCTCCATCTGGATGTTCCCGGAAGGGACCCGCTCCCAGGGACGTGGCCTGCTGCCGTTCAAGGCGGGCGCTTTCCACACTGCGGTACAGGCTGAAGTTCCCGTGGTGCCCATCGTCTGCTCCAGCTACTTCGGTCAGGTCGACCTCAATCGCTGGGATAACGGCGAAGTGCTGGTGGAAGTGATGGCCCCGGTCTGCAGCAAGGAACACGGTGCCAGCGGCATTCGCGATCTCTCCGACACCTGCCGTGCCAGGATGGAGGCCAAGCTGACCGAACTGGACTGCAAGCTGGGCCACAGCCACGCCGCCTGACGGATAGCGCAGACGCATCGACAAGGGAGCCACAGGCTCCCTTTTTTGTTGGTAAAAATCACCACAAGGTTGGCTATTCTCACCAACAACCCCTTCTTGAATTTCCTCAGTAAATTCCCATCTATATGTAAAACAACAATAATTTTTCTTGGCACGGCTCTTGTAATGCTATGGGAAGAGATAGCCATCCCATCAACAAGGAGCCAGACCATGAGCGTATTCAGCCGCCTGACCGACGTGATTAATGCCAACCTGCACAGCCTGCTCGACAAGAGTGAAGAGCCGGAGAAGATGCTGCGCCTGATGATCGAAGAGATGGAGCAGGTGCAGGTCGAGATGCGTACCCAGGCCGCCCGCGTGATTGCCGAACAGAAACAGCTGGAGCGTCACCAGCAGGCGTTGCAGGCGCAGATCCTGGAGTGGTCGGCCAAGGCCGAGCTCGCCATCCAGAAGGGGCGTGAGGATCTGGCCCGTGCCGCCCTCACCGAGAAGCTGGCGGAGGTCAAAAAATGTGAACAGCTGGAGCAGGACAAGGCCCGGGTCGCCGAGGTGCTGGCCCAACTTACCGCCGACAGCGAGCGACTGGCGGCCAAGCTGACCGAGGCCCGCGAGAAGCAGAAACTGCTGACCCTGCGCGAGCAGACAGCCCACAGCCGCATTCGTGCCCGCGCCCAGGTGGACAACCAGCGCATGCATGAGCTGATGGCGCGTTTTGACGGTTTTCAGGGCCGGGTCGATCAGCTGGAAGCCCAGCTGGAGGCGGCCACCCTGGGGCAGAATCCCTCGCTGGAGGCACAGTTCCGCGAGCTGGAGCTCAATGACGAGATCGAGCGCGAGCTGGCTCGCCTCAAAGGCCAGAAGGCGGAGGCGTAATCATGAGCCCCTGGCCCAAGGATCTGGTGCATCGCAAGCTGACCGGGGTCTGCGCCGGTATTGCCAGGCGGTTGGGGGTCTCCAGAGTCACGGTGCGGGTGGTGGCACTGCTCGCCCTGATCCTGATGCCGCCGCTGGCACTGGCAGCCTATCTGCTGGCGGTGCTGGTGATGCCGCCCCGTTATGAATTGAAGCGCTGGCTGGATTGACCGAAGGGTTGATCAGCCGGCAGACAAAGTACTGATAAGGAGCAAGTTATGCTGGAATTTTTCATCTTGCTGGTGGTGCTGCTGGTCATGGCACTGACCGGTTTTACCCTGGTAGCCATGTTGCTGGTGAGCGGTCTGTTCGTGCTGCTTGGGGCGCTGGGCGGCATGCTTGCTCTGATCATCAAGCTGGCCCCCTGGTTGCTGCTGGTGCTGGCGGTTTGCTGGCTGATCAGCAACCGCAGCAAGCGTTCCAATACCTACCTCTAACCCGCCTGAGGTTGTGCAAGACGTTGTGTGATGCTCCCTGATTTCCCCTTTCCGGCCACTCATCGAGTGGCCTTTTTTTGCCTGCATCCCTTAAGGCCGAGTCGTTTCGGTTAACCACTGCGCGCTCCAGCTCTGCCAGAGTGCCGGGCTTTTTATCAGCTGCTCCTTGAAGGATTTTGGCTGCTGTTTGAGGCGGTATTCGATGCGCAGGGCCGCCCCCTTCTCGCCGACTTCCTGTTGCCACGCCAGCGTTAGTGGACCCTTGCCGCGCAGGGCGCGAGCGCCCTTGCCACTCTGGTGCTGGCCCAGACGGCGCAGCGGGTCCGTGCTAATCCCGGTATAGAGCAGGCCGGTGGCAGTACGCACCATATAGACAGACCAGCGGGAAGGGGTGGATGGTTGCGGCGCTGGAGTGGTGGTCGCGGGTTCTCTCATTCAAATTCTCTGTGCCAAACTCAGAGGCAGCTCAAGGAGGTGCGATGAGAGTCTGGTTTTGGTTGTGGTTATTGTTGTCGGTCCCGGCTCTGGGGGAGACGATCCGTCTCTACGATTACCATCAGCATCCCCCCTTCAACACCGGAGTGGATGCAGGGCTGAGCCGCGAGCTGGTCAAGTATCTCAATGAAAAGCTGGGGGGTGAACCCAGAATCGAGCTTTGGTTGGTCAATCGCGCCCGACTGGCGCTGGAGATGGCGGATCCCGACTTTGACGGTCTGGTGGTCTGGGTCAATCCCGCCTGGGTGGGGGATCCCCATCGCGAACGCTATCTCTGGACTTTCCCGGTGATGCGCGACACCAACGAGCTGGTCTCGAACATCGACAACCCGGTCACCTATCGCGGGCCTGACTCCCTCAAGGGGCTGGTGTTTGGCGGGGTGGAGGGCTACCGCTATCAGGGGATCGATGATGCGGCCAGCCGCGGCGAGCTGGTGCGTCAGGATGCCAAGAAGGTGAAGACCAATCTTGAGCTGCTGGTGCGCGGTCGCATCGATGTGACGCTGGTGAGTGGTTCATCGCTGGGTTTTTTCATCGACGCACAGCACTATCAGGGCAAGCTGTTTATCTCGCCCTTCCCCCAATCCAGCTATACCCGCCATATCCTGCTGCCAAAATCTCGCCCAGAGCTGCATGCCACCCTCAACGACATCGCCGAGCAGATGGACAGGGATCCCCGCTGGCACAAGGTGCTGGAGTCCTATCGCGGTACGCCCTGAGGGCGGCGCTTGAGCCGGTGCAGCGGTAACAGGCTCACCAGCAGACCTGCCCAGACAAAGGCGAAACCGACAGCCTTGATGGGGTCCGGCGCCTCACCAAACCAGTAGATGGCGAGCAGGAAGGCGAGGCTGGGCTCGATATATTGCAGCAGCCCCACAGTGCTCATCCGGGTTCTCGCTACTGCGTAGCAGAACAGCCCCACCGGCAGCAGGGTGGCGGGCGCACTGCCCATCAGCAGCAGCTTGTCGGCCAGATCCCCATTCACGAATGCCCCCTCCCCGTGCCACGCCAGCGTGCCGATGATGATCAGCGCGACGGGCAGTTGCACCATGGCTTCCAGATAGAGGCAGGTGCCGGTGTCGTAGTGGATCTTCTTCTTGATAAGGCCATAGCAGGCGAAGTTGGCCCCCATGATGAGGGAGAACCAGGGGAGCTGGCCGTAGCAGAACAGCATGTAGGCGAGACCCGCCAGCGCCAGGGCGACCGCCAGATGCTTTTGCGGGGTGAGTCGCTCTTTGAGGAAGATGACGGCGAATACGATATTGAACAGCGGGGTCATAAAGAAGGCGAGGCTGGTGGTCAGCACTTGCCCGGTAGTGAGGCACCAGGTGAACATGCACCAGCTGATGGACATGACGGGGCCCGCCAGCAGAATGAGGCCGAGCTGGCGCGGTTCGCTGCGCAGTTGTGCCCAGGGCACCTTGTGGCCAAGCAGCAAAAACAGGGCACCCAGCAGCACCACAGACCAGAGCACCCGGTGGGAGATGAGCTCCCACATGTTGACCTCGGGCATGAATTGATAATAGAGCGGCAGCATCCCCCACAGGATGAAGGAGAGGGTCGCGGTGCCGGTACCTAGCCAGTTTTTCATTATTGTCCGTTTATTAAATTAAACGCTCATGGCGATAGTAGGGCGCGCGCCCTGTTTCCACAAGAGGGAAAACAGGGAAATGCTGGTACTATCAACGTCATGCAGCGAATCGATAAGTTGTTTGAACAAATCAGGGCCTGCCGTCTGTGCGAGGCTCATCTGCCGCTGGGGCCTCGTCCGGTGATCCGCGGGGCCGAGAGTGCCCGTTTGCTGATCATCGGTCAGGCGCCCGGCACCCGGGTGCATGCCAGCGGTATCCCGTGGGATGACCCCTCCGGCGATCGCTTGCGCCATTGGCTCGGTGTCGATAAGGCCACCTTTTACGACGAATCCCGCATCGCCATCATGCCGATGGGGCTCTGCTATCCCGGCAGGGGAAAATCCGGCGATCTGCCACCGCGCCCCGAATGTGCGCCCACCTGGCATGACAAGGTACTGATGCTGTTACCCAACATCGAACTGACCCTGCTGATCGGCCAGTATGCACAGGCCTACTACCTGCGGGGGGCGGCCAAGGGATCGCTCACCGACACGGTGCGCAGCTGGGCCGACTATGGCCCCGGCTGGCTGCCGTTGCCGCATCCCTCCCCACGCAATACCCTCTGGCTCAAAAAGAATCCCTGGTTCGAGGATGAGATCGTCCCCCATCTGCAGCAAAGGGTCGCCCCTTTGCTGGAACGACCCTGAGCGCTTAAAGCGCCGGTTCGGCCAGCGGTTTTGGTTTGCTGCGGGCCATGGCGATGAGCGGCAGGACGATGCAGATACAGCCCAGCAGCAGCGGCAGGCCCGGTTGCTCGTCAAACAGCCACACCCCGATGGCGACGGCCATCAGCAGACCGGTATATTCCGCCGAGGCGATCTTGCTCGCCTCCGCCTTGCGATAGGCCACTACGCACAATCCCGCATAGACCATGATCAGCGCCGACGAGCCGAAGGCGGGCCACCACATCTGCCACTGCCAGTCGCCCCCTTCCCACAATGCCAGCGCCAGAATAAAGGGCATGCTCAGCACGTTGGTGAAAAACAGGGTCTGGGCGATGGGCTGCTTGAGCGGGATCCGCTTGATCAGCAGGTTGTTGAGCGCCATCGACAGCGCCACCCCCAGCGCCGCCAGCGCGGCCCAGTTCACCTCGGTCGGGCGCAGCACGATCAAAACCCCGATAAATCCGATGACTGCGGTCAGCACCTTCTGACGCGAGATCGCTTCCCCCGCCATCCACACCGCCAGCGGCACCATCATCAGGGGGGCGGCATAGAAGAGGGCATTGGCGGTAGCGAGCGGCAAGCGGGTGAGGGCCACCACCATCAGGCAGACGCCGACCGCCCAAATATGGGCCCGCAGCAGGTGCCACTTGATGGCCACCGGTGGGTTGCGGCGCCATGACCAGAGCAGCCAGGGCATCAGCAGAATGGCGGCCGAGAGCTGGCGGAAAAAGACAAACTGGAAGATGGGCTGATCCGGCTCCAGCACCTTGACCAGCGCATCGGAAAAAACCGCCACCATATTGCCCAGCACCAGATAAAGGATGCCGATCCCTACTGCATTCATACCACCTCCCACTTCAGATGGGCGGAGGGTAGCGTGCCGGTTGATATCCAGTAAAATGATAAAAAATGACCACTCATGAGATATTTAGATAATGAAGCTTCCTCCTCTGCGTGCGGTGCAATATTTCGAGGTGGTGGCCCGGCTGCTCAGCTTCTCCCGCGCCGCTCTGGAACTGAACGTCAGCCAGAGTGCGGTCAGCCACCAGATCCGTCTGCTGGAGGATTTTCTGGGTGAGCGCTTGCTGCTGCGTCAGGGGCGGTTGCTCTCGTTGACACCCCAGGGGGAGAGTTATTTCGAGGGAATTGCTGCTGGGCTCAGCCAGATTGCCCAGAGCAGCGAACAGCTGCGTGGTGGTGGCGAGATGCGAGTCCGGCTCGCGGTCTACAGCTCGTTTGCGGTGAAATGGCTGATCCCGCGGTTGGCCGGATTGCGCCAACTCTACCCCGAGCTGGATTTGAGTCTGGAGATGGTGGCGGAAGACCCCGAGCTCTCCGATCGGGTGGCGGACTGCTTTATCACAGTCTCACCCCACGGGCGGGGCTACTGCCACGACCTTATCTATCAGGAGCGGCTCTTTCCGGTCTGCAGTCGCCGCCTGTTGCAGCAGATCAGCGGGGAGTGGCCCGAGGCCATTTGGCAGTTGCCGTTGCTTTCGGTGCAGTCCATCTACAAGGCGCGGGGGGAGGATTGGCAGCGCTGGGCCAAGGCGGGCGGGCTGGTGATCCCGGACGAGGCGCGGATGCACCATTTCAGCCATGTGCTGCTGGCGATGGAGGCGGCGGCCTGGGATCAGGGGGTGGCATTCGTGAATGATTACATGCTGCGGCCCGATGATCCCCAGCTGGTGGCCTTGCCGGTACACCAGCTGGAGACGGGGGATGCCTTCTACTTTACCTGCAAGCGCTCGCGGGCCCATGAGCCCGCTATCAGCCGGTTGCGCCAGTGGCTGATGATGGAGACACGCCAGAGCATGCCGTTGTAATTGCTCGGGTTATCAGGCTCTCTTGAACTGGCTTAGGACAAACAGGCTGGTGGCACAGACGACGACCGAAGGCCCGGCCGGGGTGTCCTGATACCAGGATAGGGTCAGCCCCCCCAGCACGGCGAGACAGCCGATCAGCGCGGCAAAGCCAGCCATCTGCTCCGGCGTCTGGCTGAAGCGGCGGGCGGTGGCGGCGGGAATGATCAGCAGGGAGGTGATGATCAGCGCGCCGACAAACTTCATCGCCACGGCAATCACCAGCCCGATCAGCAGCATCAGTACGCAGCGCAGCACATCGACCCGGATCCCTTCTACCCGTGCCAGCTCTTCCGAGATGGTCATGGAGAGCAGGGGATCCCACAGTCGCCACAGGGTAAGCAGTACCAGCGCGCCACCGCCGTAGATCCAGAGCAGATCCATCGGTTGTACCGAGAGCAGGTCGCCGAACAGGTAGGCCATCAGATCCACCCGCACGTTATCCATAAAACTCAAGGTAACCAGACCGAGCGACAGGGCGCTGTGGGCCAGAATGCCGAGCAGGGTATCGGTCGCCACCTGCTGGTTGCGGCTCATGATCACCAGCAGCATCGCCATGGCGAGGCAGCAGACCACTACCGCCAGAGTGAGATCTACCTGCAGCAGGATGCCCAGCGCGATGCCGAACAGGCAGGCGTGGGAGAGGGTATCGCCAAAATAGGCCATCTTGCGCCATACCACGAAGCTGCCGAGGGGGCCGGCCAGCAGGGCGATGCCGAGACCGGCCGCGAGGGCGTATAACAGAAAGCTGTCCACTTGAATGTCCTGTTGCTTGCGCTATTTGCTGTGAGCGTTGTTGCGAGAAGGCAGGCGGATGACGGGAGCCTGCGGTTCATGATGATGGTGTTCGCCGTCGCAGTGGTGATGGTGGGTATAGACAGCCAGCACCTCCTGCTCCGGTCGCCCGAACAGACGGGCAAATTCGGGGTGGCGCGCCACGCTTTCCGGCTCGCCATGACAGCAGACGTGGCGATTGAGGCAGATCACCTCGTGGGTGCTGGCCATCACCAGATGCAGGTCGTGGGAGACCATCAGCACGGCGCAATTGAATTCGGCGGCGAGCTGGCCGATCAGGGCGTAGAGCTCGATCTGGCCGGTGATATCAACCCCTTGCACCGGTTCGTCCAGCACCAGCAGCTCGGGCTTGACCAGCAGGGCGCGGGCCAGCAGTACACGCTGCATCTCACCGCCGGAGAGCTTCTGCATCCGGTTCTCCAGCAACCCTTCGGCGCCCACCCGGACCAGAGCTTCCTCGATGGAGAGACGGCTGTTTTTGCCCAGCTGCAGGAAGCGGCGCACCGTCAGCGGCAGGGTGGGATCCAGATAAAGGCGCTGGGGCACATAGCCGACTCTCAGATCGCGGCTGCGGGTGATCTTGCCCGAGTCCGGGGTGAGCAGACCCAGCACCAGCTTGCTCAGGGTGCTCTTGCCAGCCCCGTTGGGGCCGACTAGCGTGGTGATTTTGCCTTTATTGAGGGTAAAGGAGACCTTGTCGAGCACAGAGTGTCCATCAAACGAGAGAGAGACCTCTTTCAGCTCTACCAGTTGGCTCATGACAACTCCGGGGTTTACAGCCAGTGAGAGTTATAATATAACAAAAAGCGGCTGTTATATTATCACATACTCACCCCCTGACGAGATTCACCAATGAGAATTATTGCGCTTTTCACTGCCCTGCTGGCGGTGAGTTTGCCTGTTCGTGCCATTGAGGTACTGACCACCATCAAGCCCCTTGGCTTCATCGCAGCGGCGATCACTGACGGCGTGAGCGAGCCCAAGGTATTGCTGCCGACCGGTGCCTCTCCCCACGATTTCTCCCTGCGTCCGTCCGATATTCGCAGCATCAACAGTGCCGATCTGGTGGTGTGGGTTGGCCCCGAGCTGGAAGGGTTTATGGCCAAGCCGCTGGCCAATCATCCCCATGCTTTGGCCCTGACTCAGGTTGAGGGAATGCCGCTGTTCAACTACGCGACTCAGGATAGTCATGACTCCCATGACCATGATGATCACGATCATGCCGCCCACGAGCACGGTAACCATGATCATGATGAAGGGCATGAGGGACATCATCACGAAGGGGTCGATCCCCATATCTGGCTTGGCCCGACGCAGGCCAAGGTGATTGCCAAGGCGATCGCAAGTGAATTGGGCAAGCTGGATCCGGCCAATCAGGCTCGTTATGACGCCAACCTCGCGGCATTTGTTACCAAGGTGGATGCCAAAGACAAGGTGATTGCTGGCCAGATGAAGGCGGTGAATGAGAAGGGGTACTTTGTCTTCCACGAGGCGTATGGCTACTGGGAGCGCCACTACGGCATGAGTTCAAAGGGTCACTTTACCGTGAGCCCTGAGCGTCGCCCTGGCGCCAAGACGCTAGTGGATATTCGCAAGGCGCTGGAAGAGAAGCAGGCGAGCTGCATTTATGCCGAGCCGCAATTCTCACCGGCTGTGATCGAATCGGTGGCACGCAATACCGGCGCCAAGGTGCTGTTGCTTGATGAGGTGGGTGAGCAGGTACCGCTCGGCCCGGATGGTTATCCCCAATTCATGCAGCAACTGGCAGACGCATTCGCCCAGTGTCGCTGATCAGCGGCTGAGCCTCTCATCCGGAGGGGCTATACTGACCTCCAGCATCTGACATGGAGTGTCCGGTATGAAATGGTTGTTGATCCCGGCTTGCACGTTGGCGCTATGTTGCGCCAACGTGCAGGCTTCGCGTCTTTCCGAATATATTGCCAGTCCGGATCTGCGGGCCAAACTGCAGGAAGTGTATGGTGGCCGCGCCATTCAACGGGCCGAGGCATTCTCTCGCCTGCTCACCCCCAGAGCGGGTACAACCGACCAGCAGAAGATCGAGCTGGTGAACAACTACTTCAACAATCTGACCTACAGCGAGGATCCCAAGCTGTGGGGGGATGAGGATTACTGGGCCAATCCGCTGGAGTTCATCGGTGCCCGGGGTGGGGATTGCGAGGATTACAGCATTTCCAAGTACTATACCCTGATGGAGCTGGGGGTGGATGAGAAGAAGCTGCGGCTGGCCTACGTCAAGGCTGTGCGTTACAACCAGTTCCACATGGTGACGCTCTACTTCCCGACACCCAAGGCTGACCCACTGGTGCTCGACAACATCAACAGCCGGATCCTGCCGGGCAGTAAGCGTACCGACCTCATTCCCGTTTACAGTTTCGATGCCAAAAGCATCTGGATCATGAAGTCACGGCGGGAAGGGACGCTGGCGGGGAGTGCCGATCGGTTGGCGCAGTGGACATCTATGAAGACCCGCTTCTCCAGCGAGCAACTGCGCTCTCCCCGTCGTCAGCTATAGCTTGCCCGCCGCCTTCAACTCATCGAAATATTTCGCTGCGCCCGGATGCTGCTCAATACTCAGCACCGGGCCGGTTTTATTGCGTGCCCGGTGAAACATATTGGCGTAGCCATAAGTCTGCTCATTGAACTTGGTCTGCTGGGCCAGCATGGCCTTGGTCAGGCGATAGACAGACTCTTCCGGCATGGTGGCATTGGTAACCAGAGTGGCGGCAATGGCAAAGGTGGGCGTCGCCTTCAGATTGCCGGGGTAGATGCGGGCGGGCACCTGACTGCGTTGGTAATATTTGACCCCTTTGAGTAGCTGATCCCGAGTGACCCCATCGATGGGGAGGAAACTGACCGCGCAACGTTTGGCGGTGTCGAGCACAATCCGGTTAGGGTGTCCCATCACCAGTGCAAATGCGTCGATCTGCTTGCTGCAGAGCGCATCCGGCAGGTTGGCCATGCTCTTCAGATCGAGATCCTGCTCTTTTGCTCCCAAGATGTTGAACAGGGTCAGCGCCGTCTGGCGGGTACCCGAACTCTTCAACCCCATGTCGATGGGGGCGAGCTTGAGCTGTTCCAGTGACGTGATATCGCCATCGGCACGGATCACTATGGTGAAGGGCTCGGCATGGGTGGCAAACAGGGCGCGCAGCTCAGGTTGCGGCTGCGTGGCAAAAGGGCCAAAGCCCTGGTTTGCCTGATATAGCCAGTCTGACTGCACCATGGCGTAGGAGGTCTCGCCACTCTTCAGCCGCTTCAGGTTTTCTATTGAACCCGATGAGCTCTGCAATGTGCACGCAAGTTGCTCATCGACCTCATGGGCCAGACGGCAAAACTCTTTGGTTATCTGGTGATAAATCCCCTGCTCACCCCCGGTGGTGATAGTGACGGTTTCAGCCATCAGGCCGGGTTGCCACAGCAGGGGCAACAGCATGGCGAGCTTTTTCATGATTGCGCCTCCTTGGCATAACCATCGATACCCCAGGTCCGCAGTTTGTCGATGTCACGACACTCTCCCGATTCTGCCAGCAGGGTATAACCGGCGGCATGCATGGTTTGGGAGAGCAGATTCCAGTAGAGCGGTGCATCGGTCAGCTGACAGCTGATAAAAATGGGATTGAGTGGGTCAAGTTGATTGAAGGTATCCGCATTGAGGGGAATGGCGCTGAAGGCGAGCTCACACCCCTGTTCCTGCAACGCAGCCAATGTGGCTTGGCCGTGGGCGGGGAATGTGGCTACATCCCAGCTCCAATCCAGTGTTTTGCCGCGACCCTGGCTTAGCAGAGGGGCGATCTCGGACCATTGCGGGTGATTGAGCAGGGAGAGGGGCAGCAAGACCCCTTCTATATGAGAGTGCTGCCACTGTTGCAGGGCGCTCTGGATGGTTGCGAGATCGCTGTCGGCACCGAGGGGCTGACTGGGCAAGAAACGCTGATAGAGCGCGATTTCCCCTTGTGTGGAGACAAATTTTTGCAGTTGCCCGCCTTCCGGCAGCGGGCTCACTCCTTGCAGCGGCTGTGGGGTCGTCAGTGGCAGCTGTTTTCCCAGCTGGGTGATTTTGAGTCGTTGTTGCAGCAGATCCCGTTTGCGTTCGGAAACCAATTGGTTGATGGAAAGTGCCACTTCTCTGAGGTCTTGCAACCAGGGAGTGGGCAGGGTGCTGTTGAACTGGTGTTTGCGGATACGGATCAGCTGCAGGTTGATCTGCTCCAGGGGCTGTAGCAGGCGTTTGCAGACCAGAGAGATGATCAGGGTAAATACGACGAGGCCCGCCAGCAGCGCCAGACCGGTGCGACTGATGGCATTCCACAGATGCTGATAGGCGTAGCCGCTATGCCCCTCAAGGGTCAGAGTGCCCAGCATGCGCCAGCCATCGGTTAACTCTTGCTCAATTTTGACGGGGGGCATGCCGATAACCGAGGGAAGCCAGCCGGGGACATTTTGCTGGGTAGAGTGGAATGCCTTCTGAAACAGTACCTGACCATCCGGATCCACCAGAATGACCGAGCTGACGAAACCGCCATCAAACATGGCATTGACGATGGTCTCGGCCAGCACATTGTCGTCATTGAGCAGGGTTCCTTGCAGCACCAGCCCGAGAGCGGTGATGGCGGTTTCCAGGTTGGCTGACATCTGGTCGAGGATGGATTGGCGGACCGTCGTGACTTCCAGTGCAAACAGCAGCGCTGCACCGATCAGGAACAGGACGACAATTATTCTGATTAACAGTTTTGCTAACGACATATCCACTCCATGGAAAAGTTATCGCAACATTCCAGGTTTCTATTCAGTATCGAATCCGACCCGGTTCTTAAAAATAGGAAAAAATGGTTAAAAAAGACGATCATTTCTGCCCATCCGGGCGGGTTATGCATAAAATGTGAGGTTCATGCAGATTGTGATGAACTATTTGTAATTATTTGTGTCCAACAAACAGTTTTATACGGTTTTGTCACAACTGACATCGCAACTCACACTCTTTAGATCTAAATACAGGATAGCGGATGAAACGTCTCCGTCCCTTGGTAGTACAGGCTGCCAATTGGGAACCACCGGTTCCCCGCAAACACTTTTACGCCATGCTGATGCTGACGGCCATGACCCTGTCAGCAGTGGCATTATTGCCAGCTCCGGGTGACATCCTCGAGCGGCCGCTGCGTCTTGAGTTGCCCATTGATACCGCCGGTACGGCAACCAACGAAAACAACACCGACTTTAACGAAATTCCCGATCACGAACTGGTTGATCAGAGTGCGCCGGATGACGACATCCCGGTCGACACCACCCCCCAGTGGCAGGATTACCGGGTCCGCAACGGCGAAAACCTGACCGCTATTTTTAACAATCTCGGTCTATCCACCACCACCCTCTACAAGGTGCTGGACGCGGACAACAAGAACTATCTGGCGCGCCTCAAGCCGGGCCAGAATATCGAGCTGCTGATCGATCAGGACAACATCCTGCAGCAACTCAAAATCCGCCTGAACATCAAGCAGACACTGGTGATGGCGCGCAGCGACGATGCCTATACCGCCTCCATGATCAATGAGAAGGTCGAGTGGCAACCGCAGCGTTACAACGGCGTGATCAACGGCAGCTTCTATGTCAGTGCCCGCAATGCGGGGATTCCGGCCAACCATATCCAGAAAATTGCCAACCTGTTCCAGTGGCGGATGAATTTCGCCAAGGATCTGCAGAAGGGCGACAAGTTCAAAGTGCTGGTACGCCAGGAGACGGTGGAAGGCAAGAGCACTGGCAACAGCCAGCTGCTGGGTGTGGAAGTGACCAGCCAGGGCAAGACGGTGTCGGCCTGGCTCTCCGATGACGGCAACTACTACGACGGTCAGGGCAACAGTCTGGAGCGCGGATTCCGCCGCTACCCGACCCACAGCCGCTACCGCATCAGCTCCAACTTCAACCCGGCGCGCAAACATCCGGTAACCGGTATGGTGCGTCCTCACGAGGGCACCGACTTCGCGGTACCGGTGGGCACGCCAGTGCTGGCGACTGGCGATGGTATCGTCCAGAAGGCAACCAGCCACCCGCTGGCGGGTACCTATATCGTCATCAAGCATGGCCGTACTCTCTCTACCCGTTATCTGCACCTGAGCAAGCTGCTGGTCAAAACCGGTCAGCGAGTGAAGATGGGCGACAAGATCGGCCTCTCCGGCAACACAGGTCGCTCGACCGGTGCTCACCTGCACTACGAGCTGCGGATCAACAACCGCCCGGTCAATGCCATGACCGCCAAGCTGCCGATGGCTGAACCCCTGAGCGGCAAGGAGCGTCGTCAGTTCCTTGCCAAGGTGAAGAGCTACCGCAAGGCGCTGGCAGCGGGTTGATTCCTGTCGTCACAGCCTGAAATGAAAGGCCCCGCCAGATTGGCGGGGCCTTTTTACATGCGCCGTGAGGGTCAATAACCCTTGTCGAAGTCAATCTTGCCATCCAGTGGCTGGCCATCGATAAAGCGGATGTAGTTGCGCACAAAGATCTGGGCTACATCATCCGGGAAGCTGTAGGCGCTGTTGTGGGGGGTGACGATGAGGTTGGGTTGGCCCCACAATGGACTGTCGGCGGGCAGCGGCTCCTGCTCGAACACATCCAGCACCGCCATCGCCAGCTTGCCGGTACGCAGTGCGGTGAGCAAATCGCCCGAGTGCACGGCGCTGCCACGACCGACGTTGAACAGGATGGCGCCCGGTTTGCAGTGTTCGAAGCGGGCGGCATTGAACAGATGACGGGTATCGCGGGTGGCAGGCAGCACGCTGACGATGACATCGGCCTGCGCCAGCATCTTGTTGAGCGCAGGTAGCTGATAAACCTGATCAAACCCGGCCCGCTCCCGACCGCTGCGGCTGATGCCCAGCACCTTCATGCCAAAATGTTTGCCGGTGTGGGCAATATGCTGACCAATGCTGCCGGTCCCCAGGATCAGCATGGTGCGCCCCTTGAGGCCCTGATAGGGGTGGCTTTGCCACAGTCGCTGTTTCTGCTGTTCCCGATAAAGGGGAATTTGGCGCATCAGGCTGAGCAGATGACCAAAGACATACTCGCTCATCAGCGGGCCGAAGATGCCGCGCACATTGGTAAGCTGGTAGTCGCGGCGACTGTCAGGGTCGAGCAGCACATCGACTCCCGCATAGGTGGACTGGAACCAGCTCAGCTTGTTGGCTTTGGGCAGCAGCGGTTTGGCGCGGGCCGGTTCGGCCATCAGAATATGGGCTTCGCCGATCAGCTTCTCGGCATCGCTCTGGTTATCGGCTCGCAGAATGCGCAGATGGGGGAGATTGGCGGCCTTGAGCAGCCGTTCGTAGTGAGCATTATCCTGGCTGAGCAAAAGAAGGGTACGTTGGCTCATACTCTTGTTCCTTATCAGAATTTGCGGCGCAACAAGATGCCGCTCTCGACCCATCTTACCTGACTTCATATCGCAACATAGCCGACCAGGGCGCTTTTTCGTTTTCGCCGCGCGCCTCGTGGGCTACAATCTGCCCCACATTTTGCAAAGGATCCGACTCCAGTGTTTGGTGACAAGTTTTATAAGCGACTGGCCGAGCTACAGCCTTGGCAACAGACCGTCTACACCCTGGCGCTGGCAGAGCGCATGTACCCCAACTATGCCCTGTTCTGTCAGGCCTCCGGCTTTGGCAATGCTGGCGCTTTCCGGCATGCGCTGGATCAGATGTGGGTCTACCTCACCGTCAAGGGATCCCGGGTCAATCTGGGTGCCATTCTCGAAGAGTTCGAGTCTCACATTCCGGATCCCCGCAAGTTTGAATCCTACGGTGCCTATCCGGCGCTGGATGCCTGTGTTGCGCTGGGCTGCGCCTATAACTCGGTGATCTGCCGGGTTGGTGAAGAGGCCAACGATGCCAGCCATGCGTCAGTCGGTACCGTGGCCGGTTTTATCGAGCTGCTGGAAGAGCGGGATCTGACCGAAGAAGAGCTCTACGAGCACGAGTACATGGAAGCTGAGCTGGAGTTCCAGGTTGAACTGCTCAAGCGGGTTGCCCATGAGCGCGACAGCGATCGTATCCTGGCCATCAGAGCATTCGCCTCTCAGGATGGCGTCTCCAATATCGGGATCAGCCTGGAAGAGTAATCCTCTGCGGCCCCTGATCGAAAAAGCTCCCGTTCGGGAGCTTTTTTTATGCCTGAAATTGTTCAGCAGCTTATGCCTGCTCTTCGGTGAGGGGTCTGACGCTCAGCACCGGGGCGGCATCGATTTCGTCTGCATTCATCATGGCGGAGATGCGTTGCAGGGAGGAGAGCAGCAGGGTCTGCTCCCACGCTTCCAGTGCCTGAAAACGCTGGATGAAGCGCTCTTGCAGCGGGGTCGGGGCCTGGGCCAGCAGGGCGCGACCTGCGTCAGTCAGTGTCGCGTGAACCTTGCGCTTGTCGGTATTGCTGCGAACGCGCTGCACCAGTTGGCGGCTCTCCAATCGGTCCATGATGGTGGTGGCGGTGGCCTGGCTCATGTTGGTGTGATCGGCCAGCTGGCGCATGGAGGTCTGTCCCAGCTCGTCGATCCCTTTGAGCAGCAAGAGTTGCGGGGAGGTGAGCCCGGCTTCTTTGATCAAGCGCCTGGAGTGCATGTCGATGGCACGAATAATCTGGCGCAGGGCGACCAGCACTTCATCATGTTTTTCCATGGGGTGTGCGTCATTGGAGGGCTATGGAGAGGGGCAAAATTTTCCGCCTAATTCGTCATAAGGTCAATATGGTTTTTGCTGTAATAATTTCTGCTCTAACTAATTTTGTGTTAGGTTGACGGGCATTTCACGGAATTCACCCTGGCATTTGAGGAGCTAAATGATGAATGACGAGCTGGATATCAAGTCTCTGGTGGCCGAGTTACGTGTGGTCAGAGTACGCTATGAACTGCCGGATACCTCGGCTTTTGTGCGCTATCAGCCTGCCTATGATGAAGACCCCAACAACCTCAAGGTACACCACTATGATGGTGAGTTACCCCTCTCTTGCAGTGAGACAGGTACTTTCAACCTAAAGGAGTTGGTGAATGAATTGCGCTACGCCTATGTGCTGGTGCACCTCTTTCCTGACGAAAGTGCCATGAACTTCTATCTGACCGGCCTCGATACCGGCCTGGCCCAGCTGGAGTTCATCGGTGGCTCTTACGACTTCAACCGCCTCTGGATCACCAGCGGTATCTCCAATCTGGGCGTCCCCATGGCTATCTTCCTTGGTAAGCGTCACGCCGTGAATGGCCAGCCCTCGGTTTCGCTGGTGGATCACCGCGAACAAGCAGCTGGCAAGCTGGTCTATCGCGCCATCGGCGGGGCCGGTGATCATGTGGGCGAAGACTTTTTCAACAACGACTAAGGAGGCTGGATGCGAGCAAGCAAAGGGCTATTGAAAGGCCTCAACCCCACCATGGCCATGACGGCCCTCACCGTGATCACCCTGTTTTTGCTGTTTGGCGTATTTGTTCCCGTTACCGCGGCCGCCTGGTTTGTCGGTGCCAAGGATCAGATTATTGCCGGGTTCAAGTGGTACTACATTCTGGTGGTCGCCCTGTTCCTGTTCTTCGCTGTCTACCTGATGTTCAGCCGTTTTGGCAGCATCCGGCTGGGTGACGACGACCAGGTACCGGAGTTCGGCTACTTCGCCTGGTTCTCCATGCTCTTTAGCGCAGGCATGGGTATCGGTCTGGTGTTCTGGAGCATCGCCGAGCCGATGAACCATCTGCAGGGCAACCCGTTCATTACCGAAGGGATGACCCCGGAAGCGGCCCAGATCGCCATGCGCCTCACCTTTTTCCATTGGGGCCTGCACCCCTGGGCCATCTATGTGATCGTCGGCCTGTCACTTGCCTTTTTCAGCTACCGGCGCAAGTTGCCGCTGGCGATCCGCTCTGTGCTTTACCCCATCCTTGGCGAGCGGATTTACGGTTTTTGGGGCCATGCGGCCGATGTGCTGGCGGTGTTCGGCACCGTCTTCGGGGTGGCGACCTCTCTTGGTCTGGGGGTCTCCCAGATGAATACCGGCCTCAACCAGATGTTTGGTATGGCGGTGTCGCAGTCCAACCAGCTCTGGCTGATTGGCGGTATCAGCCTGATCGCCACTTTGTCGGCGGTTTCCGGGGTCGGGCGCGGAGTGAAGATCCTTTCCGAGCTCAATATCTGGCTGAGCGTCTTCGTTCTCGCACTCTTTCTGGTGCTGGGACCGACCACCTATATCCTCAACGCCTATGTACAGAACATCGGTGATTACCTGCAGAACATCGTCAAACTGAGCTTCTGGACCAACACCGAGGCCAACGGCACCTCGGCCTGGCAGTCGAGCTGGACGGCGTTTTACTGGGGCTGGTGGATTGCCTGGGCGCCGTTTGTCGGCATGTTTATCGCCCGCATTTCCAAGGGGCGTACCATTCGCGAGTTTGTGCTCGGTGTGTTGCTGGTACCCTCGCTGCTCGGCATGTTCTGGCTCACCGTGTTTGGCGGTACGGCGATGAATTTGGAGCTGTTTGGCGGTGGCGGCGTGGTCGCTGCGGTCAATCAGGATGTGACGCTGGCGCTCTACAAGACGGTCGAGCTGCTGCACTGGGAGACCTTCGGCTGGATCGCCAAGGCTGTATTGACCCTGCTTATCTGCACCTACTTCATCACCTCCAGTGACTCGGGCACGCTGGTCATCACCACCCTGCTCTCCATCGGTGATCAGGAGCCGCCGGTACTGCACCGCGCCGTATGGGGTCTGGGGCAGGGGCTGGTTGCCGCTATCTTGCTGGTCTCCGGCGGCCTGGCAGCCTTGCAGGCGGCCAGCATCATAGCGGCGCTGCCTTTCTCGGTGATCATGCTGGCGATGTGCTATTCGCTGATGCTGGGACTCAAGCAGGAGAGCCAGCGCCAGTTCGAATATCGCCAGAACCTCAAGCGCCACGATGGCTCATCCCATATGAGCCTGATGGAGCGAATTGGTCCCGCATAACGGCATCAGAAGGGGGCTGACACCCCTTCCTATGCAAACCTGGATGCAAAACGGCCGCCTTGGCGATGCTCTCCTTGCGGAGTTCATCATCAGGGCGGCCGTCTGTTATGGGGCCGAGGTTACTCTTCGATAAAGGTCCACTCATCCTTGATGCGGCTGATGGCATCGGTCCGCTTTTTGGCAAGCCGCTCCTTGATCTCTTCCCCCTTGTAACCGGCCGCCACTATCTCTTTCACCGGCACTGCTTGGGCGGCAGCCAGCGCTTCGGCCACATAGTCCGGCTCGGCGTAGACCCGCTCCTCGAAACCTGTGCGGCCGTGGAAGTCGGCGCGGCAGGCATCCAGCAGCTGAGCAAAGCGCTCGGGGCGGCGCCAGGCATCAGCCTTGTCGAAGACCTTGAGCAGGGTGGCGGGCTTGAGTTCAAAGGCGATGTGGATGTGGGTGTGCAGATCGCTCACCAGCAGCGCCAAATCCCGGCACTCATTGGGTACCCGGAACCGCTCACACAGGGCGCGAATAAGCGGCAGCCCCTTCTGGCCGTGACCGTGATGGCTGGGCCAGAATTCCTTGGGGGTTACTCCCTTGCCAAGGTCGTGGCAGAGGGCAGCAAAGCGGACGGTCAATTCCGGGGAGATCCGGCACGCCTGCTCCAGCACCATCAGGGTGTGGATGCCGGTGTCGATCTCCGGGTGCCACTTGGCCGGGGCGGGGACGCCAAACAGCGCATCAATCTCTGGGAACAGTGCCTTCAGGGCGCCGCATTGGCGCAGCACCTCGATAAAGATCTGCGGGGTTGGCCCCAGCAGCACCTTCTCCAACTCCTTCCAGACTCGCTCCGGCGTGAGGTGGGCCAGCTCGCCAGCGGCCGTCATCTCACTCATCAGAGCGAGAGTTTCCGGCGCGATGGTAAAGCCCTGAGCGTGGAAGCGGGCGGCGAAGCGGGCGACCCGCAGGATGCGCAGCGGATCTTCGGCAAAGGCGGGGGAGACGTGGCGCAGCAGCCGTTTCTCCAAATCTTTGATGCCACCGTAGGGATCATGGAGCTCTCCCTGTTCATCTTCGGCGATGGCGTTGATGGTGAGATCCCGGCGCAGCAGATCCTGCTCCAGCGTCACATCGGGGGCGGCGTGGCAGACAAAGCCGGTGTAGCCCTGACCCTGCTTGCGTTCGGTACGGGCGAGGGCATACTCCTGCTGGGTTTTGGGGTGAAGAAACACGGGAAAGTCGCGACCGACCTGGGTAAAGCCCAGCGCCAGCATCTGCTCCACGGTGGCGCCGACCACCAGATGATCCCTGTCGCCCTGCGGCAATCCCAGCAGGCGATCCCGCACTGCGCCCCCAACCAGATAAGTCTGCAAACCGTCTCTCCCGTCATCAATCGTGGGGCCGAGTATATCGTCTTTGTTACCGCTTTGCTGCTTGACCACCACCTGCCCGCAGCGTCAGTCAGCGCGGCTTTGACTTGGGCGTGACGAGGCCTTACGCTGCCGCACCAGACAGCTGACGCTGTGCGCGGGATGACTTTATGCCCACGCAGGCCAGATGAGCCGAAGGAACCGCAGAGTTCCCCATATATCAACGACATGAGAACAACGTGAATCAATCAACCTTCGCAAGCCGGGTTCTGGAGTGGTACGAGCTTCATGGCCGCAAAACCCTGCCCTGGCAGCAGGAGAAGACCCCTTACCGGGTCTGGGTCTCGGAGATCATGCTGCAGCAGACCCAGGTCGCCACAGTCATCCCCTATTACCAGCGTTTTATGGCGCGCTTCCCCGATGTTGTGGCGCTGGCCGATGCCCCTGTCGATGAGGTGCTGCACCACTGGACCGGGCTTGGCTACTACGCCCGGGCCCGCAACCTGCACAAGGCGGCCCAGCAGATCCGCGATCATCACCATGGCCTCTTTCCCGAGCGCTTTGACGAGGTGATGGCGCTGCCGGGCATTGGCCGTTCTACCGCCGGGGCCGTGCTGTCGCTCTCTCTTGGTCAGCCTCATGCCATCCTTGATGGCAACGTGAAGCGGGTACTCACCCGCTGGCTGGCGCTGCCGGGCTGGCCCGGTCAAAAACAGGTGGAGAACGAGCTGTGGGAGATCGCCATCCGGCTCACCCCCAAGCTGGGGGTGGCGCAATACAATCAGGCAATGATGGATATCGGGGCGACGATCTGCACCCGCAGCAAGCCAGCCTGTGATCGCTGTCCGGTGCGGGCCGATTGCCAGGGGCTGTCGCAAGGCAAGCCTACCGCTTATCCCAACAGCAAGCCCAAGAAGAGCATGCCGGCCCGCGATGGCATCATGCTGCTGATTCGTCACGGCGATGAGTTGCTGCTGGAGAAGCGGCCGCCACAGGGGATCTGGGGCGGGCTCTACTGCTTCCCGCAGGTGGCCTCGCTGGCGGAGGTGGATGGTCTGCTGGCGTCCCTCGGCCTGAGCCATCACAGTTATCGTGAACTGGCCGGTTTTCGCCATACCTTCAGCCACTTCCATCTCGATATTCAGCCGCTGCTGATTGACATTGATGAGGCGCAGCCGCTGCGGCTCATGGAAGCAGATAACCGACTCTGGTATAACTTACGCCATCCTGCCGAGGTGGGGCTGGCGGCCGCCACGGCCCGTCTGCTCGCCTATCCAGAGTTACAACCATAGAGGTCAACATGAGCCGTACTGTATTTTGCCAACGCCTGAAAAAAGAGGGCCCGGGTCTGGATTTCCAACTCTATCCCGGTGAGCTCGGCAAGCGGATTTTTGACAACATCAGCAAGGAAGCCTGGGCCGAGTGGCAGAAGAAACAGGTGATGCTGATCAACGAGAAAAAGCTCAACATGATGAATCTTGAGCATCGCCAACTGCTGGAAAAAGAGATGGTCAGCTACCTGTTTGATGCAGGTGAAGTGCAGATCGAAGGTTACACCCCGCCTGCCCAGTAAGCTCTCCGGCTGTTGTACGTGTGAACAGGTGCGGGAATGGCGCCACACTGGCGTGACCGCTCCTGAAGTCGCAGCAAATGAATGATGGGCAGCTCTGCTGCCCGGTTTGAGGATCCTATGGGCCGAATTTTTTGGCTGCTGTGCACCCTGCTGTTTCTCTCTGCCTGCTCATCTTCCCCCAAGCCCAGCGGGAGTGAGGATGACGATCTGGTCAACGGCAAGGACATCCGCGGTTTTGAACACATGATCAGCGCGCTCTCCCATAACGTGAACGAGATATGGGGGCGGGAGGCGCTGTTTGCGGGCAAGTTTGACTACGTCAAATACACGGATCAGTACAAGAGCCGGGCCCACATTGACTTCTCCAGCGGCCACATCATGGTAGAGACGGTATCTGGCATCGATCCCCGCGCTCACCTGCGTCGCGCCATTATCGAGACCCTGCTGACGCCGGACGATCCGGCCGAAGTGGATCTTTACTCCGATCGGGAAATTCTGACCGGCGGCGAGCCTTTCCTCTATGGTCAGGTGCTGGACAACCAGCGCCAGCCAATCCGCGCCTCCTGGCGCGCCGAGCGTTATGCCGATTACCTGCTCAACACTGCGATGAAGAAGCGCACTTTGGGGATTCGCACCATCTTCTTCGTTGATATTCCCATGGTGGCCAACCATGAAGATCGACGGGGCTACAAGTATGCGGGGATCATCCGGGAAGCGTCGCGCAAATACGGCGTGCCGGAGAGCCTGATCTATGCGGTGATCAAGACCGAGAGCAGCTTCAACCCCTATGCGGTGAGCCATGCCAACGCTTATGGCCTGATGCAGGTCATTCCGGCTACGGCTGGGCGTGACGTCTATGTGCGAGTCAAGGGCAAGAACGGCCAGCCGACCCGGGAGGAGCTGTTCAACCCGGCCTACAACATCGATGTCGGTACCGCCTATCTCCACCTGTTGCAGACCGTCTATCTGGCGGATATCGAGGATCCGCGCTCCCGTCGCTATGCGGTGATCTCCGCCTATAACGGTGGTGCGGGCGGGGTACTCAATACCTTCTCCAGCGATCGCAAGGCGGCGCCGGGCCGGATCAACCGGCTCTCCCCCGAGGCGGTCTATCAGGTGTTGACCGAGCAGCATCCCAAAGAGGAGGCGCGCCGTTACCTCTACAAGGTCAATCAGGCCGAGAAGGGGTTCAAGAGAGCCTTTGCCAGTCGGGCCGGTTAAGCTGTGACGCTGGACCATGCAAAAGGGCGCTTGATATCAAGCGCCCTTTTAACGTCTGGCCAGTTCATCGTTGAAGTGGCCTTATTTGGCGATAAAGCCGCCCTTGGTCTGCGGGGCCGCGCCCACTTTCTCCAGGGTTTTCACTTCCACTTCGGTTTTGTTCCAGCTGTGGTCCACTTCACCACGGATGCGGATCTGATCATCCGGGCCCACTTCGGTGCCACGCCACACATCCTGATCCACTTCGACCTCCACCTCACCGCTGGCATCGCGGAACAGATAGTTCTCGCCGCCCAGGTGCTTGACCAGTTTCCCTTCCAGGGTGGCCCAGCTGTCATCGGCCAGATCTTTCAGCTGAGCAACGGAAACCTTGTTCTGCTCTTGCGGGCCTGTGTAGGCCGCCATGGCAAAAGAGGAGACAGACATCAGGGTCAACAGTCCGATTACGCTTGCGCTTGCCTTGTTCATTTCATACTCCTGTCGTTGGTATGAGGGCATTGTGCCGGGGGGGGCGTGAAACAAGCGTGAAAGAAATAGGCTGGTGTGATTGTCTGTTTTGTGAGCGCAAGCGATTTCATCGGTGGCGGAACATGTGTGATTTCATCTGGAACTGTAATCTGTCGCCTTCACCAGAAGTCAGTGGCAGCAGACTCTTCCCATGCCTGTCGCCACTCGAGGAGAAGTCCGCAGGTCTCACCTGCTTAATCGAAGAGCATAACAATATGAAAAAATGGCTTGTTTGTTTATTAGGGTTAATGGCATTGACCGCGCAAGCGGCAGAGGGACGCCAACCTTTTTCCCGGGTTGTGATGTTTGGTGACAGCCTCTCCGACACCGGCAAGATGTACAAGAAGATGCGGGGGTATCTCCCCTCCAGCCCACCTTACTTCAACGGGCGTTTCAGCAACGGCCCGGTGTGGCTGGAGCAGTTGGGTGACGAGCGCTTCCCCGGTCTGGTCGTGGCCAACGAGGCGGAAGGCGGTGCGACCGCGGTGGCCTATAACCATCTGGGGGCTCTGAACGGCTGGCTCGGTTTCTGGTCCTGGGATCCCAAATATCAGGTGATCAACAACCTCGATTACGAGATCGATCAGTTCCTGAAAAAGGACAAGTTCCGCCCCGATGATCTGGTGGTTATCTGGGTCGGTGCCAACGACTATCTGGCTTATGGCTGGAACACCGAGCGGGATGCGGATCGGGTGATCGATACCATCCGGCTGGCATCCAACCGGTTGGTGCTCAACGGCGCGCAGCAGATCCTGCTGTTCAACATTCCTGATCTGGGGCAGACCCCGTCAGCCCGCAGTATGAAGGTGGTGGAGAAGGTGCGCCATGTGGCCAGCTACCACAACCAGAAGTTGCAGAACCTCACTCGAGAGCTGGCTCCCCTTGGCATCGTGAAGCTGTTCGAAGTGGACAAGCAGTTTGACGAGATGATGCGCGATCCTCAGCAGTTCGGACTGAGTGACACAGAACACGCCTGTTACGGTGGCGGCTATACGTGGAAGCCGTTCTCCGGCAGCGCCGCCGAGGTGGCTGCGACCCCGGCTTTGAGTGTCTCCGAAAGAGTGGCTATTGCCGGTAACCCGATCCTGGCGCAGGCGGTGGTGAGCGGGCAGGCAAAAGGGCGAGCCGCAACTCTCAACTGCGATGAGCATATGTTCTGGGATCAAGTGCATCCGACCAGGACGGTGCACAAGGTACTGAGCCAGCGTGTTGCTGACTTTATCGATCAGCACTACGAGTTTGTTCGTCACTGATATCGCTTCGGGCCAGCATGTTGCTGGCCTTTTTTCCTATCTGCCCTCATCTGTGCGTCTTTTTGCGTCACATTCAGTTCAAATAACAAACGTTTGTTGCTGTTTTTGTAACGTGGTTGCGTTAGAGTGTTTTTTGTTAATTGATATCAGTGACTTGAAAATAGGCTAACGTTGATATGCTGCGATCGCTTTTGGGTGGTTGCACCTATAAGACGAGGTGATATCAATCAACCTCCTCCTACATAAAGTTGCAGAGGCTCAAACATGAAAAAATCATTGATTACCTTGCTGGTTACCGGCTTGCTGGCGGCCAATGCCCAGGCTGCCGGTCAGGACAACACCTGGTATGGCGGTGCCAAACTGGGTTGGTCCAACTTCTACGGCATTGATGAAAGCAATGCCCTGACCCTTGGCAATGAGACCAACGATGCCTTGGGTGCAGGCGTGTTTGGCGGTTATCAGATCAACCAGAATCTGGGACTGGAGCTGGGTTACGACTATCTGGGCAATTACAAATACGATGCCACTACGGCGGCAGGCGCTTTCAGTGATGAAGTAAAAGCACAGCTGGCTCAACTGACTCTGAAACTGGGCTTCCCGGTTACCGATAATCTGGATCTGTATGGTCGTGTCGGTGGCGGTTATGGCTGGGCTGATACCAAGAGCGATGTCTACAAAGATGACAGCCGCTTTGTCATGGTCGGTGCTCTGGGTGCCGAGTATGCGTTCAATCTCGACTGGGCCGCTCGCCTGGAGTACCAGTACACCACCCCGTATGGCAGCCGCGATGATACCGGTCTGAGAATGGATAACGGCCTGCTCTCACTGGCAGCGGTTTATCGCTTTGGTCAGGTTGCCCCTGTGGCGCCCGCCCCGGCTCCGGAACCTGCTCCTGCACCTGTGATGGTTGAGAAGCAGTTTACCCTGAGCTCCGATGTGCTGTTTGACTTCAACAAGGCGACCCTCAAGCCAGAGGCCAGTCAGGCACTGGATAGCCTCTATAGCCAGATTGAAGAAGCACGACCCAAAGATGGCGTGGCAACCGTAATTGGTCACACCGACCGTATCGGTTCTGATGCCTACAACCAGAAGCTCTCCGAGCAGCGTGCCCAGACTGTTGCCAACTATCTGGTTGGTAAAGGGATCCCGGCCGCCAAGATCAATGTGGAAGGGCGTGGTAAATCCTCACCCGTTACCGGCGACAGCTGCGTCAGCAAGTCCAAGCGTGAGCTGATCGTCTGCCTGGCTCCGGATCGCCGTGTTGATGTGAAAGTCGAAGGTGTTAGCGAGGTGCAGGAGTAATCCTTCACACTGAGCAGAGTTCCACTGGGGCTGGAATGAACAGCCCCTGTCGGAGCAAGAGAGACCAAAAAGCCAGTCAGTTGATCTGACTGGCTTTTTGCATTGGCATTGCGGTCGGGCAGGGGACTAAATCAGGAAGGGAGCGGCATCACCCGGTTGCGCCCCAGCTCCTTGGCCTTGTAGAGCAGCTTGTCGGTACGTTCGACCAGACAGTCTGCACTCTCCTGACCGTTGAACTCACCCACGCCAAACGAGGCTGTGATGTGGTCAATGCGGCGGCCCGATTTGCGATCCAGAATCGACATCCGCTCGATGGCGCGGCGCATGCTCTCCGCCATCTGTCTGGCCAGCGCCAGCGAGCGATGGGGGACCAGCATGGCGAACTCCTCCCCACCCAGCCGATAGGCGGTGACCCCCTCCTTGCAGGCGTCGCGTAGCCGTTTGCTGAAGGCGCGCAGCACCTGATCGCCGAGCAGGTGACCGTACTCGTCGTTGAAGTTCTTGAAGCGATCGATATCAGCGAGGATCAGCGAGAAGGGGTGCTGGCTGCGGATCAATCCTTCCAGCTCCAGATCGAAGGCGCGGCGGTTGAGCAGATTGGTGAGGGCATCCTCGTTGGCCAGCTTGCGCGTCTCGTTGAGCGCGGCCCGCAGCTCCTTGATCTCTTTCTCCGCATTGCTGAGCTGGTTGCGAAAGTGCATGGTGGACATGCGCACATCCCGCGATTCGCGCACCAGCTCCCGCAGGATCCCCATGGTGTCTTCCAGGCTGAAGCCCTCATCATCAATGCGGCTGAGCTTGTCAAAACTCTTGTCGAGCATCTCCTGAAACATGCCGGTATCGGAGATGGCGTCCTGCATGGAGTGGCCGAGCTCATTGGCCATGGCGGCAAGGCTCAGTTTCATCGCCTCCATCTGCTTCTCGTCCTGAGCGGCCAGATACTGGTGATAGAGTCGCTCGCAGGTGGTGAGCGAGCAGGTTCCCTGCATTTTGACTGCCTGATCAATCGCCTGGTTGAGCTCGGGCATGCTGGCCGAGACATAGTTGTACCACAGGTGGTAATTGTCCGGCGTCGTGGGGATCTGGTACTTGATCATCAAGGGGACCGCCTGTTTGAGATAGGCGGCGGATTGGGCAAATGTGTCCTTACTCATGAGTTCTGTGTCTCATCATGCCAGCGAACTGAAGATAGTATGACAGAGAGATTGGCCAAAAGGCAGCCGATGGATGCCATTCGCCCCCCCCTCCGATATAATGGCACCGTTACCACCTACCCTAAGGCCTGCTTATGTCTCAAAAAGATCCTTTCCTCGAACGCGAGGCCGAAAAATACGATAACCCCATCGCCAGTCGCGAGTTGATCCTGGAACTCATCAAGGGCCATGAAAAGCCCATGTCCCGTGAAGAGTTGGCCAAGGTCCTCAAGCTGAAAGATGAAGAGCCGTTGGAAGCCTTGCGTCGTCGTCTGCGCGCCATGGAGCGTGATGGACAACTGGTATTCACTCGCAACCAATGTTATGCCCTGCCGGATCGCCTGAATCTGGTCAAAGGTTATGTAATCGGCCACAAGGATGGCTTCGGTTTTCTGCGTCCGGAAGGTGGTGGTCCGGATCTGTATCTGAACAACCGAGAGATGCAACGCCTGATGCATGGCGATTACGTGCTGGTGCAGCCGACCGAGATTGACCGCAAGGGTCGTCAGGAAGCGCGTCTGGTGCGCCTGCTCAAGTCCCGTGAGGCAGACATTGTCGGCCGTTACTTCGTCGAGAATGGCGTTGGTTTCGTGGTGCCGGATGACAGCCGTATCGGCCAGGACATCATCATCCCGGAAGGGGAAAACAAAGGGGCTCGCCAGAGCCAGGTCGTGGTTGTGCGCATCAATCAGCGCGCCACCTCCCGCATCAATGCCGTCGGCACTGTACTGGAAGTACTGGGCGAGAACATGGCGCCGGGCATGGAGATCGAAATTGCCTTGCGTACCCACGGTATCCCGCACACCTGGCCGGAAGAGGTGACCAAAGAGGTTGCCGGTCTCGGCGAACAGGTGCCGGAGAAGGCCAAAGAGGGCCGCATCGACCTGCGCGCCCTGCCGCTGGTCACCATCGACGGCGAAGATGCCCGCGACTTCGATGACGCCGTCTTCTGTGAAGCCAAGCGTGGTGGCGGCTGGCGCCTGTGGGTTGCCATTGCTGACGTCTCCGCCTATGTGAAGCCGGGCACGGCGCTGGATGCCGAAGCGTATCAGCGCGGCAACTCCGTCTACTTCCCCGAGTTCGTGGTGCCCATGCTGCCTGAGGTGCTCTCCAACGGCTTGTGTTCCCTGAACCCGCAAGTTGACCGCCTCTGCATGGTGTGCGAGATGACCATCTCCGCCGCTGGTCGTATGTCCGGCTACAAGTTCTACGAAGCGGTAATGAACTCTCACGCCCGTCTGACCTACACCAAGGTTGCCGCGATCCTCGATGGCGATCCCAAGCTGCGTCAGCAGTATGATCCGCTGGTGGGCCATATCGAGGAGCTCAACAACCTCTACAAGGCGCTCAAGCATGCCCGTCACCAGCGCGGTGCGGTGGAGTTCGAGAGCGAGGAGACCCGCTTCATCTTCAACGCCCAGCGCAAGATCGACCGCATCGTGCCGCTGGTGCGCAACGATGCCCACAAGATCATCGAAGAGTGCATGATCCAGGCGAACGTGGCTGCTGCTCGTTATATCGAGAAGAACGAAGCTGCTGCCCTGTTCCGGGTCCACGATCGTCCGGGCGAAGAGCGTCTGACCGGTTTCCGCGACTTCCTGGCCGAACTGGGTCTGGAGCTCAAAGGCGGTCTCGAGCCCGAGCCGAAAGACTTTGCCGAGCTGGCAGCCAAGTTTGAAGGGCGCCCGGATGCGGAGCTGCTCTCCACCATGCTGCTGCGCTCCATGCGTCAGGCCATCTATCAGGCTGACAACATCGGTCACTTCGGTCTGGCGTTGAAGTCCTACGCCCACTTCACCTCGCCAATCCGTCGCTATCCCGACCTGATCCTGCACCGGGCGATCAAGTATCAGACAGCCAAGGAGCAACAGGGCAACCTGCGCCACAAGTGGACCCCGAGCGGTGGTTATCACTACCAGCTGGAAGAAGTGGACCCGATGGGCGAACACTGCTCCATGACCGAGCGCCGTGCCGACGATGCGACCCGCGATGTGGCCGACTGGCTCAAGTGCGAGTACATGCTGGATCACGTGGGTGACGAGTTCGACGGCGTCATCGCCAGCGTCACCGGCTTTGGCTTCTTCGTCCGTCTGGCGGAGATCCACATCGATGGTCTGGTGCACGTCAGCACCCTTACCAACGACTACTACCAGTTTGATCCCCTGCACATGCAGCTGATCGGCGAGAACTTCCGCCGTCGCTACCGTCTGGGTGACAAGGTGCGGGTTAAGGTGATGGGCGTGAACCTGGATGATCGCAAGATCGACTTCGTGATGGTGGAAGAGCCGCTCAAGGCCACCGGCAAGAACGCCAAAGAGATGGCGCGCAAGCAGGCCGAGATCAAGAAAGAGAAGGCCAAGAGTGCCCAGCGCCACGAAAAACGTAAAGAGGGCAAGGATCACGGCAAATCCGACAAGGGTGGCCGCGCCAAACCCAGCAACAGACGACCGAGCAAAAAGGCTCGCGATAAGGCCAAGAGCACTAAATGAGTACTGAACTGATCTACGGCATTCACGCTGTCACCGCGCTGCTGGAGCGCACTCCCGAGCGCTTCATCGAAGTGTGGGCCCTCAAGGGGCGGGATGACGACCGGCTGCAACCCCTGTTGGCCGAGCTGGAATCCCTCGGCCTCAAGGTGCAGAGCGTGAACCGCAAGACCCTTGATGACAAAGCGGAAGGCAACAATCACCAGGGCATCATGGCCCGGGTGAAAGATGCGCCGAAGCTGGCCGAGCACGATCTGGCCAGCCTGCTGGACGAGTTGGCGGCACATGAGAGCCAGCCCTTCCTGCTGGTGCTGGATGGCGTTACTGACCCGCACAACCTCGGCGCCTGCCTGCGCAGCGCCGATGCCGCCGGGGCTCATGCCGTGATAGTACCGCGCGACAAGGCCACGGGTCTCACCCCGATCGTACGCAAGGTTGCCTGTGGCGCGGCCGAAGTGGTGCCGCTCATTCAGGTCACCAACCTGGCCCGCACCCTGCGCGAATTGCAGGAGCGCGGCGTCTGGATTGTCGGCACCGCTGGCGAGGCCGATCACGACCTCTATCAGGCCAAACTGACCGGCCCGATGGCGCTGGTGATGGGTGCCGAAGGTAAAGGTATGCGTCGCCTGACCCGCGAACATTGCGACGAGCTGGTGAGCATCCCGATGGCAGGGGCGGTATCCAGCCTCAACGTCTCGGTGGCGACCGGCGTCTGCCTGTTTGAAGCCGTGCGTCAGCGTCGCGGTTAATCATGCTGACTGACAGACCCCCCTTCGATTGGGCGCAGGTCGCAGATAAAGAGGAGGCCGCGCGCCTCCTCTCTTTTGCCCGCCCGCTGACCCTCAGCCCGAAAAGCTGCCTCTGGCACGCCGGTGACAGCCCGGATCTGCTGGTCAGGGTGGAGCAGGGGCTGCTGCGGGCCAAGCTGGTGCTGGAGGATGGCCGCGAGTACATCAAGGAGTTCTACTGGGAGGGGGACGAGTTTCTCGACTTTCACCACCTGCTCAGTGGCGAGCCGGCCCGCTACAGCGTGGAGGCGCTGGAGCCCTGCCATCTGCAGCTGTTCAGTCTGGCTGACCTGCGCCAGCTGCCCGGATGGCCGCGCTGGTACCTGCACCTGCTGGAGGTGCAGCTGCGCATCAAGGAGAAGAAGGAACAGTTACTGCTGACCGGCAGCCCGCAGGCGCGCTATCAGCACTTTCTCGACAGCTTTCCCGCACTCGATGCCAGAGTGCCAGACCACCAGATTGCCGCCTATCTCGGTATCACGCCCATCAGTCTGAGCCGCATTCGCAAAAGGTTGCGTTTTGTTTAATAAAGGCTGAGGTTCATAGTCTTACGTTAGCGTTGTTCTCATTTGAGTTCAAAATTACCATGTGTAGTATTTTCAACGGAATGCGGAATTTACCCATGAGATGGTCATTAACCGTGGGTCAGTTAGTTTTAACGCTTTTTGGCAGTATTTCGGCGGCTTACTCTGCTTCATTTGACTGCTCAGTTGCTGGCACAGTAATAGAGCGAGAAATTTGTCATAACCATGGACTTGGTGTTCTGGATGAACAACTTGCTGAATCATATCGGTATCTGATCAAAAGAGCCCCGTTAGCTAAACGGAGTGTGCTGCGCACTGAGCAGCGACAGTGGTTGAAACAGCGTAATAGCTGTAGTGAACAGTCATCAATGCTGGTGCATTGTCTGAAAAATAGTATGACTGAACGGCTCAAAGCGCTTGATGAACGTCTGTCACTTCAAGAGCAAGAGTTTGCCAAGGTTGTGAGTTCAATTCCTGGCAACCCTGCTGTCGCCGCGACCAAATTAAAGGACTACAGCACAGCAGAAGCATCAGCCTGGTTGGTCTATCTCAATCAGTTTGAACCAACTAGCAAGGTGAGTGATGAACTGGCTCAAGCCCGCTATGAACAAGCGTTGGCTAATTTCAGCGACAAATCTGTCGCTCTTATGGCATCAGACAATGGTTACGATGCGGCTACCACAAAGGCTAAGGCTGCGCTCATTCTGCTACGTTTAGCCCTCGAAGATGCCTCCAGAAATGAATCACAGATGCACTGTTTTATTTTTAAGCGGGTCGGTTGGCCTGCGTATGAGGCATTTGGCGGGTTCTGGGGTTCCAGTCGTGACAGTCAAGTGCCCTATTGCACAGTGCCGAAGAATTTGTTCAATCAACCCGCATGGAAACGGCTGTGGCAGACACTGGAGGTCCAGATGGGGCGAGTGTCCCCGAATTTTGGCACGATCGTGCATGGATACTATGCCAGTTGGACGATCAATGAGTTGCACGTCAATATTGCTCCGCAGGATTTTATGGAAATAGAGCAGAAGTTCATGTCAACCCAACCAGTCGAGCCGCGCCTCAGCAACTGGGATGAGAAATCTTGGCCGGCCATAGAACGTGACGCTGTGATTAAGGCTCTTCCTACTGTTCGCCAGATCACCAAGATGTGGTTGCAGGATGAGAAGGGAATGCTGGCATCGGCTGCCACAATTGCTGCGAACAATATTGTTGCAATTTGGATGAACCAGAGACTTGATCTCATCGAAGAGTTTTCTGGGGCTGAATAACTCGTTACAGGCACTGAACTTAACAAAGGTTAATGCAGGGCGCTGGCGCCACGATTATGCTGGCAGGCCGAACTGATAAGGAGTTGCCGATGAACTGGATCCTGAAACCCTGGTCTGAACTGACCACTGACGAGTTGTATGAGTTGCTGGCGCTGCGGGCCGAGGTGTTCGTGGTGGAGCAGACCTGCCCCTTTCAGGATCTGGACGGGCTCGATCGCCGCGAGGGGGTCTGGCACCTGCTCGGCTATCAGGGCGACCAGCTTGCTGCTTACGCGCGGATTATGGCGCCCGGCTTCGGCGATGAGAGCGGCGCCGCCATCGGTCGGGTGGTGACCTCACCCAAGGCGCGCGGCGGTGGTCTTGGTCATAAGCTGATCAGCGAGGCGGTCAAGGCGTGCGAGGCGCGCTGGCCTGCCCACAGCATCTGGCTTGGTGCTCAGGCTCATCTGCAGGGCTTCTACGGCCAACACGGTTTTGTGGCGGAAGGGGAAGGCTATCTCGAAGATGATATCCCCCATATGGGAATGCGCAGAGTGGTGGCATAACCACTCGTCAGAGTGATTCAGAATGCAGAAGGGCCATCCCGCGGGATGGCCCTTCTCTTTATCGCCAGGCGATCACTTCTTCTTTTTCTTCTTGGCGGACTTCTTCTTGTCGACCGGCTTTTTCTTCTTCACCGGTACCCGCGCTTCCTTGTGTTTCGGGCGCAGCTCGTCGATCACCCGGCGCTTGAGGCGCTCCTCGGTGTAGCGTTCGATTTTGGCGACCATCGCCATGTCGTGGGCTTCTACCAGACTAATGGCACAGCCACGGTTGCCGGCGCGGCCGGTACGGCCAATCCGGTGGACGTAGACATCGGCGCCGTAGGGCATGTCGTAGTTGATGACATGGCTGACGTTCGGCAGGTCGATGCCGCGTGCGGCGACGTCGGTGGCGATCAGGAAGGGCACTTCCCCTTCGTGGAACTTGCGGATCGACTCGATACGCTTGCTCTGCTCCATCTCGCCACGGATCCAGGCGCAGGAGATACCTGCAGCCTGCAGCTGGCCGGAGAGCTCCGCCAGACGCTCGCGAGTCTTGACGAAGATGATGGCTTTCTGGGTTTCCGGATCTTTCAGGATATGGGTCAGCAGCGCCAGCTTGTGGGCGGCGTCATCAGCCAGATGGATCCACTGGGTGATGGGGCGACGTTCGCTGCGGGGCGGCTCGGCGTGCAGCTCCACCGGATCCTTGAGGATCTCGTTGGCGAACTTCTCAAGGCCGGCTCCTTCCAGGGTGGCGGAGAAGAGCATGGTGTGCTTGCGGTAGCGTGCTTCGGCCACGATGCGGTTCACATCCTTGATAAAGCCCATGTCCAGCATGCGGTCCGCTTCATCCAGCACCAGCACTTCGATGTCGTGGCTCTCGAACTCCTCTTTCTCGATGTACTCGAGCAGACGGCCCGGGGTGGCCACGACGATGTCGGTGGTCTTGGTCAGGGCAGGCAGCTGCTCTTCATGGCTGACGCCGCCGATGATGGTTTCGATGCTGAGGTTGGTATGGGCCGCCAGCGCCTTGGCGTGGGCGGTCACCTGCAGCGCCAGCTCGCGGGTCGGGGTCAGGATCAGCATGCGACAGGGGCCCGGCTTGCGGCGCGGGAAGTCCAGCAGATGCTGGAGTGCCGGCAGCAGGAAAGAGGCGGTCTTGCCGGTACCGGTCGGGGCGGATGCCAGAATATCGCGGCCGTCCAGGGCTGGCTCCAGCACCATCTGCTGGATGGTGGTGGGGCGGGTGAATCCCATCTCGGCCAAGGCCCGGTTGAGGGCTGGGTGCAGGTCGAAATCATCAAAGGACTGGCTCATGGCAATACTCGGTCATTAAGGAAACGGCAGATTATAGGCGATTATCTCGTCGGCTCCTATTGGTGAGTGTGTCTTAGCCGCTATAATCGCCCACCATTTTTGCAGATGACGGGGGCCAGATGGGACGTAGTCGCGGATTTACCTTCAAACAGTTCCATATCAATCACGATCGCTGCGCCATGAAGGTGGGCACCGATGGCATTTTGCTCGGTGCCTGGGCGCCGGTCGAACAGGCGCGTCGAGTGCTCGATATCGGCACCGGCAGCGGCCTGATCGCTCTGATGCTGGCCCAGCGCAGCAGATCTGACTGCCGTCTTGATGCGGTTGAGCTGGATATTAATGCGGCCAGTCAGGCGCGAGAGAATGCGGCTGCCTCTCCCTGGGCCGATCGGGTGACCGTCATAGATAGTGCCATTCAGGATTATCAGGCCGCCCCTTACGAACTTGTCGTCTCCAACCCTCCCTATTTCGTGGCAGGCCAGTCATTTAGCGATCCGGCGCGGGCGTTGGCCCGCCATACCGGTGCCCTCGACAGCCACACATTACTGGCGGCCTGCGATCGTTTGCTGAGCCCGAACGGGCAGGTGGCGCTGGTGCTGCCGACGGCGATGGCCGATGAAATTTTATGCATTTCGGCGAATTATGATCTGCATGGCATTTGTTATACAGCTGTTATCACCAGAGAGGGTAAAGAGGCAAATCGTGTTTTATTGCTACTTGGCAGAGGATTAAACAGGTGTGAGAGGGGTGAAATTGTGATCCATTCTGCTGATGGGGCCTATTCCGACAGATATATCCAACTGACCAACCCCTTCTATTTGAAGATGTAAATTTCGTCTTGAACTATTTTTTCACGCCATTATGCTGGTTCCAGATCGAGCGCCCGCTCCAGACCAGCTAAAACCACTGGTTGCGATGAAAAAACATGCGGGGCTCTTTTTTTATACCCCCTGAACACACCCGGTCAGCGACCGATAAAAACTATAACAAGCAATAATTTACAAGACAGACGAGGTTGAACTTGACGAAATCACTCACATTGTCCGATGTACTCGGATTAGGGTTTATGACCTTCGCCTTCTACTTGGGCGCCGGTAACATCATTTTCCCGCCGTTGGCCGGTTACATGGCTGGTGAGCACCTCTCCCTGGCGATGTTTGGCTTCCTGGTCACTGCCGTGGGTCTGCCTCTGGTAACCATTCTGGCCGTGGCGAAAGCCGGTAACGGTTGGGCTGGCATGACCAAGCTGCTGCCTGCCGGTGTCGCGACTGCGCTGGCCGTTGCCATCTATATCATCATAGGCCCGGCCTTTGCCGCGCCCCGTACCGGTCTGGTTGCCTATGAAATGGGCCTCAAGCCGTTCATCGGTGACATGGGTCAGGTTGGTCTGGCTGCCTATACCGTGATCTTCTTTGGTGTGGCCATTCTGGTCTCCATGAACCAGGGCAAGCTGATGGACGCCATCGGCAAATACCTGACTCCGGTACTGATGCTGCTGCTGCTGACTCTGGCTATCGGGGTATTTGTCGCGCCGCAAGGCTCCATGCCTGATGCGTCCGGTGACTATCAGAACAGCCCCTTCGTCAAAGGTATCCTGGAAGGCTACAACACCATGGACACCCTGGCGTCCCTGATGTTTGGCGCCCTGATCGTCGATCTACTGCGCCAGAAAGGCATCAACGATTACAAGAGCCAGTTCAAGTATCTGGCCATTGCCGGCCTTATCTCTGCCGTTGGTCTGAGCGTGGTGTACGTCTCCCTGTTCCAGCTGGGTAACACGGCCGCCGGTGTGGCGACCGATGTCAGCAACGGTGGCGCTATCGTCAACGCCTACGTACTGAGCCTGTTTGGTCAGCCGGGTCAGTTCATTCTGGCGGCCATAATCACTCTGGCGTGCTTTACCACTGCAGTCGGTCTGATCTCCGCCTGTTCCGATTTCTTCCACAATCTGACCGGCATGGCTTACAAGAAGCTGGTGGTGTTGCTGGGCGTTATCTGTGCCGTGGTGGCCAACGTGGGCCTGAGCCAGCTGATCAGCCTCTCCATTCCGGTGCTGGTTGCCATCTATCCGGTTGCCGTGGCGCTGGTACTGGTCACCTTCCTGAAGGGTTACTTCGGCCGTCCCCGTCTGGTGTTCCGTGGCGTGTTGATGGTTGCCTTCCTGTTCGGTTGCCTGGATGGTCTGGGTGCTGCCGGTATGAAGATGGATGCGTTTGCCTTCCTGCCGTTGTTCGACAAGGGCCTCGCCTGGCTGATGCCGACCCTGCTGGCCTGCGTAGTTGGCGTGATGGTGCGTCCGACCGAGATGGCTGCCGAAGCTGCCTGATCACGCCCGATGTGATATTGCCAAGAGCCTGCCCCGTGCAGGCTCTTTTGTTTTCTGTGAGCCTCGCATTTCTCCTCGCTTTGCTGCCGTAATTGTCACCGTGCTCAGATAGCATCTGAGCAGCCGTATCTTGCCGCTATAACCCGTTCCCCCCTTCTTGCCTCCCATACGCCACGTGTGACACCTGTTTATGGAGCACCGAGTTGTTCGGCGATTAATTCCGCAGCGGTAAATTGTTTCAAGATATTAATTGGTGATTGAGATCGAACTCCTCTTCTTTATGCTAAAGGTGGTGCGCCTCATCCGGTCCGCGGGCCGTGTGGGGGCGAGAGGTATTGTTACCGGTTATCTGCCAGGCAGTGGGTGCAATCAATAACAAGCTGATAAGGCAGATGAGGTTGAGTTTGACGAAATCATTGAAGTTGTCCGACGTATTCGGATTGGGGTTTATGACGTTTGCCTTCTATCTGGGGGCTGGCAATATCATTTTTCCGCCGCTGGCCGGTTTTATGGCTGGTGAGCATCTGCTGGCCGCTATGTGCGGCTTTTTGCTAACGGCAGTGGGCTTGCCGCTGATCACCCTGATTGCGGTGGCCAAGGGGAGTTCGGGGGGCGGCGCGAGTGGCTGGACCGGAATGACCCGCTATCTGCCCGCCGGAGCGGCGACAGCGCTGGCCATCGCCATCTATATCATCATGGGGCCCGCCTTTGCCATTCCCCGCACCGGTCTGGTCGCCTACGAGATGGGGCTCAAGCCCTGGCTTGGCGATGCCGGTCATGCGGGGCTGCGGATCTATACCCTGAGTTTCTTTACGCTGGTGATCCTGGTGGCGCTCGATCGCGGCAAGCTCCTTGATGCGGTCGGCAAGTATCTGACCCCAGCCCTGATGGCGATGCTGCTCATTCTGGCGGTCGGGGTCTTTATGACGCCGCAGGGCACCATGCCTGATGCCAGCGGTGAGTACATAGATGCAGCCCTGACCAAAGGGATGCTGGAAGGGTACAACACCATGGATACCCTGGCCTCCCTGATGTTTGGCGCCCTGATCATCGGGTTGCTGCGCCAGAAGGGGATCGAGGATTATCGCAGCCAGTTCAAATATCTGACCATTGCGGGCTTGATCTCGGCGGTCGGGTTGTCGGCGGTGTATGTCTCACTCTTTCAGCTGGGCAACAGCGCCGGTGGGGTGGCAAGCGATATCAGTAATGGCGGCGCCATCGTCAATGCCTACGTCCTGAGCCTGTTTGGCCAACCGGGACAGTTTATTCTGGCTGCCATCATCACCCTGGCCTGTTTTACCAGTGCGGTCGGCCTGCTCTGTGCCGGTGCCGACTACTTCCATGGCCTGACAGGTTGGGCCTATCGCAACTGGGTCATGCTGCTGGGGGCGCTCTGTGCACTGGTGGCCAATGTGGGGCTGAGCGAGCTGATCGGCCTCTCGATTCCGGTGCTGGTGGCCATCTATCCGGTTGCCATCGCGCTGGTGCTGGTGACCTTCCTCAAGGGATGGTTTGCCCAGCCACGGCTGGCGTTTCGCGGCGTGCTGACGGTCGCCTTTTTGTTTGGTTGCCTCGATGGGTTGGGGGCTGCCGGGATGGCGATGGACGGCTTTGCCTTCCTGCCGCTGTTCGACAAGGGGCTTGCCTGGCTGCTGCCGACTCTGCTGGCCTGCATCGTCGGCATCCTGGTGCGACCAAGCGGGAAGTTGGCTGCCGAAGCGGCTTGATTCAGAAACAACGAAATAGCAAAGAGGCCAGCAGCTGCTGGCCTCTTCTGTTTCTGCCGGATCCGTTACCGGATCAGATTTGCGGGCCTGCCGGCTTGGGTTTGCCATCCAGACCATACCAGTGGGTTTCTACCCGTCCGGCATGCCACTCGAAGGTGCCCCAAGGCTGCTTGGCTTCCCCGCGCGGGAAGTTGATGAGCACCCGGTTATCTTCGTACTTGTAGAGGGAGGTGCTGATCTGAATGTCCGACAGTATCAACAGCAGGGCCCAGCAGATGAAAATCCATTTCAATGCTTTCCACATAGGGTTACTCGAAGCAAATTTCGATAGTGGCGCGACCGAAATCCGATTCGAACGGCATCATGATCTTGGTGCCATCGGCACGGTGGGTAATGGTGTGGTTGGGGCCGGAGACGATGATGGGGGTCGCCATGTCAAACTCGTAGCCCTTCTCGCCCAGCATCCGCTTTGCACCGCCGGTCACCATGTTGGTGATTTCACCGACCATGTCGGTCACCTCTTCGTTGATGTTGGCGGGAGCTTCCCCCAGCATGCGGCGCATGATCTCCAGCGCCAGCCCCTTCTCGAAGCTGATGGAGAGGGAACCACGGGTCTGCGGGCCGACCATGCCGATCAGGCCGGAGACGTCGCCGCGCGCCAGCTCATCCATCTTGCGTTTCGGTTTGCCCGGTTTGAGTTCCAGCTGTGCCATGGTCGAGAGCACATTGAGCAGGGATAGCAGGAACGGATTTACAAAATCAGCCTTCATGATGACTTCCTACAGTGGGCGTACAACGGGCACATTGGCCATGTGCCTCTATCGTCTTATTGGTAATAGTAAAACCATGCAAGTGGGCCTGCTCGGAAAACGCGCTATCGATCGCCGTATCGTGAAGCTCGACCACATCCCCGCACTCGTCGCAGATCAACAACTGCATCGGGTGAGCGTGATCGAAGTGGCAGCAGAAGATAAACGCGTTGAGAGATTCCACCTTGTGAGCAAAGCCCTGTTCGAGCAAAAAATCGAGTGCCCGATAGACGGTTGGCGGCTTGGCATTGGCTTCGGTTTGTTGCAACTGGGCCAACAAATCATAGGCGCTGATGGCGTTGCCGTGTGCCGCCAGCAGGCGAAATACCTGACGTCGGGTCGGGGTGAAGCGGATCCCTCGCTGTATACAGAGTCGCTCGGCTCGTTGTAAAAGTTGGTCTTGTTTCATGATCGCGCAGATACCCTTTCTATTAGCCGGATACTATCACAGGGCCTCGCATGGCGCGGCGACAAAATTCATTTTCTGGGGCTGCTTCACGTTGTGATAAAATCCGCCCCTTTCTTTAGCCAACCCGGATGATTTTTATGCAGGCGCAGCGTTTTTCCATCGCCCCCATGCTGGACTGGACTGATCGGCATTGCCGTTACTTTCATCGACTGATGAGTCGCCAGACCTTGCTCTATACCGAAATGGTGACCACCGGCGCCATCATCCACGGCAAGGGGGATTATCTGGGTTACAGCGAGCAGGAGCATCCCATTTCCCTGCAGCTGGGTGGCAGCAATCCGGCCGATCTGGCGCGCTGTGCCAAGTTGGCCGAGGAGCGCGGCTATGACGAGGTGAACATCAACGTCGGCTGCCCCTCCGATCGGGTGCAAAACGGCCGCTTTGGTGCCTGCCTGATGGGTGAACCGGCGCTGGTGGCAGACTGCGTCAAGGCGATGCGCGATGTGGTCGATATTCCGGTGACGGTGAAGACCCGTATCGGTATCGACGATCAGGACTCCTACGAATTTCTGCAGGCCTTTATCGAACAGGTGCGCGATGCCGGTTGCGACACCTTTATCGTCCATGCCCGCAAGGCGTGGCTGAGTGGCCTGAGTCCCAAGGAGAACCGCGAGATCCCGCCCCTCGATTATCCCCGCGTCTATCGGGTCAAGCAGGATTACCCGGATCTCACCATCGCCCTCAACGGTGGTGTTACTTCCATGGAGCAGACTCTCGAGCACCTGCAACACGTCGATGGCGTCATGATGGGGCGCGAAGCCTATCAGAACCCCTACATTTTGGCGCAGGTGGATAATCTGGTGTTCGGCCAGAATAACGCCGTGCCGAGCCGCCACGAGGTGGTGCGGATGATGCTGCCCTATATCGAGCAGGAGCTGGCCAAGGGCAACTACCTCTCCCACATGACCCGCCACATGCTGGGGCTGTTCCAGAACATGCAGGGGGCCCGCGCCTGGCGCCGTCACCTGAGCGAGAATGCCTGCAAACCGGGAGCGGATATTCAGGTGGTGCTGGATGCCATGGCCAAGGTGCCGGAGTTTGCCGCCAGCGAGCAGGGCGAATAACTCTCCTGTCAGGCAAAGCGAAAAAAGCGCGTCAGTTGACGCGCTTTTTTGATCGCTGTCGCTTCAATATCTGAACTGGTTGATCAGCCGCGAGAGATCTTGCAGCCGCTCAACCAGCAGGGTGATGCCATCTAGCGCCTGCCTGCTGTTGTCGGCGGTGTGGCTGGCCAGCTGGTGGATCTGGTGTACCCCTTCATCGAGGGTCGCGGTCACGTCGGCCTGCTGACTCACCGCCTGGGCGATCTCGTCGCTGGTGCGGGTTACCTGCCCCAGCATCCGGTTGATCTGGGTGAGTACGTCGGCGGTGGTGCCCGCGTGCTGCTGGCAGCGCCCCGAGGTCTGCGCCCCTTGTGTCATCCCGTCCGACAGCTGTCGTGTAGTCTGTTGCAGCGCCTGGATCATCTCGTGGATCTCGCTGGTCGAGGCACGGGTCTTCTGGGCCAGCGCCCTCACTTCATCCGCCACCACGGCAAAGCCGCGCCCCTGTTCGCCCGCCCGAGCGGCCTCGATGGCTGCATTGAGAGCGAGCAGGTTGGTCTGGTCGGCGATTTGACTGATCACCTCCAGAATACCGCTGATCTTCTGGCTGTCGCTGGTGAGCTGGGCCAACACGGCATGGTTGGCATCCAGCTCCTGATGGAGTTGGTTGACGGCAGAACGGGTGGTCGCCAATGCTTGCAGCCCCTCGTCGGAGACCTGCTGTACCTCTATAACCAGATTGCTCGCCTCATGGGCACTGTGGGCCACATCCCGAATGGAGTGGCTCAGCTCGGTGATGGCGGTCGCCAGCTGCTCGCTGTGGGCGCGCTGCTGCTGCAGGTGGGTATCGATGGTCTGGATATTGCCCCGGTCATCTTCGGCTGCCTGCAGGATCTGCTGGTTGGTGTCGGCGCTGCGCCCGACCACGGCCTTGAGCTCGGCCTGCTTCATCCGCAGGGCCAGTTCGACGGCCGCCAGGGTATCGCGCCGTCGGGTGTAGAGCACCTGACAGAGGCGGGTTCCCTTGTCTTGATCGGCAAGGGTGAGCAGATGAGCCAGCCGCTGCTGCAATCGCCAGCCGTGGATTGCCTGTGCCAACAGCAACAAGGCGGTGGGCAGCAGCCATAACAGGTTGCCGGTGGCAAAGTTAGCAAGGGTGGTGAGCAAGGCAGAAGCGGAGAGCCAGAGGGTCAGCTGACCCGGTTCAATGTGACACCGGCTCAGCCAGGGAAGCGCTTTGCCGCTGCGCAGCAGGCCATAGAGCTGCTCGGCCCAGGCCACATCGCTGGCGGCGGGTTTGGTGCGCACCGACTGGAACTCGACGATCTCCTTCTGCGCATTGAGGATCGGGGTGACGTAAGCGTTTACCCAATAGAACTGACCGCTTTTGGCGCGGTTCTTGACCAGCCCCATCCAGCTTTTGCCCTGTCGCAGCCGCTGCCACATGTCGGCGAAGGCCGCTTTGGGCATGTCGGGGTGTCGCACCAGATTGTGGGGCACGCCTTCCATTTCGGTCGTACCATATCCGGCCACATCACAGAAGTGCTGGTTGGCATAGGTAATATGGCTGGCGGGATCCGTGGTCGAGATGAGTGCGATGTTGTCGGGGAAGTGTATCTCCCCCTCCTGATGGAGTTTGGTCATGTGTCGTTCCTGAAAAAGCCAACTAACTGATAACTATGTTTTTTATTGTCGTTCTCAGTTAATCATTCTAAGGCTCTTCAGTGACCCGAACTTGGCTTGGGTCAATTAATCAACACAATGAATTGATGAAGTGAGGGTCAGCTGGCCGGGGTGAAATCGTGAACTTCGCCGCTTCTCGGTTTAAAGCGCGGATCGCTATCTTTGTAGCTGCGCACCAGCTCCATCGTCTTGCAAAAGCTGGTCTGCTTGTCGTACTCCTGACGAGCCAACTCGATAGCCCGTTCGGCCCGGCGCCGCTCCATCTTGTCAGACTTGCGATCGCTGAACTGTTGCTGCTGGTGCAGCATCCAGCCGACAAACTCTTGCTGGCATTGGGATTCGCTGTTGGCCTGTGCAGGCAGGGTCCACAACAACGAGAGCAGTATCAAATAACGCATGTCTGACTGGGCATTGAAGATTAATTGAACAGAAGGGGCGGCATTTTAGGCTGGAAATCGTGGTGTGAACAGTATCAATAGCGAGGCCCAGCGGGGCCTCGCATAGTTGTGGCCGGTCTCAGTGTTTGACGAGGTAGAGTTGGCGGCTGTAGGCCACATCTTCCGGGTTGTTGATGGGGTAGCCCTTGAGCCATGGCTTGATGAGTCGGGCATTGGTGTACTGGTAGATGGGGGCGATGGGGGCTTGATCCAGCAGGATCGCCTCCGCCTCGCCAAACAGCTTGCTGCGGCTGGCGGCATCCTGGGTGCTGGCCGCCTCTGCCAGCAGCTGGTCATAACGGGCATTGGCAAAGCCAGCCATATTGCCGCTGTGACGAGAGCCCCACAGGCCAAGGAACGCTGAAGGGTCGTTGTAATCGGCGACCCAGGAGGAGCGGATCACCTCGAACTGACCGCTCTGGCGGCTGTCGAGATAGGTTTTCCACTCCTGATTGGTCAGCTCGACCTCGGCGCCCAGCTTCTGCTTCCACATGCTGGCAATCGCCAGTGCCATCTTCTTGTGAATTTCCGCGGTGTTGTAGAGCAGGGTCAGCTTGAGCGGCTTGTCCGGGCCGTAACCGGCCTCCTTGAGCAGGGCCTTGGCCTTGCTGTCCAGCGCTGGCTGGCTGCTGGTGGAGAGCAGGTTGGCGGTTGGGGTGAAGCTGGCGGTCACATCCGGAGTGAAGTGATAAGCCGGTTTCTCGCCGGTATCGAGCACCTTGTCGGCGATCAGGGCGCGATCGATGGTGTAGGAGAGCGCCTTGCGCACCCGCACATCGTTCAGTGGTGCCTGACGGGTATTGAAGGCGTAGTAGTAGGTGCCGAGCTGCTCCGGGGTATAGACCTCATTCGGGATCTGCTGCTTCAGCTTGTCGTACTGCTCCTTGGGGAAGGATTCGGTGATATGCAGATCGCCAGCCAGGTAGCGGTTGGTCGCCGCGCTCTCCTGATTGATCGGCATGAAGATCACCTTGGTCAATACGGTATGGGCCCGATCCCAGTAATAAGGGTTGGGGGTCAGCTCCAGCTTCTCGTTGACCACCCGATTGTTCAGCACAAAGGCACCGTTGCCCACCAGTTTGCCGGGCTGGGTCCACTGGTTGCCGTACTGCTCGATGCTGGCTTGATGGAGCGGCGACAGGCTGGGGTGGCTTAGCAGGTTCAGGAAGTAGGGCACCGGTTGGGAGAGGGTCACCTGCAGGGTGTGGTCATCGAGGGCCTTGACCCCCAGCTCGCTGGCAGGCAATTTGCCAGCCACGATCTCGTCCACCTTGTCGAAACGGGCCAGTTGGGCAAACCAGGCGAAGGTGGCCGCCTCTTTCGGGTCGACCAGCTTGCGCCAGCCGTAGACGAAGTCGCCGGCCTTGACCGGATCGCCGTTGGACCAGCGCGCATCCGGGCGCAGATGGAAGGTAAAGAACTGGTTGCCCTTGTTCTCCCAGCTAGCCGCCACCCCGGCAACCGGTTTGCCATCCGGCCCCTGGGTCAGCAGCCCCTCGAACAGATCCCGCAGTACCTGCAACTCCGGCAGGCCGACCAGCTTGAGCGGGCTCAGGCTCGCAGGTTCATCCTTGAGGTGGCGAACGACAATCTGCTCGGCGGCGAGTTGTGTTCCGGCGGGAATATCGGCAGCCTGGACAGCAGCACAGCCCAGCAGGGCCAGCAAGGGGCTCCATCCTTTCATGGGTCGGATCCTTCAAATAGTGTGAAGCGGGGAGAAAACTCGGCGAGAAAATATCGCCGACAGATGGGAAATCATGATATCCCGTTTGCTGGTCTGACCGCCAGCATTCGACTCTCACTCCCAATCGGGGTAGAAGAGCGTTCCCGGCGTCTGTGCAGTTCAATGTGGTGAGGAGTGTCAAACGATGAAAGCATGGTTATTGCTGGCCTGTGTGTTGAGCCAGAGTGCCTGGGCGTTGGCCCCGTGCCAGAGCGACACGGCGGTGGGCAACTGGTGCGAGATCGGCATCGATGCCTTGCACCCGACCCAGGGGGGCGTCGGCCAGATCCAGGTCGATGAAACCCAGGCCACATTGGCGGGCATGAGCGCAAAGCAGCTCGACAAGTTGATGAAAAAGAAAGAGATTCCTGTAGTGATTGCGCCGGATGGCAATTACTGGCTGGTGGACAGGCACCATCTCACCAAGGCGTTGTGGCAGCAGGGCGTCAAGGATGCCCGTGTCAAGGTGATTGGCCGTCTGCAGGACAAGGCCAACTTCTGGAGCCAGATGCAGAACAACCATTGGGCCTGGCTCAAGGATGAGAAGGGGCAGCCGCTGACCCCGGAGCAGTTGCCGACCAGCATCGACAAGCTGCCTGATTATCCCTATCGCACCTTGGCCGGGCTGCTGCAGAATGCGGGCTACTTTCGCAAGGACAAACAGGTCTATTTCGTCGAGTTTGCCTGGGCCAGCTGGCTCGGCAAGCAGATGCAATGGATGCCGGTGGACAGCGCCAATCTGGCGGCCAGGCTGCAACAGGCCAAACGGCTCGCCTGCGGCAGCGATGCCAAGGATCTACCCGGTTATCCCGGCAAGCAGTGCAGCCTCAACCAGTCCAAAAGCGCGCAGTGAGTGGATGTGCGATGACGGCATCCAGAGTATGTCGGAGATAACAGAGGGCGACCCAAGGGTCGCCCTCCTGCTGTCAGCTACTGGTTAGCGGTGGTCACTCATGGCGCTCCGCCCAGTGGGCAGCCGCCTGTTCAAGCAGGGCGACGTCACCTTGCTGGATCAGCGGTAGCAGATCGTTGACCTGTTGATCCGGCCAATCCCACCAGGCGAGGGCCTGTAGCCGGGCAATCTCCTCCTCGCCAAAGCGCATCCGCACCACCCTGGCCGGGGTACCCGCCACCATGGCATAGGGCGGCACATCCTGATTGACCAGCGAACGGGCGGCGATGATGGCGCCGTCTCCGATGGTGACGCCGGGCATGATCATCGCCTCCATGCCGATCCAGACATCGTTGCCGATGCGGGTATCGCCTGCGGGGCGGAAGCTGCGCTGGAGCGCAGTCAGATCGGCGAACGGATAGGTGCTGATGAAGGACGTGTTGTGGGTGTGGTTGCCGCCCATGATGATCTTTACCCCGGCGGCAATCTGCACATAATCGCCGATATGGAGCCGGTCGATATGCCAGAGCGGCTCCCAGCCGGTTTCCGGGCTGCGGCTGAAGGGATCGCCATGGAGGTAGCGTACCGCCACCTCTTCGAATGGGCCATCCCAGGCACCCGAGTAGTAGCTGTGCTGTCCCTTGAGGCAGATATTGGGGTTGGTCACCGTCAGGTGCAGGTATTCGACCTGCGACCAGTGTTGGCAGGGGGTCATGTTTGTACTCCTTTGCTGAATGGATCGGATGGGTTGCGTTCGCGTGAGCGCAGCTAATAGATCCAGACCAGCATGCGGGGCACGCAGAGCAGGGAGCAGCCCAGCATCTGCGGGAGGCGTGGTCGCATTGTGGTGTGCTCCAAAGAAGAGGGAAGGGCGCGATCATAAGGTCGGGCGCCGGGCTTGCCAAGGTTGCGCAGAGATCCTGCACTAACCCTCTGGTTGATATTTATTCTCAATTAGCCATGATAACACTCCCACCAGGGGAGCCCGCAGAATTCGGAAAAAATCGTACGCTAAGGTTTTCCGGGCATCCGTAAGGGCCGAAACTTCCCGTCTTCCAGTCTGCGGCTCTGCCGCCAGACGTAATCGCCGGTTAGGTTGATGTGCTCCCAGCCCAGCGGCGACAGGAATTGCAGCAGCTCGCCGTCCACCGGCTTGCCGGCCTCGACCAACCCCTGGGTGGCGCGTTCCAGGTACACCGTGTTCCACAGCACGATAGCCGCCGTCACCAGGTTGAGGCCGCTGGCCCGGTAGCGCTGCTGCTCGAAGCTCCGATCCCTGATTTCCCCAAGGCGGTTGAAGAACACCGCCCTGGCCAGCGAGTTGCGCGCCTCACCTTTGTTCAGGCCGGCATGCACGCGGCGGCGCAGTTCAACACTTTGCAGCCAGTCCAGGATGAACAGCGTGCGCTCGATCCGGCCCAGCTCGCGCAGGGCCACGGCCAGTCCGTTCTGGCGCGGGTAGCTGCCGAGCTTGCGCAGCATCAGCGAGGCGGTGACGGTGCCCTGCTTGATCGAGCTGGCCAGGCGCAGGATGTCGTCCCAGTGGGCACGCACGTGCTTGATGTTCAGGGTGCCGCCGATCAGCGGGCGCAACGTCGGGTAGGCTTGCACGCCCTGCGGCACGTACAGCTTGGTTTCGCCGAGGTCGCGGATGCGCGGCGCGAAGCGGAAGCCTAGCAGGTGCATCAGGGCAAAGACGTGATCGGTGAAGCCGGCCGTGTCGGTGTAGTGCTCCTCGATCCGCAGGTCGGACTCGTGGTACAGCAGGCCGTCGAGCACATAGGTGGAATCGCGGACGCCGACATTCACCACGCGGGTGCTGAACGGCGCGTACTGGTCGGAGATATGGGTATAGAACAGCCGTCCCGGCTCGCTACCGTACTTCGGGTTGACGTGCCCGGTGCTCTCGCCCCGGCCACCCGCGCGGAAGCGCTGGCCATCGGAGGATGAGGTCGTGCCGTCGCCCCAGTGGGCGGCAAAGGCGTGGCGATACTGGTGGTTGACCAGCTCGGCCAAGGCCGCCGAATAGGTTTCGTCGCGGATGTGCCAGGCTTGCAGCCAGGACAGCTTGGCGTAGGTCAGGCCGGGGCTCGACTCGGCCATCTTGGTCAGCCCGAGGTTGATCGCATCACCGAGGATTGCGGACAGCAGCAACGTCCTGTCTTTGGCCTCGGCCCCGTCCTTCAAGTGGGTGAAGTGGCGGCTGAAGCCCGTCCAGTCGTCCACGTCCATCAGCAGTTCGGTGATCTTGATGCGCGGCAGTAACTGGCTGGTTTGGTCGATCAGCGCCTGCGCCCGATCCGGCACCGCCGCATCCAGCGGGGTGATTTTCAGCCCTGACTCGGTGAGGATGGCATCGGGCAGCTCGTTGTCCTTGGCCAGGCGGGTGACGGTGGCCAACTGCTCGTCCAGCAGCTGCAAACGCTCTTCCAGGTACTGGTCGCTGTTCGGGTTGATCGCCAGGGGCAGGGCCTGCTCGCGCTTGAGTGCGGCGAACTTCTCGGCCGGCAGCAGGTAGTCGTCGAAGTCGCGGAACTGCCGCGAGCCCTTGACCCAGATGTCGCCGGAGCGCAGGGCGTTCTTCAGCTCGGACAGGGCGCAGATTTCGTAGAATTTCCGGTCGAGGCCTTCCGGGGTGATCACCAGCGGCTTCCAGCGCGGCTTGATGAAGGCCGTGGGTGCATCGGCCGGCACCTTGCGCAGGTTGTCGGCGTTCATCTCACGCAGGGTCTGCACGGCTGCCAGCACGCCTTGCGCGGCCGGCCCGTGCTGTTCCCCAACTTTTCGCTCGGCGAAGAGTATGAACATGCGCCGCCGGCGACGAATCGCCAAATCTCACCGTATCTCCCGAGCGGACGATTTCGCACCGGTCTGCCCGTCGAAGGGCTTGCGATCGAACGGGGCGACCTTTTCTATGCATGTCCGCGAGCCAGCGTCTTTTATGGCACGGCGCTCGACGCCGACCTTCGGACGCGCGGCGTAAGCACGCTTGTCATGGCCGGGATAAGCACCACCGGCGTTGTTCTTTCAAGCGTCGCCTGGGCTAGTGATGCGGACTACGACGTGCGTTTGGTCCAGGACTGCTGCTACGACCCGGATCGGGATGCCCACGAAGCTCTGTTGCGTTCCGGGTTCGGCGGACGTGTACAGGTCGTGTAATTTTCGGGCCTCGCATGATCGCGGCCATAGCCGCAGGTGGATTGGTGCGAGGCAGGGCCAGTCCAAGTCAGGGTGCGGTCATCGCGGCGCCTGCAACTCTCAAAAACCCATCGCCGTAGCGGAGGTCTTGTAATCGCATGTCATTACGCACGCCCGATTTATTGTTCACAGCGATAGCACCTGCCATTTGGGGCAGCACCTACATTGTCACCACCCAATACCTGCCGAACTTCTCACCGATGACGGTCGCGATGCTGCGGGCGTTGCCGGCGGGTTTATTGCTCGTGATGATCGTCCGACAGATTCCAACGGGAATCTGGTGGATGCGCATCTTCATCCTCGGCGCACTTAATATTTCGCTATTCTGGAGCTTGTTGTTTATTTCGGTCTACCGCCTGCCGGGCGGGGTCGCGGCGACGGTAGGCGCTGTGCAGCCGCTGATGGTCGTGTTCATCTCTGCCGCTCTGCTAGGTAGCCCGATACGATTGATGGCGGTCCTGGGGGCTATTTGCGGAACTGCGGGCGTGGCGCTGTTGGTGTTGACACCAAACGCAGCGCTAGATCCTGTCGGCGTCGCAGCGGGCCTGGCGGGGGCGGTTTCCATGGCGTTCGGAACCGTGCTGACCCGCAAGTGGCAACCTCCCGTGCCTCTGCTCACCTTTACCGCCTGGCAACTGGCGGCCGGAGGACTTCTGCTCGTTCCAGTAGCTTTAGTGTTTGATCCGCCAATCCCGATGCCTACAGGAACCAATGTTCTCGGCCTGGCGTGGCTCGGCCTGATCGGAGCGGGTTTAACCTACTTCCTTTGGTTCCGGGGGATCTCGCGACTCGAACCTACAGTTGTTTCCTTACTGGGCTTTCTCAGCCCGGGGACCGCCGTGTTGCTAGGATGGTTGTTCTTGGATCAGACGCTGAGTGCGCTTCAAATCATCGGCGTCCTGCTCGTGATCGGGAGTATCTGGCTGGGCCAACGTTCCAACCGCACTCCTAGGGCGCGTATAGCTTGCCGGAAGTCGCCTTGACCCGCATGGCATAGGCCTATCGTTTCCACGATCAGCGATCGGCTCGTTGCCCTGCGCCGCTCCAAAGCCCGCGACGCAGCGCCGGCAGGCAGAGCAAGTAGAGGGCAGCGCCTGCAATCCATGCCCACCCGTTCCACGTTGTTATAGAAGCCGCATAGATCGCCGTGAAGAGGAGGGGTCCGACGATCGAGGTCAGGCTGGTGAGCGCCGCCAGTGAGCCTTGCAGCTGCCCCTGACGTTCCTCATCCACCTGCCTGGACAACATTGCTTGCAGCGCCGGCATTCCGATGCCACCCGAAGCAAGCAGGACCATGATCGGGAACGCCATCCATCCCCGTGTCGCGAAGGCAAGCAGGATGTAGCCTGTGCCGTCGGCAATCATTCCGAGCATGAGTGCCCGCCTTTCGCCGAGCCGGGCGGCTACAGGGCCGGTGATCATTGCCTGGGCGAGTGAATGCAGAATGCCAAATGCGGCAAGCGAAATGCCGATCGTGGTCGCGTCCCAGTGAAAGCGATCCTCGCCGAAAATGACCCAAAGCGCGGCCGGCACCTGTCCGACAAGTTGCATGATGAAGAAGACCGCCATCAGGGCGGCGACGACGGTCATGCCCCGGGCCCACCGGAACGAAGCGAGCGGGTTGAGAGCCTCCCGGCGTAACGGCCGGCGTTCGCCTTTGTGCGACTCCGGCAAAAGGAAACAGCCCGTCAGGAAATTGAGGCCGTTCAAGGCTGCCGCGGCGAAGAACGGAGCGTGGGGGGAGAAACCGCCCATCAGCCCACCGAGCACAGGTCCCGCGACCATCCCGAACCCGAAACAGGCGCTCATGAAGCCGAAGTGCCGCGCGCGCTCATCGCCATCAGTGATATCGGCAATATAAGCGCCGGCTACCGCCCCAGTCGCCCCGGTGATGCCGGCCACGATCCGCCCGATATAGAGAACCCAAAGGAAAGGCGCCGTCGCCATGATGGCGTAGTCGACAGCAGCGCCGGCCAGCGAGACGAGCAAGACCGGCCGCCGCCCGAAACGATCCGACAGCGCGCCCAGCACAGGTGCGCAGGCAAATTGCATCAACGCATACAGCGCCAGCAGAATGCCATAGTGGGCGGTGACGTCGTTCGAGTGAACCAGATCGCGCAGGAGGCCCGGCAGCACCGGCATAATCAGGCCGATGCCGACAGCGTCGAGCGCGACAGTGCTCAGAATTACGATCAGGGGTCTGTTGGGTTTCACGTCTGGCCTCCGGACCAGCCTCCGCTGGTCCGATTGAACGCGCGGATTCTTTATCACTGATAAGTTGGTGGACATATTATGTTTATCAGTGATAAAGTGTCAAGCATGACAAAGTTGCAGCCGAATACAGTGATCCGTGCCGCCCTGGACCTGTTGAACGAGGTCGGCGTAGACGGTCTGACGACACGCAAACTGGCGGAACGGTTGGGGGTTCAGCAGCCGGCGCTTTACTGGCACTTCAGGAACAAGCGGGCGCTGCTCGACGCACTGGCCGAAGCCATGCTGGCGGAGAATCATACGCATTCGGTGCCGAGAGCCGACGACGACTGGCGCTCATTTCTGATCGGGAATGCCCGCAGCTTCAGGCAGGCGCTGCTCGCCTACCGCGATGGCGCGCGCATCCATGCCGGCACGCGACCGGGCGCACCGCAGATGGAAACGGCCGACGCGCAGCTTCGCTTCCTCTGCGAGGCGGGTTTTTCGGCCGGGGACGCCGTCAATGCGCTGATGACAATCAGCTACTTCACTGTTGGGGCCGTGCTTGAGGAGCAGGCCGGCGACAGCGATGCCGGCGAGCGCGGCGGCACCGTTGAACAGGCTCCGCTCTCGCCGCTGTTGCGGGCCGCGATAGACGCCTTCGACGAAGCCGGTCCGGACGCAGCGTTCGAGCAGGGACTCGCGGTGATTGTCGATGGATTGGCGAAAAGGAGGCTCGTTGTCAGGAACGTTGAAGGACCGAGAAAGGGTGACGATTGATCAGGACCGCTGCCGGAGCGCAACCCACTCACTACAGCAGAGCCATGTAGACAACATCCCCTCCCCCTTTCCACCGCGTCAGACGCCCGTAGCAGCCCGCTACGGGCTTTTTCATGCCCTGCCCTAGCGTCCAAGCCTCACGGCCGCGCTCGGCCTCTCTGGCGGCCTTCTGGCGCTCCTGCTGCGGCGTCCGCTCGTGGGCCGTGGCGCGGGTCCGCGCGCCGGCCTCGTGCGCCTGGCGCTCGCGGGCGAGGTCCAGGGCGGCCGTCTTCACGTTCTGCCTTGCGCAGATGAGATAGGGGAGCCCGCAGAATTCGGAAAAAATCGTACGCTAAGGTTTTCCGGGCATCCGTAAGGGCCGAAACTTCCCGTCTTCCAGTCTGCGGCTCTGCCGCCAGACGTAATCGCCGGTTAGGTTGATGTGCTCCCAGCCCAGCGGCGACAGGAATTGCAGCAGCTCGCCGTCCACCGGCTTGCCGGCCTCGACCAACCCCTGGGTGGCGCGTTCCAGGTACACCGTGTTCCACAGCACGATAGCCGCCGTCACCAGGTTGAGGCCGCTGGCCCGGTAGCGCTGCTGCTCGAAGCTCCGATCCCTGATTTCCCCAAGGCGGTTGAAGAACACCGCCCTGGCCAGCGAGTTGCGCGCCTCACCTTTGTTCAGGCCGGCATGCACGCGGCGGCGCAGTTCAACACTTTGCAGCCAGTCCAGGATGAACAGCGTGCGCTCGATCCGGCCCAGCTCGCGCAGGGCCACGGCCAGTCCGTTCTGGCGCGGGTAGCTGCCGAGCTTGCGCAGCATCAGCGAGGCGGTGACGGTGCCCTGCTTGATCGAGCTGGCCAGGCGCAGGATGTCGTCCCAGTGGGCACGCACGTGCTTGATGTTCAGGGTGCCGCCGATCAGCGGGCGCAACGTCGGGTAGGCTTGCACGCCCTGCGGCACGTACAGCTTGGTTTCGCCGAGGTCGCGGATGCGCGGCGCGAAGCGGAAGCCTAGCAGGTGCATCAGGGCAAAGACGTGATCGGTGAAGCCGGCCGTGTCGGTGTAGTGCTCCTCGATCCGCAGGTCGGACTCGTGGTACAGCAGGCCGTCGAGCACATAGGTGGAATCGCGGACGCCGACATTCACCACGCGGGTGCTGAACGGCGCGTACTGGTCGGAGATATGGGTATAGAACAGCCGTCCCGGCTCGCTACCGTACTTCGGGTTGACGTGCCCGGTGCTCTCGCCCCGGCCACCCGCGCGGAAGCGCTGGCCATCGGAGGATGAGGTCGTGCCGTCGCCCCAGTGGGCGGCAAAGGCGTGGCGATACTGGTGGTTGACCAGCTCGGCCAAGGCCGCCGAATAGGTTTCGTCGCGGATGTGCCAGGCTTGCAGCCAGGACAGCTTGGCGTAGGTCAGGCCGGGGCTCGACTCGGCCATCTTGGTCAGCCCGAGGTTGATCGCATCACCGAGGATTGCGGACAGCAGCAACGTCCTGTCTTTGGCCTCGGCCCCGTCCTTCAAGTGGGTGAAGTGGCGGCTGAAGCCCGTCCAGTCGTCCACGTCCATCAGCAGTTCGGTGATCTTGATGCGCGGCAGTAACTGGCTGGTTTGGTCGATCAGCGCCTGCGCCCGATCCGGCACCGCCGCATCCAGCGGGGTGATTTTCAGCCCTGACTCGGTGAGGATGGCATCGGGCAGCTCGTTGTCCTTGGCCAGGCGGGTGACGGTGGCCAACTGCTCGTCCAGCAGCTGCAAACGCTCTTCCAGGTACTGGTCGCTGTTCGGGTTGATCGCCAGGGGCAGGGCCTGCTCGCGCTTGAGTGCGGCGAACTTCTCGGCCGGCAGCAGGTAGTCGTCGAAGTCGCGGAACTGCCGCGAGCCCTTGACCCAGATGTCGCCGGAGCGCAGGGCGTTCTTCAGCTCGGACAGGGCGCAGATTTCGTAGAATTTCCGGTCGAGGCCTTCCGGGGTGATCACCAGCGGCTTCCAGCGCGGCTTGATGAAGGCCGTGGGTGCATCGGCCGGCACCTTGCGCAGGTTGTCGGCGTTCATCTCACGCAGGGTCTGCACGGCTGCCAGCACGCCTTGCGCGGCCGGCGCGGCGCGCAGTTCCAGCACCTCCAGCAAGGCCGGCGTGTAACGGCGCAGGGTGGCGAAGTTCTCGCCGACCAGGTGCAGGTGGTCGAAGCCTTCCGGCCGGGCCAGCAGCTCGGCCTCGCTGACGCTCTCGGTGAACTCGTCCCAGGGAATCACCGCCTCGATGGCGGCATAGGGGTCGCTGCCGCTTTCCTTCGCTTCCAGCAGCGCCTGGCCGATCCTGGAGTACAGGCGCACCTTGTCGTTGATCGCCTTGCCCTGCTTCTGGAACTGCTGCTGATGCTTGTGCTTCGCGCCGCTGAACAGCTTGACCAGGATGCGGTCATGCAGATCGACCAGCTCATCGATCACGGTCGCGGTGCTCTCCAGCACCACGGCGGCCAGGGTCGCGTAGCGGCGCTGCGGCTCGAACTTACCGAGGTCTTTGGGCGTCATCTGCCCACCCTCGCGGGCCAGCTTGAGCAGGCGGTTCTGGTGGATGTGCCGGCCCAGGCCTTCGGGCAAGTCCACCAACTGAAATGTCTTCAGCCGCTCGATGTGTTCCAGCATGTGCCGAGAGTTGGGTTTCAGCGGTGCCTGGCGCAGCCAGGTCAACCAGGTGATGCTGCTGCCGGCCTTGAGCTTCAACAGCTCGTCCAGCTTGGCCCGATGCGAGTCCGTGAGTGGTTCGACCAGGGCGCGGTAGACCCGCCGATTGGCTCGCGCAATGGCTTCCGAGCAGGCCCGGTCAATCACGCTCAGCGCCGGCAGGATGCGTCGTTTCTGCCGTAGGCTCTCCAGGGCCTGACCGGCCAGCAGCAAGCCTTTGTCGGTCTGCTGGGCCAGCTCGGTTAGCTCGCGCACCAGGGCGCGGAAGTCGGACAGGCCGAACGGGGCCAGTTGCAGGTAGGTGCGCAGTTCCTGGGCATGCTCGCGACGGGTCACGTCGCGCTCGCCGTACTTTGCCCAGCTCGCCGGCTCGGCCTGGACTTGCTTCGCCACCCACAGGATGACCGGCTCGGGCAGCTCGCTGTCGGTTCCCAGCGCGTAACCGGGGTAGCGCAGCAGGCAGAGCTGCACGGCGAAGCCGAGGCGGTTGGCGTCGCCGCGTCGCTGGCGGATCAGCGACAGGTCGGAGTCGTTGAAGGTGTAGTAGCGGATCAGGTCATCCTGGCTTTCCGGCAGCGCAAGCAGGGTGTCCCGCTCCGTGGCCGAGAGGATCAAGCGACGCGGCATGTGTCAGTCGTCCGTGCGGAGGTACTGGTAGAGGGTTTCCCGGCTGATGTTGAACTCGCGGGCAAGCTGCGCCTTGGGCTCGCCGGCCGTCGCTCGCTGCCGCAGGGTAGCAGCCTGCTCATCGGACAGGGCTTTCTTGCGGCCCCGGTACGCGCCACGCTGCTTGGCCAAGGCGATGCCCTCACGCTGCCGCTCGCGGATCAGGGCGCGCTCGAACTCAGCGAAGGCCCCCATCACCGACAGCATCAGGTTGGCCATCGGCGAGTCCTCGCCAGTGAACACCAGGCCCTCCTTCAGGAACTCGATGCGCACGCCGCGCTGAGTCAGCTTCTGTACCAAGCGACGCAGGTCATCGAGGTTGCGGGCCAGCCGATCCATGCTGTGCACCACCACTGTATCGCCTTCGCGGACGAAGCTCAGCAGCGCTTCGAGCTGGGGGCGCTGGGTGTCCTTGCCCGATGCCTTGTCGGTGAACACCTTGCTCACCTGGGTTTGTTCCAGCTGGCGTTCCGGGTTCTGGTCAAAGCTGCTGACCCGGACGTAGCCGATGCGGTGCCCCTGCACGATGTCTCCTTGGTTGAAGGCGGCTTAAGTGCACTTTCTGTTCCGTTGTGCCTCAAAGCCCATTTCTGTCAGGCTGAAATCTATAACCTTCGCGGGCATGTGTCAAAAAATGGGAAAGCAGACTCTATTCTGACTGTCGTTTTCAGAAGACGGCTGCACTGAACGTCAGAAGCCGACTGCACTATAGCAGCGGAGGGGTTGGATCCATCAGGCAACGACGGGCTGCTGCCGGCCATCAGCGGACGCAGGGAGGACTTTCCGCAACCGGCCGTTCGATGCGGCACCGATGGCCTTCGCGCAGGGGTAGTGAATCCGCCAGGATTGACTTGCGCTGCCCTACCTCTCACTAGTGAGGGGCGGCAGCGCATCAAGCGGTGAGCGCACTCCGGCACCGCCAACTTTCAGCACATGCGTGTAAATCATCGTCGTAGAGACGTCGGAATGGCCGAGCAGATCCTGCACGGTTCGAATGTCGTAACCGCTGCGGAGCAAGGCCGTCGCGAACGAGTGGCGGAGGGTGTGCGGTGTGGCGGGCTTCGTGATGCCTGCTTGTTCTACGGCACGTTTGAAGGCGCGCTGAAAGGTCTGGTCATACATGTGATGGCGACGCACGACACCGCTCCGTGGATCGGTCGAATGCGTGTGCTGCGCAAAAACCCAGAACCACGGCCAGGAATGCCCGGCGCGCGGATACTTCCGCTCAAGGGCGTCGGGAAGCGCAACGCCGCTGCGGCCCTCGGCCTGGTCCTTCAGCCACCATGCCCGTGCACGCGACAGCTGCTCGCGCAGGCTGGGTGCCAAGCTCTCGGGTAACATCAAGGCCCGATCCTTGGAGCCCTTGCCCTCCCGCACGATGATCGTGCCGTGATCGAAATCCAGATCCTTGACCCGCAGTTGCAAACCCTCACTGATCCGCATGCCCGTTCCATACAGAAGCTGGGCGAACAAACGATGCTCGCCTTCCAGAAAACCGAGGATGCGAACCACTTCATCCGGGGTCAGCACCACCGGCAAGCGCCGCGACGGCCGAGGTCTTCCGATCTCCTGAAGCCAGGGCAGATCCGTGCACAGCACCTTGCCGTAGAAGAACAGCAAGGCCGCCAATGCCTGACGATGCGTGGAGACCGAAACCTTGCGCTCGTTCGCCAGCCAGGACAGAAATGCCTCGACTTCGCTGCTGCCCAAGGTTGCCGGGTGACGCACACCGTGGAAACGGATGAAGGCACGAACCCAGTTGACATAAGCCTGTTCGGTTCGTAAACTGTAATGCAAGTAGCGTATGCGCTCACGCAACTGGTCCAGAACCTTGACCGAACGCAGCGGTGGTAACGGCGCAGTGGCGGTTTTCATGGCTTGTTATGACTGTTTTTTTGTACAGTCTATGCCTCGGGCATCCAAGCAGCAAGCGCGTTACGCCGTGGGTCGATGTTTGATGTTATGGAGCAGCAACGATGTTACGCAGCAGGGCAGTCGCCCTAAAACAAAGTTAGGCCCCGCAGGGGAGAGTCGGCGCTTTGAACTTCTTAGCCTGCGCAGAAAGTTGTAGTTCCCACGCCTAGCGCCGCAGTTCCTGGCAGCTCACCGCGGATGCAACCAACGCTCACCCAGTCAAATGGTAGATATGGATCACCAGATCCCCTCAAGGCATCCACAAGAAAGGTTAGGTATGGATCAAAGTAGTAAGGAAGTCAGTTCTCCAGCTACTGACCAGTTTGCGCTCCCATTCCGCGCCACGTTTGGCCTGGGAGATCGCGTACGCAAGAAATCTGGCGCCGCTTGGCAGGGTCAAGTTGTCGGCTGGTACAGCACAAAACTAACCCCAGAAGGCTATGCCGTCGAGTCCGAGTCTCATCCGGGCTCTGTACAAATCTATCCTGTTGCCGCGCTTGAACGCGTGGCCTAACCCTTCCATCGAGAGGACGTCACAAGGGCTACGCCCTTGCGCCGCCTCTCATGTCAAACGTTAGGCAGCACAGAGCGACCATTTCATGTCCGCGAGCACCCCCCCCATAACTCTTCGCCTCATGACCGAGCGCGACCTGCCGATGCTCCATGATTGGCTCAACCGGCCGCACATCGTTGAGTGGTGGGGTGGTGACGAAGAGCGACCGACTCTTGATGAAGTGCTGGAACACTACCTGCCCAGAGCTATGGCGGAAGAGTCCGTAACACCGTACATCGCAATGCTGGGCGAGGAACCGATCGGCTATGCTCAGTCGTACGTCGCGCTCGGAAGCGGTGATGGCTGGTGGGAAGATGAAACTGATCCAGGAGTGCGAGGAATAGACCAGTCTCTGGCTGACCCGACACAGTTGAACAAAGGCCTAGGAACAAGGCTTGTCCGCGCTCTCGTTGAACTACTGTTCTCGGACCCCACCGTGACGAAGATTCAGACCGACCCGACTCCGAACAACCATCGAGCCATACGCTGCTATGAGAAGGCAGGATTCGTGCGGGAGAAGATCATCACCACGCCTGACGGGCCGGCGGTTTACATGGTTCAAACACGACAAGCCTTCGAGAGAAAGCGCGGTGTTGCCTAACAACTCATTCAAGCCGACGCCGCTTCGCGGCGCGGCTTAATTCAGGTGTTGGGCGTCAAGGAAAACTTAATGGCAATCCGAATCTTCGCAATACTTTTCTCCACTTTTGTTTTTGGCACGTTCGCGCATGCACAAGAAGGCATGCGCGAACGTTCTGACTGGCGGAAGTTTTTCAGCGAATTTCAAGCCAAAGGCACGATAGTTGTGGCAGACGAACGCCAAACAGATCGTGTCATATTGGTTTTTGATCAGGTGCGGTCAGAGAAACGCTACTCGCCGGCCTCGACATTCAAGATTCCACATACACTTTTTGCACTTGACGCAGGCGCTGCACGTGATGAGTTTCAAGTTTTCCGATGGGACGGCATCAAAAGAAGCTTTGCAGCTCACAACCAAGACCAAGACTTGCGATCAGCAATGCGGAATTCTACTGTCTGGATTTATGAGCTATTTGCAAAAGAGATCGGTGAAGACAAGGCTCGACGCTATTTGAAGCAAATCGACTATGGCAACGCCGATCCTTCGACAAGTAATGGCGATTACTGGATAGATGGCAATCTTGCTATCGCGGCACAAGAACAGATTGCATTTCTCAGGAAGCTCTATCATAACGAGTTGCCCTTTCGGGTAGAACATCAGCGCTTGGTCAAGGACCTCATGATTGTGGAAGCCGGTCGCAACTGGATACTGCGCGCAAAGACGGGCTGGGAAGGCCGCATGGGTTGGTGGGTAGGATGGGTTGAGTGGCCGACTGGCCCCGTATTCTTCGCACTGAATATTGATACGCCAAACAGGATGGATGACCTTTTCAAAAGGGAGGCAATAGTGCGGGCAATCCTTCGCTCTATCGAAGCGTTGCCGCCCAACCCGGCAGTCAACTCGGACGCAGCGCGATAAAGCCGCGCAGCGCCGGTTACTTCTACGTTAGACGGCAAAGTCACAGACCGCGGGATCTCTTATGACCAACTACTTTGATAGCCCCTTCAAAGGCAAGCTGCTTTCTGAGCAAGTGAAGAACCCCAATATCAAAGTTGGGCGGTACAGCTATTACTCTGGCTACTATCATGGGCACTCATTCGATGACTGCGCACGGTATCTGTTTCCGGACCGTGATGACGTTGATAAGTTGATCATCGGTAGTTTCTGCTCTATCGGGAGTGGGGCTTCCTTTATCATGGCTGGCAATCAGGGGCATCGGTACGACTGGGCATCATCTTTCCCGTTCTTTTATATGCAGGAAGAACCTGCATTCTCAAGCGCACTCGATGCCTTCCAAAAAGCAGGTAATACTGTCATTGGCAATGACGTTTGGATCGGCTCTGAGGCAATGGTCATGCCCGGAATCAAGATCGGGCACGGTGCGGTGATAGGCAGCCGCTCGTTGGTGACAAAAGATGTGGAGCCTTACGCTATCGTTGGCGGCAATCCCGCTAAGAAGATTAAGAAACGCTTCACCGATGAGGAAATTTCATTGCTTCTGGAGATGGAGTGGTGGAATTGGTCACTGGAGAAGATCAAAGCGGCAATGCCCATGCTGTGCTCGTCTAATATTGTTGGCCTGCACAAGTATTGGCTCGAGTTTGCCGTCTAACAATTCAATCAAGCCGATGCCGCTTCGCGGCACGGCTTATTTCAGGCGTTAGATGCACTAAGCACATAATTGCTCACAGCCAAACTATCAGGTCAAGTCTGCTTTTATTATTTTTAAGCGTGCATAATAAGCCCTACACAAATTGGGAGTTAGACATCATGAGCAACGCAGTGCCCGCCGAGATTTCGGTACAGCTATCACAGGCACTCAACGTCATCGAGCATCATCTGGGATCGACGTTGCTGGCCGTGCATTTGTACGGCTCTGCACTCGACGGTGGCCTGAAGCCATGCAGTGATATTGATTTGCTGGTTACTGTGACTGCACAGCTCGATGAGACTGTGCGGCAGGCTCTGTTCGTAGATTTCCTGGAAGTTTCCGCTTCTCCCGGCCAAAGTGAAGCTCTCCGTGCCTTGGAAGTTACCATCGTCGTGTACGGCGATGTTGTTCCTTGGCGTTATCCAGCCAGACGGGAACTGCAATTCGGGGAGTGGCAGCGCAAGGACATTCTTGCGGGCATCTTCGAGCCCGCGACAACCGATGTTGATCTGGCTATTCTGCTAACTAAAGCAAGGCAACACAGCCTTGCCTTGGCAGGTTCGGCCGCGGAAGATTTCTTCAACCCAGTCCCGGAAAGCGATCTATTCAAAGCACTGGCCGACACCTTGAAACTATGGAACTCACAACCGGATTGGGCAGGCGACGAGCGGAATGTAGTGCTTACCTTGTCTCGCATTTGGTACAGCGCAGCAACCGGCAAGATCGCGCCGAAGGATGTAGCTGCCAACTGGGTAATGGAACGCCTGCCCGTCCAACATCAGCCCGTGCTGCTTGAAGCCCAGCAGGCTTACCTTGGACAAGGGATGGATTGCTTGGCCTCACGCGCTGATCAGTTGACTGCGTTCATTTACTTTGTGAAGCACGAAGCCGCCAGTCTGCTCGGCTCCACGCCAATGATGTCTAACAGTTCATTCAAGCCGACGCCGCTTCGCGGCGCGGCTTAATTCAGGCGATATATCATGAAAGGCTGGCTTTTTCTTGTTATCGCAATAGTTGGCGAAGTAATCGCAACATCCGCATTAAAATCTAGCGAGGGCTTTACTAAGCTTGCCCCTTCCGCCGTTGTCATAATCGGTTATGGCATCGCATTTTATTTTCTTTCTCTGGTTCTGAAATCCATCCCTGTCGGTGTTGCTTATGCAGTCTGGTCGGGACTCGGCGTCGTCATAATTACAGCCATTGCCTGGTTGCTTCATGGGCAAAAGCTTGATGCGTGGGGCTTTGTAGGTATGGGGCTCATAATTGCTGCCTTTTTGCTCGCCCGATCCCCATCGTGGAAGTCGCTGCGGAGGCCGACGCCATGGTGACGGTGTTCGGCATTCTGAATCTCACCGAGGACTCCTTCTTCGATGAGAGCCGGCGGCTAGACCCCGCCGGCGCTGTCACCGCGGCGATCGAAATGCTGCGAGTCGGATCAGACGTCGTGGATGTCGGACCGGCCGCCAGCCATCCGGACGCGAGGCCTGTATCGCCGGCCGATGAGATCAGACGTATTGCGCCGCTCTTAGACGCCCTGTCCGATCAGATGCACCGTGTTTCAATCGACAGCTTCCAACCGGAAACCCAGCGCTATGCGCTCAAGCGCGGCGTGGGCTACCTGAACGATATCCAAGGATTTCCTGACCCTGCGCTCTATCCCGATATTGCTGAGGCGGACTGCAGGCTGGTGGTTATGCACTCAGCGCAGCGGGATGGCATCGCCACCCGCACCGGTCACCTTCGACCCGAAGACGCGCTCGACGAGATTGTGCGGTTCTTCGAGGCGCGGGTTTCCGCCTTGCGACGGAGCGGGGTCGCTGCCGACCGGCTCATCCTCGATCCGGGGATGGGATTTTTCTTGAGCCCCGCACCGGAAACATCGCTGCACGTGCTGTCGAACCTTCAAAAGCTGAAGTCGGCGTTGGGGCTTCCGCTATTGGTCTCGGTGTCGCGGAAATCCTTCTTGGGCGCCACCGTTGGCCTTCCTGTAAAGGATCTGGGTCCAGCGAGCCTTGCGGCGGAACTTCACGCGATCGGCAATGGCGCTGACTACGTCCGCACCCACGCGCCTGGAGATCTGCGAAGCGCAATCACCTTCTCGGAAACCCTCGCGAAATTTCGCAGTCGCGACGCCAGAGACCGAGGGTTAGATCATGCCTAGCATTCACCTTCCGGCCGCCCGCTAGCGGACCCTGGTCAGGTTCCGCGAAGGTGGGCGCAGACATGCTGGGCTCGTCAGGATCAAACTGCACTATGAGGCGGCGGTTCATACCGCGCCAGGGGAGCGAATGGACAGCGAGGAGCCTCCGAACGTTCGGGTCGCCTGCTCGGGTGATATCGACGAGGTTGTGCGGCTGATGCACGACGCTGCGGCGTGGATGTCCGCCAAGGGAACGCCCGCCTGGGACGTCGCGCGGATCGACCGGACATTCGCGGAGACCTTCGTCCTGAGATCCGAGCTCCTAGTCGCGAGTTGCAGCGACGGCATCGTCGGCTGTTGCACCTTGTCGGCCGAGGATCCCGAGTTCTGGCCCGACGCCCTCAAGGGGGAGGCCGCATATCTGCACAAGCTCGCGGTGCGACGGACACATGCGGGCCGGGGTGTCAGCTCCGCGCTGATCGAGGCTTGCCGCCATGCCGCGCGAACGCAGGGGTGCGCCAAGCTGCGGCTCGACTGCCACCCGAACCTGCGTGGCCTATACGAGCGGCTCGGATTCACCCACGTCGACACTTTCAATCCCGGCTGGGATCCAACCTTCATCGCAGAACGCCTAGAACTCGAAATCTAACGTCCGTTCGGGCATCGAGGTCCATGTCGGGGTGGGACGGGCCCGTGGCTTCAAGATCACTTGCAGTCCGACCGCGATGTCTTGGTTGCGCGAGAGGTTGTCGACAGGCCATGCTGAGTGTGCGATGGTTGATCGCTTCCTCGCCGCTCTCCACGGCGACGATGGCCGCCGCCATCAGCAAGTGCGCCAGTTCCCCTATGGTGCCCTCGCTGCGTGTGAGCAGGTAGCGAGCCATGTCCAGCGTGGCAATTGGGGAAGGCCGGCGCAGCGGGAGCGAAGCGGCGAAGCTGGCCAGCAGTGAGCAGCAATCGTCGTTGGCCTCCCATACCGGCAGCATCATCGGCTCGAAGCGATTTTCCAACTGGTCATCGGAGCGGATGGCTAGGTAGGCGTCGCGCGTGCCTACCCCAACCAACGGGATGCGCAGTTCGTTGCCGAGGAAGCGCAGCAGGTTGAGGAATTCCCGGCGGTTGACGCTGTTGCCGGCCAGCACGTTGTGCAGCTCGTCGATCACCAGCATGCGCACGCCGACCTTGCGCAGCAGTGCCAGAGCCAGTTGCTCCATTTCCGGCAACCGTGGGCGTGGGCGCAGCGGCGCGCCCATCGCGGCGAGCAGCGCGACGTAGAAGCGGATCACGGACGGCTCGGACGGCATCTGCACGACCAACACCGGGATGTGCTCCTGGTCGGCGTCGGAGCTGGCCGGGTGGGTGCGGCGGAACTTCTCGACGATCATCGACTTGCCATTGTTGGTCGGGCCAACCAGCAGCAGGTTGGGCATGCGTTGCTTGTTTGGCCACGCATAAAGGGCTTCCAGCCGGTTCAGCGCCTCGACTGCGCGCGGATAGCCGATCCAGCGGTCGGCGCGAAGGCGCTGGATGCGCTCGTCCGCCGGAAGACGGGCCAAGCCCTGGGCCGCCGGCAGCAGGTGGGACAGGTCGATGATGGGATATTCGTCCACGGCTACCACTCCTCAATCTGGTCGAACGGTTTGGCGGGTGGCAAGTTGTCTGCCTGCGGGTCGGCAATATCCGTATCCGGCGGAACGGGCTTGTCCGGCCGAGCTGATGTCTTGAGGTGCTGGCGGCGATCCGCGTCACGCCGCGCCTTGCGTGTGGCCTTCTGCGCGCTGGTCACAATCTCACGCATCTGGCCGATCATGCGGAACAGCGCCGACTCATCCACCTGTTCGCGCCCTTGCTGCCGCAGTTTCGCCAGCGCCTGCCGTTGTTCCCAGAGGGTGACAGCCGGATGCGACAAGGTACGGTAGGGAATTTCCAGGTAATGCTGTCCCTCCGGTTCCAGGACCCAGATACGGCTGATGTCGCGCGGATCGCGCCGGATCAGAAAGGACGGCCAGCGTTCACGCCGCGCAATCCACGGCTTGAGCGCATCGGCGTAGTAGTGGATGTGGTCGATGACAAAGCCGGTGCGGGTCAGCGTGCGCCGGAGGATCGGCAGAAAATCGACCAGGAACGAAGTAGCGCGTGTGACGACGGCCGGTACGCCGACACGCGCCACGGCCTCGGCCCAGCGCGCGGCCGGCGGTTGGAGCAGGCCGTTGTGCACCGAACCGTGGTAGGTGCCGACCGCCAATGTGAGCCAGCGCTCTAGCTCGCGCAGCGTCAGGGCGGCCTTGTTTTCGGAATCGTAGTCGCCGCGCTGGTCAGGGTTGGAGAAGGTCGTTCCCGGCAGTTCGTCGTGAATCATCTGCATCGCCGTGCCGATGATCCGTTCCACGATGCCGCCATAGTGCGGCTGTCCCAGCGGGCGATAGTCCAGCCGGATGCCATGCTGCTCGCAACCCCGGCGCAGGGCCTCGCTCTTGAACTCGGCCGCGTTGTCTAGGTAGAGCAGCAAGGGCTTGCCGCTCATCTGCCAATCCATTTCCACGTTCAGTCCTTCCAGCCAAGGGCGCTTGTCGCAGGCGACATGCACGAGGCACAGGCCAACCGAAACGGCAGACGGCGCTTCCAGCGTGACGACCATGCCGAGCACGCAGCGGGTGAACACGTCGATGGCGAGGGTCAGGTACGGGCGGCCAATAGGTTGCCGGTCGCGGTCATCGACCACGATCAGGTCGATGACCGTATGGTCTATCTGCACCTGCTCCAGCGGCGCGGTCACGGCAGGAGGCTCGCCGCCCACACCTTGTAGGTCACGAGCGGCATCCTGGCCTTCCCGCCGGCGGATGACCTTGCGCGGGTCAAGGCTAGCGATCCGTAAGGCCACGGTATTGCGCGCCGGCACTCGCAGTTTTTGAGCCTTGCACACCTGAGTGACTTCGCGGTGAAAGGCCGCTAGGCTGCGCTTCTGCTTGGTCAGGAACCGCTTTTGCAGTAGCTCGTGGATGACGCGCTCGACCGGTTCCGGCAAGCGCCCCTTACCTTTACCTCCACCGGACTGGCCGGGCACCAGATCCGTCACGAGGCCGCTGCCTTGCCGGGCACGCCGGATCAGAACGTATACCTGGCGCCGAGACAAGCCCAGCGCCTGAGCCGCCATATCGGCCGCTTCGTGCCCGACCGTCTCCGACTGCGCCAACGGACTGATGATCTCCGCACGACGGCGCGCACGCTCCCAAGCCTCATCAGGCAGAGTGGCCACGCCTTGTTCTGGAATCCGTGGGGTGTCCGTCGCCATGCTCACCTCGCTTTGGTGCACACGAGTATTGAGCATAGTCGAGATTGGTGCAGATCACTTCTGATATTGAACTGTCAGGAGCTGGCTGCACAACAGCCATTACGCCCAATCAACTGGTGCAGTCGTCTTCTGAAAATGACACTGACGAAGCGGCGCGGCCCTGCCTGACATCAAGTTAGGGTATAGCCTAGATTGACATGCGCGATGCAACCCTTAACTTGCTTGCACCTATCGTTTCCATGCTAGCTTTATCGTAACGCTCAAGAAATTGGGCTTAATGCCGAAAACAATAAAATAAAACAGCCAACCCTTGAGGTTCTTATGCGCCAGAATTTACCAGTGACGGG